>JAQUWY010000011.1 GCA_028692655.1 Candidatus Omnitrophota bacterium | reverse complement strand
ATTACATACCCGGGGTCAAACGGCTTAAAAATAGTTAGCGGCAGGCCTAAAATATCTTTGATGATATTCCCTGCGGCAACTGCACCTTGCGATAAAGCAAATTGCACCGACATCCTTAGTTCCCCACCGCCTGCATCAAAACTGGCAGCGTCTCCGGCGGCAAAGCAATATTTATTAATCCTTAAATATTTATCTACTTTAAGACGCCCTTGGCTGGTCTTTGGAAAATCCAGAGAAGAAATAAAATCGCTCACCTTCACCCCCGCCGCCCATATACATATTGCCCGGTTAACCAACCCGCTTTTAAGCAAAACATCGAATCCTGTTATATTCTTGATTCCCTCATTGGTCATAACTTCTATCCCCATGTGTTTAAGGTTATTGAAAACGTAGGTTTTCATCCAATCCGGAAGCTGTCCCAGTATAGAAGTTGACTTCTCCAAAATAACAATTTTCTTTTTTTGCTTTGACTTCAAAAAATACCTCCAAAGACTGGTAGCAATCTCTATTCCGGTATATCCGCCGCCAGCCACAAAAACAGTATCGAATTCCTCTGCCGCTAAAACTCTGAGAATTTTTTTTGCATCCTGAACACTTCCCAAAGTAAAGCTTGAATCGCTTAAAGAGTGATTTCCGTAAAAATTTGCCTGCGAGCCGCTAGATATCAAACAATAATCATAGCTCAAGCTTCCGCCATCAGCTAAAATAACTTTTTTCTCCGCAAGACGCAATGAAGCTACTTCAGCATTAATAAATATATGCTTGTGTTTATTGCATACACTTTCTAAATCCAGGCTCAGGCAACCACTGGGAACTTGCCTGCCGATAATATCCGGCAGAGCCGGTAAAAAATCAAAAGTTTTTTTGCGGTCAATCAACAAGATTTTCTTATCGCCTGCGGCTTTACTTAAAACTTTAAGCGCCCAAAGCCCGCAAAATCCCCCTCCGATTATAACGATTTTTTTCACTATAAAACTCCTAAAATCAAAAATACACCCGCTAAAGTGTTTGCGATTATGGTGAGTTTCGAAGATTCCAGCAGCTTTTCCTTATCTCGAGGATAATAACGTATTATATTTACTGCTTTTAAAAAAAGAGCCGACAAAGCTAAAGACAAAAGAGAAATCTTTCCAAGATAGCCTAAAAAAACGCTTGCAATAACCATGGTTAGCCCCAATGCAGCGAGTAAACCATATATCCACCAAGCCTTTTCCGGGCTAAGGCTAACTACCCAGGTATTTTTCCCTGCGCTTGAGTCCTCGGGGTAATCTGGAACTTCGTTGGCAAGCAATATTGCAGTAGTAAAAAATCCAAAGGGCATAGAAACAAGGAAACTTCTGGTATCTGGGAAAACCCCACTCTGAATAAAATACCCCCCCATAACCAAAGCCGGCCCAAACAGGATAAAAATAATAACCTCGCCCAGGCCACGATAAGAAAAACGAAACGGCGCCCAGGAATAAGAAACTCCCAACACCAGGATAATTAAATAACCGGCCATAGGCAGACAGCTATCTATAACCAATGAAATAGACAAAAAACACAAAAGAGCTATCAGAAAAAAACCCAAGCTTAAACATAGATAAAATCTCTCGGAAAATATCCCTTGCTGAATAAGCTTTGAACCCCCAAATAATCCGTAAAATTTCTTATCCTGCCAATCAACTCCCGAACGAGAATCAGCGTAATCGTTTATTAAATTAGCTCCCAAATGGACAGCAGCAACGCCCAGAATTCCTAAGAAAAAAGTCATTCTCTTTAACGGCGCCCAAAGCAAAGAACCAGCCACAAAAGCAAGAAGACTGGTGATTATAAAAGGAAGCCTTAAAGCCCTGGCGTATTTTTTAATCATAAATTTGACAATATTTACCACTTATTTTATTTGCCCGTCAGCTACAGATATGGTAGCATACAAGAGTGCTTGATAAAATAAAAAAAAGAATTGACCTAAACTTAATCCGGTTCCTAAACCAGGTAGACGCATCATACAATTTAAACTTTATATCTCCCCTTTTATTCAAAGTAATTAAAGATTTCATATTACGGGATGGAAAGCGCCTCAGGCCGATTCTCTTTGTTATCGGATATAAAGGGTTTTCCAAAAAAGAACCTGCCGGCCTATACACAAGCGCCCTTTCAATAGAGCTTCTGCATGATTTTATGCTTGTGCATGACGATATTATAGATAAATCAGAAATGCGCAGAAAAAAACCTTCTATGCACGTTCTTCTTAATAAGTATCTAGCCCGCTACCCCAAAGCCAAGTTCAACGGCCAAGATTTAAGTATCGTGGCCGGGGATATAATATACGCCATAGCGATTGACGCTTTCCTGAAAATAAATGAGCTGCCTCTTAACAAAGAAAGAGCTCTGAAACGCTTCATTAGAGCCGCAGTGTATACCGGGTCGGGAGAATTCATCGAACTCTTAAGCGGCACCAAAAAAATCGAAGAAACAACCAAGGAAGATATCGAAAAAATATATGATTATAAAACAGCCGAATACACCTTCTCAACCCCCTTAGCTACGGGAGCCCTCCTGGCCGGAGCTTCGCAAAGAGAAGAAAAGATTCTATCTGAATTTGGCCGTTATCTTGGCAGGGCATTCCAGGTAAAAGATGATATTCTGGGCCTGTTCAGCGATGAGAAAAAAATCGGGAAATCTATCTTGTCAGATTTGCAAGAAGCAAAAAAAACACTAGTTCTCTGGCATATTTTTAATAAGTCCTGCCCCCGGGAAAAAAGCCTCATAAAAAACATCCTTTCAAAGCAAAAGGTAACCATTAAGGATCTACAGAGAATAAGGTTAATATCTCAAAAAACTAAATCTCTTGATTATGCCCGTAATGAGGTCGAGATCTTTGCTTCTAAAGCTGAGTCCATATTAAAACGCTCAGGGCTTTCGCAAAAACACAAAGATATTTTAATACATTATTGCAGAGAACTCTTAGATTTTTAACCCCTCCAGCAGAATCATTCCAAGCATATAAATTTACACCGTCCATCATAAATATCCACAGCCATCTCGTTACCAGGATCTATGCCAAGAGCTTTCTTAATATACGCCTCATATTTAGCGGTATCTCCTCTTAATTTATAAACCTGAGCCAGGCGCACATAAGCATCTGCCAGCAAAGGTGAAACGGTAATAGCTTTTTTTAAATGAACTTCGGCTTTGTCAATATCCCTGCCAAAAACAGGAGGAACTAAAAGATAATAGCTACCTAAACCAAACTGGACAGTAGCCGAATCGGGCTGGAGGCTATAAGCTTTATTAAGATACGGCAACACCAACCGGCCGTTTATAGCCTTTGACAATAAGCCTCCATAATGAGCAATCATGCCTTTATTTCCGGCAAATAAACAAAGGGCTCGGACAAAATTTGATATGTCAACCTCATCCCGGCCTTGTTTTATAACCTTGTAAGCTAACCGCGCCGAAGCGTTAAAATCTGCCTGTATATATTTTACATAAGCAAGGCTCAGATAGGCAGGAGAAAATTCCGGGGTTGATTCTATAATTTCTTCGAAAACAGGTTGGCACTTCAGGTATTGATGCTCTCTGCGCAAGCATTCGGCTAAACCCCATCTGGCCCCTGCATTAGAACCGTCTATCGCCAACATCTTTTCAAATGTTTCCCGAGCTAGGCCATTATCGTAACGGTTAAGATAGACCAGGCCTAAAACATAAAGGCTCTCCGGAGAATTACTTTCATCAGCCGCTTTAGCCACAGCTCTGTTCAGAGTTGTATCATCCGCCAACTGATGCAACTGCTTCCAGTTAAAACACCACCCCTTTGAAGCTATGCACAAGAGCAATAAGATAAAAAAGCTTATCCTGAATATTTTTATAGTTTCTGCCTCCGGTTATTGCCCGATATTATCCCTGCTTAAAGCAAACTTCTTTTTAAAATATTCCCAAAATACAAGCGTTAGGGTAACCATGCTGTACCCGAACAAAAAGTCTTCCAGAGGAATACTTCCCAAACGAAACCCCAGAAAAAAGCGAGTGTTATAAATAACAATGTTATTACCCGTAAGGTAGCCGTTAACCAGAAGCTTAAAAAACAAAATCACTGCCAGAAAAATATAATACTCACCGCGCCTGTAAAGTTTCGAACTTTTGCAATCGATAAAAATAGTCAAAATAACTGAAACCGCAGCTAAAAAAGTGTATTCCTTCATTTTATTTTTCCTTTTAAAAAAATTATCGCTTCCCAGGTAAATATACAACAAAAGGGAATAATAATAAAAAAAAGCACCTCTTCCAATGGCAAATTCAGTAATCTTGAACCGTAAACCTGTTGAAAGTCAAAATGCCAATGCCTGCGGTAGGCGGCGAATACATCCCAGCCCCCAAAAACAAGAATGATTAATCCCAAGGTGGCAGCCAGGGCCTTTAAATTAGGCCAGATTTTTAAAGGAGAATAAAAGCTTAAAAACAAAGGCACGCTCAAAGATATGAGCAATACTTTCAGGTACTCTGACATGTTTTTATTTTACCCCCGATAAATAGCTTTAGCAAATAAGATTTAGGCTTGCCTAAGATTAAGTTAAGTGTAAAATGAATCATAATGATAATGGGAAAGACACCTTTTACTTACCGTAAGGGTTTTCGTAAAGCCAAGATTATAACTAAAAAAGAGGCTAAAACATTCTACATGGCTTCTTTGTTCCTGCCGCCTAAGCTACGCCGGGCCTCATACAGTATATACGCGATATGCCGCAGAAGCGATGATGCCGTAGATAAAAAAGATAGCCAGCAAGAAAAAGAAAAACTGCTCAAGGTAAAAGAAGAGATTTCGCTGGCCTATTCCGGGTTAGGCCTTAAAGATGAGATTCTCCTGGCATTTCAAAAAACAATCCAGAGATTTAACATACCCATAGAGTATTTTGGCAAGCTTTTAGAAGGAATGCAAATGGACCTTGAAAAAACCCGCTACAAAAACTTTTCTGAATTAAATGACTACTGTTATAAAGTAGCCGGGATAATCGGCCTTATAATGCTGCGCTTATTCAGAGTAAAAGACAAAAAGGCTCATCCCTATGCCATAGACCTAGGCATAGCAATGCAGCTTACAAATATCATAAGGGACATCAAAGAAGATTTTAGCAGAGGAAGAATTTATCTGCCTCAGGAAGAAATGTCTTTTTTCGGAGTTTCCGATAAGCATATCGCGGACAAAATACTTGACGAAAAATTTATCAGTTTTATAAAATTTCAAATAGACCGGGCAAAAAGCTACTTCTTTTTATCTGAAAAGGGGCTCCGCTTCATTCCGGGATTGCGCCAGCGTTTCGTTGCGAAATTAATGAGCAAAGCTTACTTTGAAATATTAAACGAAATTGAGAAGAATAACTACGATATTTTCTCCCGGCGATGTTATGTCAATACGGCAAAAAAAATAGGCATTATAATCTCAACCGCAACAAACCAATGAAAAAAATAAAAGTAACTCTGGCGAAATCGGCCGGTTTCTGCTTTGGGGTAAAAAGAGCTTTAAAAATAGCTCAGGAAACCTCAAAAAATAGAAAGACCATAGAGATGTTGGGAGATATTGTGCATAATGAAACTGTTGTCAAGCAGGTACAAAAAACCGGTATTAAAAAAGTAAGCCACTTAAGCCGCGGGAAAAATAAAACCCTCCTTGTAAGAGCCCACGGAACATCACAAAAGCTAATAAACACAGCAAAAAGGCTCGGCTATTCAATAGTTGATGCAACCTGCCCTATGGTAAAAGAAATACACCGCATCGCTAAATCTCAGCAATCCAAAGGTTATTCCATAATCATAATCGGAGACAAGAAACACGATGAAGTTCTGGGTATAATCGGCCAGCTTAAGGAAAAGGCTATGGTCATAGATAGTTCAAAGAATATCCCCGGCACAAAAATAAAAAAAATCAAAAAAGCCGCCATTATTGTACAATCAACCCAAGATATAGAAAAAATATTACCTGTGGTAGCAAAGATAAAGAAGAACATCAAAACGGTAAAATTTTTCAATACTATCTGCCGGCCTACACGTATAAAACAAGATGAGATAAGAAAGCTGCCCCTTAAAAACGATATTATGCTGGTAATCGGTTCAAAAACAAGCGCTAACACCAAAAGGCTGTATCAAATATCAAAATCTCTTAATAAAAATACCTTCTGGATAACATCAAAAGAAGAAATTAATCCGGAATGGTTCAAAAAAGCTAAAAGCGTAGGCATAACTGCCGGAGCATCCACGCCGGATTACACGACCAAAGAGGTTATTGAAAAGATCAAAGCTTTGGAAGCAAACACTAGATAAAAACAGCTGCAAGCTATAAAAGAACACCCGTCACCAGTGCACCGGAGCACCTGTTGTTAAAATCCCAAATCCAAATACTACCAATTCTTAAGTCACAAGAAACAATAACCAAACAATTCCCAAATCTCAATAATTAAACCGAATATAAGCTTTTTATCATATTTGTAATGCACCCCGTTAAGCAAGTTAAATTTTTGTAAGCATCAGCTGTTCTTTCTCAAACTCACACGGTGTCTGGTGACTAGTGGCTGGTGCGCTGGTGCTCTTTTATAACTTATGGCTTCTTCGCTTCCCCCGTTATCATATCCGCCACTATTTTTGAAGATGCTATTACCGTAGGTAGCCCTCCACCCGGTTGTGTACTTGCGCCTACATAATAAAGGCCTTTAAAAGTTTGGTCATTATTATACGGCCTGAAAAAAGCGCTTTGAGAAAAAGTATGAGCAAGGCCAAAAGTAGCAGCATTTTTTATATTGTAGCGGCTTATGAAATCATCGGGAAAGAACTTATGCTCCACCTCAATTAAATCCTCAAGGTCGATTCCTGTCGACAGCTTAACCTTGCTGAATATAATCTTTCTTAAGCGTTCTTCCTCCGATTCATTTATGCCCTGAGACTTTTCTAAATTAGGAATCGGGACCAAAATATAAGCTATGCTTTTTCCCTCCGGGGCAAGCCCGGGATCAGTAACTGTAGGCACGTGCACGTAAAAAGAAGGGTCCAGCGGAATATCACCGGAATCAAAAATTTCTTTCAGGTTTCTGCGTAAATCCGAGGAAAAAAATAAATTATGGTGGGCTAAACCAGAAACTTTACGTTTTAGGCCTAAATATAAAAGGTAGACCGAACAAGAATAATCCAACTGCCGCAACGGCCTTTTCAGCAGGCTTTCCTGGCTATAAGAATAATCCGCATTAACCGCCACTTTTTCGGAATCTATATCTCCTTGCTTGCTTTTCAGAATAAATCTATCATCGTTCTGTAAAATTTTTTCTATTTCAAAATTGTAATTTATCCTGGCCCCAAATTTAAGGGCTATTTTCTCCAAAGCCTTAGGTATCTCGTACATTCCGCCCAAAGGATGGTAAATTTTTTCTTTATGATCTACATAAGTTATGATACTGTAGAAAGCCGGCGACACAAAAGGAGAAACCCCTATAAACATGGCCTCAAAAGTAAAAGCATAACAAAGCCTTTCACTTTTAAAAAATTTCTTGGCTATTTTCCAATAAGATTGAAAAATCTTTAATTTTGGCAAAAGAGGCCAATATTTAGGATTTAAGATATCCCTGCGATAAAAAGGTTTATAAAGCAATGGCTTTACGGCAAAATACATTTGGCCGATTTCTTTGAGAAATTTATCGTAACCGCGGGAAGCCCCCGGCTCCAGCCTTTCCAGCTCCTGCTTGGTCTTTTCGCTGTCTTTATATACAGTCAACACTTTTCCGTCTGTATAAAATATCTTGTAGCTTGTATCAAGAACTTTAAGATTAAGGTAATCTTTAATGTCTTGTTGACAGTAAGAAAACACTTCGCCAAAAAATTCCGGCATAAGAACAAAAGACGGCCCAGTATCAAACACAAACCCTTTGTCCCTTATAATATGGGCCCGGCCCCCGCACTCAGGAAGCCTCTCGTAAATGTCTATTTCGTAGCCACGGCTGGCCAGCCTGGCAGCCAAAGATAATCCGCCAACGCCTGCTCCAATAATGGAAATTTTTCCAGCCAAAATACCCCTCCTTTTATTCCACCCTTACAATTTCATACTCTGTTTAAACATAAGCCCAAGGCATTAAAAATACATGTATTATTCGAAAGTTATGTTTACAGCCTACTCTGTAACCGTATACCGTTCGCCTTTACACAAAATATGTAAACACATCTCTACAATTTTACAAACTAGATGCACTATCATTAAGCTAAGTTAACACTATCGGACTGTGTTAACCGGTTATACGGCGACGAGCCGCTTATTCATGCCAAAAATTAAACCTTCTGCCGGTTTGAGAATCTATAACCAGGTGCCTGTCAGGAGCAAGCAAAAGCGCTTCGTGGATAGAACGGTCAAAGGTGCAAAGTTCTATGTGTTTGCCATAGCGCTCTTTTATCTCGCTTATCACTTCGGCAAAATCTGAATCCCCCGACACAAGAACACCGGTATCGTACTGGTCAGTGACGGCTTTATCAAACATATCTACTGCAATCTTAACATCTAAACCTTTCTGCATCCATTCGCGGTTAACTTTTACAAGCCTGCCCAGCTTTATTGTAAAATAAGGTATTTTGAGTTTTAATTCTTTAAGATATTCATGTTGCTCTTGATATGTCTGAGGATTCTCGGTCTTATTAAATTCGGCGGAATAATAATAGCAGCGTATAAGTTTGCGTTTTCCCAGTATCCACTTAATAATGTTTTTCCATTGAATATCCTTGCGTCTTATACTTTTCCTGGCTCCACGCAAATCTTTCATTTTTTGGACAACGTATTCAGCATCAATAAATATCATAACCCGGTTCATTAAACCCCCCTTCTCTTTTTAGTCTAAAATCGCTAATAGTAAAACGCACGTGGCAACCCCTTCCATACAGTAAAGAGCTTGCGGCATTGGCCAGACATAAAACCACCCTGGATTTTCACCCTGCTTTTGCCCAACAATTTAACCTTTTTTGCCGTAATGCTCAGCTCATTGAAACCGGCTTTTTTCGCATCAGCCATGCTGGCCCCGTAGATAATCTTATCTATCCTGGCCCAATGTATGGCGGAAAAACACATAGGACAAGGCTCAGTAGTAGAATACATAATGCAGCTTGATAAGTCAAAAGTCTTCAGCTTCTTCGAAGCAAGGCGTATAGCGTTTATTTCAGCGTGACAGATAGCATCGTTTTTGAGTACGGTGTTACGGGAAACCGCTATAACACTACCCCCTTTCTTAACTATGCATGCACCGAACGGGCCTCCTTCAAGTTTCGTGTAGTTTTTCTCGGCCTCTTTTATGGCTAAAAGCATATATTTCGCCATCGGTTTATTCATAATCTTATACCTGACCGCATAAAGCTAAAGCACAGATAGTTTTAGCATCTATTATTTTTCCTTTTTTGAACATCTTGAGTATTTCTTCCTTCTTGACGATTAATGGTTTGATGATTTCATCTTTCTGAATATTAGTATCATTTTTTTTCAAATCAGTAGCCTTATAAATCGTTATCTCCTCGGTAGAATACCCTGGCAAAGGCAGTATTGTTCCGAGTTTTAATAATTTTCCGGCAGAATACCCCGTTTCTTCTCTAAGTTCCCTTCTGGCGCAAGAAACAGGTTTTTCTTCTCTTTCCAAAGTTCCTGCCGGAAACTCATACAGATAACCTCCCACTACCGGCCGATATTGCTTAAGAATCAGAAGCGTATCTGCGTTTAAAAAAGGGACAACCAGGGCCGCTCCAGGATGCTTTACGATTTCTAAATTAACTTTGTATCCATTAGGAAGTTTTACGCTGCGGGTCAAAAGCCTGATAAGGGAACCCTTAAAATGGACTTTTATTTTAGTCATATTTTTCAGGAAAACTTTTCGAATTATTTGTTAAGACAGTCAAAGAATCTTCTCGTCTTCCGGCCTCCAGGCCGGTTCTACTATACACAAAAACCGCAGTTCCTCAGACTCTGTGTTCTTGATATATTGCAGAGAATCAGGCTTGATATGCACGACACAACCTTCGAAAACCCTCCGTTCTTTACCATCAATATGCATAAGCCCTCTGCCACTGATAATATAATAAGTTTCGGAAGACTTTAGAATGTGAGGTTTGCTGGCAGCAAAAGGCAAAAGGCAGGCTTGTGCCAAACTGTAACCTACTTTAAGAACGTCTTTTGCAGGATGGATAAACTCTACAAGAGAACAGCCGTCTCCGGATTCAAATTTCCTGCACTCATCTCTTTCTCTTACCCACACTATCAACTCCTAAAAATCATTCAATCCAGCCAACTTCTTTTTCTTTATTAAGCTTTTTAAGCACGTAAGTGCGTATCCTATTTAACGATGCAGAGTCTATCTTTAAAAACTTTATACCAACCATATAAGGAAATTTAAGGTCCTTTATCTCTTTTAACCACATAATTTCACCGGTAGCTTTAATGGGCTTTTGTGAGTCAGATAAATAAATCTCCAAGTCTATGACCATGCCGGGGGAAAGCCGCTGTAAAATCGGCAAGCTTATGCCCCCCTCAGAAACATCTTTAGATTGGGTGACAACAAGACGGAAACTTTTTATAACCTGATAGCTTACCTTTAGAGAATCATTTATCCTGATGTGTTGACGGCGTTCTTTCATAATTTTTAAAAACTCTATCTTCTTTGTAATTTCGCCAAAAGCCTTAAAATTTCAAGGTACAGCCAGACCAAAGTAACCATCAGCCCAAAAGCTCCATACCATTCCATATATTTAGGAATATGCCTTTGAGAACCTTTTTCTATAAAATCAAAATCGAGCACAAGATTGAGCGAGGCAATAACCACTACGAACAGGCTGAAACCTATCCCCAAAACCCCTCCTTCATGGATAAAAGAAAAACTAACGCCAAAAAATCCGGCTATTATGCTTACCAGGTACAAAAGAGCAATCCCGCCTGTAGCAGCAACTACACCCAGCTTAAAATTGTCGGTAACTTTTATTATTCCGGATTTATAAATTGCCAGAAGACAAAAAAGAACGCCAAAAGTCAAACCTACCGCCTGCATTACGATACCCGGATAACTTTTTTCAAAAAGCGCTGAAATCGCCCCCAAGAAAACCCCTTCCAAAAGGGCGTAAACCGGACTAGTTACAGGAGACCATTCTTTTTTAAAAACTGTTACCATGGCGATAATGAAGCCGGCTATTGCCGCAAGCCAGATAAAGGGAACAACCCTGGAGGGGTTTGCCCAAGCCCAGGATGCACTAAAAAAAGCTAAAATCAACAAGATAAAAGTCTTATTAACCGTGCCCTGTATAGTCATAACGTTTGATGAATCAGATGAACTCAAACCAGAAAAAATATTATTTCCTAAGGCAGGATTGCCCGAACGCATCATAAGATTTCCTCCTTTGCTTTTCGTATTTCGTATATCGTGTGTTATATTTCGCGTAATGCCTATCTGTTTTGAAAAGCATTAATAAGTTTTTTTATCTCTTTCTCAATTAAGGAAAACTTTTTGGCTTTGAGCCACTCTTTCTTAAAAATACTCGCTCCGAAAGCCACGGCATCAGCTCCTTTAATAAAAAATTCGGCTATATTGCCGGGTGTAACCCCTCCACAAGCAAGTAATTTAATATTATCAAGTGGCCCCTTGATTTCTTTTATGTAATCCGGGCCGAAAAATTTAGCCGGGAATACTTTTACCATTGAAGGCTTGAAACTCCAAGCTTTATATATCTCCTGGGGACTAAAGGCTCCCGGAAACACACAAAGAGAATTCTCATGACAAAACTCTACGACTTCCGGAATCAACACCGGAGAAACCATAAATCTGGCTCCGGCATTAAAGGCTTTTTTGGCCTGTTCCAAATCCATAACAGTGCCCGCACCTACGGCAAAATTCCCTTGGCTGAATTTAGTAAGAGTTTCTATCAAACCGCAGGCGCCTTCAGTGTTCATGGTAGCCTCTACCGCCCTAAGACCTGAGGCAGCCATAACCCCCGCCAAAGGCTCAGCATCCGCCTTATCAACCCCTCTAAGTATCCCCAAAAGAGGTAATTCTTTAAATCCGGTCATACTGGTTATTCCCTCTTGATTGTGAAATACTTTGTATTATATCAATCTAACTCGGGATTCATCAGACTTTCGTAAAATTCACGGTAGTTTTCTTTTCCAGCGCTCTGGCGCAATGCCATTGCCAAACGAGGATGTTCATTCATCATACCGGATATCGCATACGGAATTATATACCCCCACTCTATTTTATTACGCAAAGGCACTAATTCATTTGATATCAAATCTAAAATTGGGCGTATGTCAAACTTGGGATTTTTAAGAAAACCTATCAGAAGCTCTAAAGGACAGTTGCCGGCGGCCCGACCTATTCCGTAAACCGTACCATCCATATAATTAGCATCATGAATAATAGCTTCTATAGTATTGCCAAAAGCAAGCTGTTGATTGTTATGCCCGTGAAAACCAACCTCTTTTGTTTTAAGTATCTTTTTGAACAGCTTAACCAGGTGCTCTGTAGTCTCTTGGTACAAAGCCCCGAAGCTGTCCACAATGTAAACAGCTCCTACTTTTGCTTCCTGTTCTATCTGATGCAGGGCCTCTTCAAGCTCTGTGCCTTGATCCCGAGAAATAGCCATAATATTTATAGTGGTTTCATATCCTTTGTCAAAAAAATGGTTAGCCATAAAAATGGCCTTATCGATATCCTTAACGTAACTAGCCACCCTTATCATATCAACAGGGCTCTCAGAAGCGGGCTTAACATCATCAAGGTCAACTCTCCCAACATCAACCATCACCGCTATCTTAGTTGACGACTCTATCCCTTCGGTGATTTTCCGTATTACATCGTCATCACAAAATTTCCACAATCCGAATTCCTTTGAAGAAAAAAGACTCTTGGAATTTTTATAGCCGATTTCCATATAATCTACGCCGGAAGCTGATACCGCCTTATAAACTTCCCTGACAAAACGCTGGTCAAAATTGTGGTTATTGATCAGGCCTCCATCTCTAACAGTGCAGTCTAAGACTTTGATTTGCTCTCTATACATAATTCCTCCTAAAGACGCTAGTTAATATAGAAACTAGATTTCGTTTTCTTTTACTAACTTTCGATAATATTCCAGACACTCCTGGCAAGTAGGTTCTTTATGCCGCCAATCAACGTGATCCTTCCTTATAAGGTTAATAATATACTCTTCAGCTTTAACATGCTCAAGAGAATGCTCCTTATGAATCATCCTGCCGCATATTTGGCATTGATAAGTCCCTGATTGGGAAAGCTTTGAAGTTTTTTTGTTAGATTTTTTCTCCAAGCACTTATTACATACAGAACCCTCCTTGTCGGAAGGCTTAACCCTGAATAAGACTTTTGCCACCTTGCCTAAAACACCGCTTAAAGGGACTTTGCAAATTTTACAGCGTTCCATAAAAATACTCCTTGTTACATGCCTTTACGTTAACTTACCAAACTTTACAAAAAATTACCCTGTTTCCTTAAATCTATTTCGCTAAAAGGGATTATACCAGAAAGATGCTTTTAAGTCGAGCGGATACAAAGACTACAGCCAAAAAAGCGCTACCGCCTTCTTAAGGTTTTGATTCAGCTATCAGGTCTATCTGGCGTTCGATACCTCTCTCTATAAAATCCGGTATAGTGTCTTGGAGGCGTTTTTTAAAATAGGAATCAAGCCATTTGAAATTCATTTTCTGAAAAGGACCGGAAAGCTGAAAATCAAAGTCTAAAGAAGAAAACCCTTCGCCTAATAATCTAGTTAAAGCTTTAAACCGAGGAGATTCCTCAAGTGTCCGGCTGGATAAACCTATAGATATCAAACTAGACACAAGGCCATTGTCCATAATACTGAAGTCGCCTCTTAAGGCAAGGTCAGCAGCTGCAAGCTTCAAATTACTTAACTGGGAGGTTCCCTGTTCCAACAAAAAATCCGCCTTCAAGTTATCAAACTCCACTTTCTTAAGAGAAGAAATCTTGAAAAAATCTGCCAACCAGCAAAAAAAATCAAAATCATCCAATGACCCGTCCCGAATGTCTACGGTTCCCGAAGCCTTAAAACCCGGAAGGCTGCGACAGAAAAGACGCCCAAAAATCTTCCCTTTTACTTTTGAAAGATATTCGTCAAGCGAAACAAGATTGACACAATCAATACCCCCAAATTTAGCGGTAAAAAAATAATTCAGCGGTGTCCTGCCCATTTCCAGGTAAGCCTTACCTGTCATTAGCCCATCATAGATACCGGAAGAAAATTCCAGCAGTAAAAATCTTTCATCGCTGGAGTCAAAAAGCAGATTGCTGCCGCTAAACACAACAATATACAAATCCTCATATCCCCGGTGGATAAAACTGGAATCTTTTATTTTCAGGTTAATTCTTCCAGCTGTAGTTAGCTGTAAACTAACCCCCTTGGCCTCGATATTAAAAAGATCTTGTTGGCTGTCTATGAACTTAAAAACCAAGCTGCCGTCAAAACCTTCGGGTTCAAATATCCCTTTTACCAAACAGACATAAGGCCGATTTTTTCCCTCCCGAACTGAGACTAATGATTCCAGGACTGCATTCAGCCTCAGAGATTGTGAAAAATCTATATCCCCTGACACAGTAAAAGGAATGTTTTTTAAAGAAAACCCCAAATTTTCCAATCTTATGCTTTTATTCTCAAATTCAGCCTTGCAGCGAAAGTCGTAAATATTCAAATCTAAGGGCGAAAGCTCCGGAATGAAATCCGGCTTCCTGAATAGACTGATAAATTTGTTTGCAAATTCCGATAAACGCTTTTCTTTTTGAGAAGAATCTTTATATTTAAAAAAGTCTTTTAAAGTAAAAAAACCGTTGAGAGAAAGAGCGCCAGCCCTAAGACTTCCCCACATTTTAGCGTACGTAGAACCAGTTTTTAGTTCTAAGTTATCCAGAGCCAGGCCATCTTCAAGTAAATTCCCAGAAATACGGCTATCCAGGTAAAATCTACTCTGAACACTCTTTTGCCCCTTTTTTAAACCATTCTGGCTTGCAAAACAAAAAGAAGATTTAAGATTAAATGATTTTTTCCTAATAGTTAAATCAAAATCGAGCAGCAGCCTTTGCATATAATTCAGCGGTTCCTGAACTGCCAATGAAACATTTTTTATGCTTAAACTAAAAGAATCCGCTTCCGGCAAACCCAATAGAAATGCTTTTATTCTATCTAAATTAGAATACAAAAAATCCCTACTGCGCTCATAATCAGGCGTTGCATCTTGCAGGTATATTTTACTGATAATGAACTTTTTTTCTTTTATCAACTTACCCAACGAAAAAACCAGGCTGACTTTCTTTACATGCAGCAATTCTTCTAAGCCCTTGGGCCCTCTATCAAAAACAAAAATATTTCTCGCTATAACAATATTAGGGAAGTAGTAATAAACGCTTCCAATGGACACTTTTTTGTCAATGCTACCGCCAACCGTTTCTTCAAAAGCATTTTTAACTGTGAGAAAGAAAATGTTGGGTATAAGCAGAATGAAAACAACCAGGATCACTCCGGCAGCGGCTATGAGATTTACGGGCCTAATATGAAACTTGTGTAAAGAGTTCCCCATTTATGTAGATCTGAATTTTGTCGATATAAAACAAGGCTTTATAATCTTCCATTAAAGCCGACTTATAAAAGCTTTTTTTACAATCACTAAAAAGAAGGTTGAGCTGTTTAGAAATAGCTATTTCCTTTTCAAAAGCTGTTACCGCAAAACTGTCTTCTCTAAGCCGGGAAATCTCCAGAAGGTAGGCTAAAGCAAAAATCTTAGCTTTGGATTGGGGGTGCTGCCGAATAAAACGGATAAAAATCTTTGATGAATCAGCATAATCCTTGATTTTAAAATAATATTCCCCCAAGCTAAAAAACGCATCTTGGGCTGATTTTGATTGGGGCTTACGACGCAAAAATTCCTGAAAATACATAAAAGCGAAATCATAATCTCCTCTGCGGGCAGCCTGCCTTCCTGAATCATACAAATTCGCCCCCCGGTAAGCCTGGACCTGCCGGAAGTAAAAGGACTCTGAAAGAATGAATAGAATGGCAAATATTAAGAAAATTTTTTTGAAGCTCAAAAGAGATATCCTCCCGGCAGTAAAGCTAGCGGTTCTTAGATTTTACAGACTGGTCTACCTCGGTATACTCTCTCCTTTTAATATATTAGGCAAGGGCTTAACATCTATCCTTATGCCGCCGTCATGTTCTATAACCAAGGTATATAGCGTACCCGGTATGAACATACTTCCGGGAGCTTCTATCTGAACATTCTTTATGCCTTTTTTCTTGGCGCTTTCAGGAGAAAGCGCATACTCCCAGAATTTTCTCCAGATCTGCTCCTCAAAAGCAGATTTGCCCCTGTCAATTTTATAACCCCCGGGTATTTGATAAGCCTTGGTTATTTCATATTCGACGGTTTTATTACCATCAAGCATAAATACTTTCCAAAAGATATAAGCGCTTCGTCCTTTAAGCGAATCCTTTCTTTTTATATGAATATCGTCAAAACGGGCCACCAAGGATTGGAACTGTATTATATTACCGGGAAAGGTAAAATATTTAGGTTCAAGAGGATTGTTGTTTTTATCGTATTCAAGAAATTTTATTGTGGTTAAAGTTTTACATGTCTCTTCGTCATACTTTAAGCTGCTTACCAGTACCTCGGCTATGCGAGAATCGGCTTCCAAGGCTAAAACCATCTCTTTTAAGACTCTGTTCTCATTTAAAAAACGAATAAATTTGGCCCCTAAAAACATACATACTGCCAGGCCGCAGATTGCTATCAATATGTATAGAACACTTTTGACTTTAAGCATATAGGTTACCAATTAAGATTGTCCAATATCTTTTTTATAGTATCAGGCCTATTGAAGGTGAAAAAATGCAGTTTTCTTACTCCGTTATTTATTAAGTCCTGGCACTGCTTTATTGTAAATTCAAGGCCGGCTTTCTCCATATCTTGCGGATGCTCTGATAGCTTCTCCATATCTTCCTTAATCCGGCGAGGTAAACTGACCCGGCAAGTTTTTAAAAAATTATCTAGTTTCCTGATGTCTGTGAGCGGGAAAATGCCGGGCAATACCGGTATGTTTATTTTTTGTCTGCTTGCCCTATTCATAAACTCATAGTAATATTTGTTATCAAAAAACATCTGAGTTACGGCAAATTCGGCTCCGGCATCAATTTTACGTTTAGTATATTCGCAATCCTCTTCGACCGAAGAAGATTCGATGTGAGTTTCCGGATACACCGCCACGCCTATACAAAAATTCGTATGCTTTTTAATAAACTTAACTAAATCAACAGCGTATTTGAAATCTTCGCATTCTCCGGCAGGCTCAAAACCCTCGGCAGGCAAATCCCCTCTTAAAGCCATAAGGTTTTCAACGCCTCTATCTTTATACTCACTTAGTAAATCCGCCACTTTACTTCGGCTTGAAGCAATGCAGGTCAAGTGAGGCATAACAGCAGCAGTAGCCTTGTCTAAAAGGCCATAAACTGCCTTTTTTGTCCTGTCCTGATTCTTCCCTAAAGCCCCATAAGTCATAGAAAAATATAGAGGAGAGTAATCTTGCAGCATGAGAGATGTCGATATCAGTTTATCCATACCCTTATCGGTCTTAGGAGGAAAGAACTCGAAAGAAACCCCTCGGGAGTTTTGTTTAAGAATATCACCTATTTTCACGTTTTCTCCTTAGCTTTAGCTTTTAAAACCGGATGAATTAATCGCTGCTTTTTAAAGCGAATTCTCCGTATATCCGGCCGAAATCTACACCTGAAACTATTTTTCCTGCATAATCTCTGGAAACCGAATCCATAGCTTTCCTAAAGTCTTGGCTTTGAGTACCATTACGCACCGACAAATAAGCCTCAATAAAAGCAGCAAGCTTGTCTACAGCCTTGACTAATCTTCCGTCACGGTTCTCGGTATCAGAGAATTCGTCTTCGGTAAAAATCTTCATATCTTTATGCCAATTCTTTGGAATCAAGCGATAGATTTTCTTTTCCATCTCTTCCTTTTCGTAATCCTTTATTAAATCTCTTAGGCCCTCCACGGAATCCTTCACCGGATTTATAACATCCCTGGTAAGAACTTCCGGAAGATCATGAAACAACCCCGTAAAATAATTATTGACTCTTCTGCCGGCTTCTGCATGTTTGTCCAGAGAAAGTAAGTATACCAGCATTGCAACTATTAACATGTGGCCTAAAACTGAAGTCTTGGGAACTCTGGGAAGATGGCTCCAGCGTATCTGAAAACGTAATTGCCCGCAGATATCGACGAAATCTCTGAGCTGAGAAGTTTTAAGCAACTTTTGCATACTGGGTAGATCATGATATCTTTGCTGTTTTTCAAAAATATCCTGCCTGATTTCTTCAATCAAATATCCTTTAGGATTGGCCCGCTGTATAATATCAAACTCCCATTTCGTAGCATAAAAATGCGCAGCACTGATTATCCTGCGGTTGATATTTCTCTCCGAATCACTCAGGTAATTGCTGAACCTAGAACAAAAAGCATCCCCCAAGGGGTTTATAAAAGGGTATATTCTTTTATAGACCCAGTCATTTAGCCTTGCATACTCTTTTTTACTTTCTTTTATCCTGTGGAAAAGCGGAGGTTTTAAATCAGTCAGGACTATTCTCTGCAAATATTCAAAAAGGCCTGCCTCTATAACTTCAATCCAATCAAGCCCTTTGCTTCCGGAATCTTCCTGGCACTTGGCAAGGATATAAGCGATTATCATCTTATGAGCCTGTTTATCAAGCTCGGTAAGCTCAACTGTACGAATTTGGTCGTTCCAGCGCTGCATATGGGCAGCTTCATGAATTTTAAGCAATAAGCTTTTGTTCACCATAATTACCGGGATAGAATTCTCAGGTATATTTTATGTCAAAAACCTCTTTATATTTATTATACTTGTTTTTTGCCTCTAAAACAACGCCCCCGCTTAATACTTATAAAAAATAATCAGGGTTCATTTACCTGCAGATTTCTATAACTCTCCAGGCATTTGCGTATTCATATAAACCCGCGGCGTTACTCTTTAAACTTAACAGTATCTTATCCGGATTGCCTAAAAACGAAAAAGGTATTTTAATGACTAGAGATTTTTTACTATTAAAAACTAACTGGCACTGCCGGCAATTAAGGCGCTTGCCGCCCGAAACAATGCGTAACTTGTTATTAATAATGCTGAGCGACATCTTTGGCATTTTAGAAAAATCATTCTCCTTGCTATACCCCAGAAGTAAAAATGTGATTTTAAAATCTTTCTTCATCTTGCGGTTTAGCGCAACATTAATGAACAGCTTGCCCTTAACAGCTTTAAAAAATACATCCGGTTTGCCTTTATATCCTGTATCAAGGCTGGCCATAGTATCTTTGGGGCCTTTTGTGCCTGAATCATTAAGGCCAGCCCAATAATTCCCTTTCAGCTTAACATCCGGATAGTCTCCGAACAATTCATTACTCCTTATAAAACTGAGCATAAATTTCCAAAGATAAGCTTTTTGACTGGTATAAAATGAAAGGGCATTTAGTTTTTCCTTTGCTTCCTGAGGATCAATAAGCATTTTTTTCCAGGCGATCGTGCTTTCAGATAAACCCGGCGGCGGTAAGAGCCCAGTTTCAGGATGATAACCCTTGGGCTTGGGGTAAGCCCGAAAATGGGTAAGGTAAGGATATACAGCAGAAACGGAAATATCTTCCTCAAGATCCCATAAAGCCAGGCGCACAAAAACGTATAGGCAACGATGGTCAAGATTAGTGTCGCAAGGGTGCGAAACTAAAATCTTCGTGGGCCTAAAATCAAGTATGGCCTTCTTTATATCCCTTAAAACATTTTCACCTCTATACTCGGCTCCGGGAGACAAACAATATTCATATGGAACCCGGGATATCCCGGTAAAAAAGTCCGAGAAAGGTGGATTGTCCTGCCAGTGGTTGATTAAAATATTAAAACTTCCTAAATCCGGGTAACCCAGAAAAACAATATCACTACGTGCAAGTCCTAAATGGCTATCGGCTGCTTCAGCTTCTTTAGCCCTGATTTGGCCTATCTCGATGAATCCTTTCCGTTTTAGAACCATCTTCTTCTTATAAAAAATAAACGCCAGTTGATTATGGTCACCATTGGTAAAATACACCACCTTGCACTTACCGCCTGAAGAAATTACTTTTTGGATGGCCCCTCCTGCGCATAAAGCTTCATCGTCGGGGTGTGGAGAAAAAATAAGCACCCTGTCTTGAGAATTAAATGGCTCCATCAGGGTAACTTCAGCTGCTAAGCCTTGAACGCAAAAAACCGTAAAACATAAAAAAAATAAACATTTTTTCATTTTTTTATTGCTCCTACGGAAACATTATATGCGATTCCCGAAATAATAGCAACTCACGCATGAATGCGCGGCCAAAAAAAGCTATAAGCCACTATCATGCAGGTTAAGGTTCGAGAAAGTCCATAGTCCATAGACGATATAGATTAAGGTTGAGGCTTAAAAAAAGTCCACGGTCCATAGTGGATAGACTATATAGGTTAAGGTTGAGAAAAACTAAAAAACCAAAAGACAAAAAAACAGAAAACTAAAGAACTAAAAACAGAAAAACTGAAAAACTGAAAGACCAAAAAACCGAAGAACATAAAAACTAAAAGACTGAAAAACATAAAGAATAGGGAAGTTAAGACCTTGCGGCAGGCAGGCGCTAACCGAAAACCGAAAGAACATTTCTTTAGCAGAAACACGGTAGAGATATATGGAAATACATAGAAATAAATTGTTTCAATAAAACTTTAAGCAGAATAAGCTCTAAGCCATAAGTTATAAGCTATCAGCTTCTAAATAAAAATGTATAATCTTCAAGCGGTGTTAACAGTTTCTATGAAATAACCAATGACCAAGTAACAAGATACAAACAAATTACAATATTCAATAACCAAATATGATAAAAAGCTTATATTTAGTTTGATTATTGAGATTTGGTAATTGTTTGGTTATTGTAACTTGCCCGCCTTGCCGAAGCTTCATTAGTCTTTGGCTAACGGCGAGGCAGGTATCTTGTGGTTTAAGAATGGGTAGTATTTGGATTTGGTAATTGGGATTTTCCTCCAAGGGCGGATCAGCATCAGGCTGAATTTAGAGTTTGGTAATATTGGTATTATTAGAATTTAGGGTTTTTTTAATCTTTGCCTTAACCTTTGCCTCTACCTGTACCTGTTTTTAGTTACTTGTTATTTAAGGTAGGCGCGTATAATCTTTACTTCAGATATTGGGCGGTCCGATGAATCAGTCGGAAGGTTTTCTATTTTCTCCACGGTATCATACCCGGAAATAACTTCTCCGAATATAGTATGATGCATATTCAACCAGCCGGTTTTAGCGGTAGTTATAAAAAATTGACTCCCATTTGTGTTAGGCCCGGCGTTAGCCATAGCGACAAGTCCCGGCTTATCAAAAGAAACTTCAGGGGTGACTTCATCCCCGAAAGCCTCACCCCATATTGATGAACCGCCCCGGCCGGTTCCGGTAGGATCACCCGTTTGAACCATGAAACCTTTTATAACCCTGTGGAAAAGCACACCGTCATAGTAACCTTTTTTAACTAAACCTAAAAAGTTTTCGCAAGCCTTTGGCGCTATCTTAAGGTTGAGCTCGATTTCTACATTACCTTGGGTAGTTTGCAAAACTACGACATTATTATTCATGCGCCCTCCTTGAGAAAAACAATTGGTAGAAACAGCCATCATTATTATAAGCATTATTATTCTTTTCATAATTACATTATACAGTCGTAAATTTCAATTACAACGTAAAACGCGCTCTTGCAGGCTTCACTTAAGCCGACCTCAAGCTACCCAAAGGTATTGTTAATTGTAATATTAACAATGCTATAAAAGAAACTAATAAAACATACCTTGAAAACATATGGGCATTCCGCCATCCGATATTGGCCTCAGATAGAATCTTAAACTCAGTCAAATAAACAATTTCATTGGGCTTCTCGCCATGTTTAAATTTGTATGGACTGTTGTCGTTATCAAAAACAACATCTCCATAGGAATATAAAACAATGTATCCTTTAGCGTAAATCTGGTCTCCGCGCCTGGTTTTTTTAAGGGTTTTGATAATTGCCGCGTCAGTAGACAAAAATCGGTTGCCTGAAAAATAGTCGTTGGAGAAATTACAGCAAGCGTCTTGTTTAACTTCTGAAATACATTCAAAATAGCAATTGAGCCTGCCGCTCGTGAATTTTATGGATTTATAAACCTTATTAGAGATATTATCTCCCCAGACAAGGCATAAGTTTCTTACGTTAAGAATGTCTAAGGTTTCTGCTTTGCTTCCACTGAATGTACCTGCTGGGTTCCTGCAGGCAACTACTAAACCGTAAATCTCATAGCTATATTGAGGAATGATATTATAAGTCAGGCCGCCGCAGGTTTCCTCAAACGGTTCCTTGAGGGCGGTTGTCAATCCTGGCTCGGTATACAATTCTTCCAATATCAAGTTTTCATTGGGAAGACGGTCTCTTTGGAAAAATGATATCCCCAGGACAATCAGGCTGGCAAAGAAAATAAAACTAAAAATTACCCTTGCGGTTTTCATATTCTTTTCGATCTAAATAGTTTAACCCATTTTTTAGCCTTACCTATCGGATAATTTTATTCAAACAGGTTTTTTAGGCTGGTTATCTCCCGTTCGATATCAGAAATATTTTTTTCAAGATCTTTTATTTTACGTCCATATTCAGAAACTATCTCTTTATTGTGATAGCTGCGTGGATTAGCCAGGACACGCGCTTTAACATTACGGTCTAATTCAAGTTTTTCTTTATTTTTACGCAGTTCCCTTATCTGTTTAGAAATATTATCATTATGCTGTTTTCTTGATTTACTGTCTATTGTTTTTTTCTTATGGATAGAAGCAACATAGCTTCCGGAGGAAACTTTTTTTGAGCTGATGCCACTTTCCGTAGGCAGTTGTCCGTTTTTATTCTTCTGCCAGTAATAGTCAAAATTACCGGGAAATTTTTTAACCGTGCCCCCTTTTACTGCAAACACTATGTTAGCTATTGAGCGGACAAAATGTATATCGTGGCTTATGAAAACTAAGGTGCCTTGATAAACACTTAGCGCTTGAATAAGCGCGTCGACCGCGTCCACATCAAGATGAGTAGTAGGCTCATCCAACAAAAGAAAGTTAGGCGGATTAATCAAGAGTTTAGCCAGCAGGAGCCGGCTTTTTTCTCCTCCTGAAAGTACAGTTACTTTTTTTTCGATATCGTCCCCGATAAATAGAAAAACTGCCAGAATAGTGCGTATATTCTCAATGGAAAGGCGGCCGCCGGATGCTGAATACGCTTCCTGAAGCACGGTATTGTCTGAGCTCAAAGTATCCATGCGAGTCTGGGAAAAATAACCGACATCCGTATTATGGCCCAGGACACGACGCCCTTCGTCAACAGGTATAACACCAGCCAAAATTTTAAGGAGCGTTGACTTCCCGGCACCATTTTCTCCCACAAGAACAGCCCTTTGGCCTCTGGTAATTTCGAAATCAAAATCTTTATAGACAATTATATCCCCGTAAGATTTAGACACTTCCTCCAATTTTACGACTTGTTGTCCGCTGCGCGCCAACACCGGAAAAGAAAAGTTTCTTATACTTTCTCTCCTGTCCTGAGGAACAATTATCTTTTCCATTTTCTCAAGCACTCTCTTTTTTGCCCTGACCTGAGAAGCTTTGTTGGGCTGGGCATGGAAGCGGCTTATAAAAACTTTTAATTGTTCTATTTTCTTCTCTTGCTCGTTAAACTTTTTTATAAGGAACCTTCTCTTTTCATCCAAAATTTTACGGTATTCGTCATAGTTTCCGCTTACCTTCGTTATTTGGCCATTCTCAAGGACAAGAGTGCAATTGGCAACTTCATTGAGAAAATCTTTATCGTGCGATATCATGACAAAGGCACCTTTATAGGCATTAAGATAATCCTTAAACCAGAGAGCCGCCCCTAAATCAAGATGATTCATAGGTTCATCAAGAAATAATACATCGTATTGACAAACTAAGAGTTTAGCCAGTAAAACCCTCATCTGCCAGCCTCCGCTAAGCTCTGAAACCGGCCGGCTAAAATCTTTTTCTTTAAACCCTAATCCGGAAAGAACTTTTTTAGCCTTATGCTCAAGCTCAAAGTACCCCAGAAACTCCAACTGGTGTAATACATCACCGTACTGGCTTAATCCGGCTTTATGTTCTGACTCAAGGCGTTCTTTTTCCTTCTTGAGACGCGAAATAGTATCATCCCCTCCGGTAACTTCTCCGATAACCGAAGCGTTGGAAGGAAAACTGATTTCCTGGGGAAGGTAGCCAATCCGGATATTTTTGGTAAACTGGATATTTCCGGAAGACTGTTCTGTTTTTCCCAATAAAATTGAAAGAAAAGTAGACTTGCCCGCTCCGTTAGGGCCAATAAGGCCTATCTTTTCACCGCGGTTGATATGCTGGGAAACCTTTTCAAAAAGTACCCGGCCGCCGTAATGTTTAGAAATATTGTTTATTGAAATCATAAATCATCCTGTCTGTTATTGAAATTATACACCAAGGCCGTCAAAATGCAATTTTATCATCGCCCTAAACAGGCAACGGCAGGAAATTTTTTACAAAATGTACTTGGATAATAGTTAAAGGCTGGCCAATATCAAACGGTCATATCTTGCAATTTCCAGGAAAAAGCCTTAATGCCTTCTTTGCCTATACTGTTACGCAAAGCTCTAACGCAATCTAAAAGTTTAGAGCTTTCTTGAAGAGTGCAGGCAGCATACATAATGCTATTTTTTCCAGGCCAGATGTCAGTACCCAGGTGCGTTCCGGAAATCTCCCCCTTGCCGAAGACATCTTTTATCTTAGTGTAATATTTTACCTGGCAATGAGACAGGGCTTCCATTACTTCAGTATCCACGGCCTCATTATAGACAATCATAACCATCATCATTTCTTTTTCCATATACCCCCCGATCAAATAGCTAACCTTAGAAATTAAACTTTTATTTTGCCGTTTTTCTTTACCCGAGATTCAAATACAGCATACATCGTTGGAACAAATAAAAGCGTTACAAGAGACGATACACTTAAGCCGCCAATCATAGTTATTCCTAAAGGCTGCCAGGTTTCTGAACCCACACCCTGAGATAGTGCTAAGGGAAGCATTGCAAAAATAGTAGTAAGAGTAGTCATAAGAACCGGCCGCAGCCTCGCTTTTCCACCCTGAGTAACCGCATCAACCATCGAATACTCCCTGGCTCTTAATATGTTTATGTAGCTTATCAAAACAATAGCATTATTCACAACTATTCCCATAAGCATAACGATACCCAGAAAGGATATGACACTTAAGGTCGTATTAGTCAAGATAAAGGCAATTATTACTCCGGTAAAAGTAAAAGGTATGGCAAACATGACTATGAAAGGGTCCAGCAAAGACTCGAATTGGGCAGCCATAACCATATATACCAAAACTATTCCCAATATTAAAAGCATAAACAAATCGCGAAACGCATCCTGCTGTTCTTCGGCCTGGCCGCCGAGCTCTACGCTGATTCCTTCAGGGATGACAAGTTCATCAATTTTTTCCTTGATATCTTCTGCTACTTTTCCGGTAGAACGTTTATAAGTATTACATTCGACCTTTACTACTCTTTCCCTGTTTTTACGTGATATTTCCTGAGGCCCAAAAGCTTCCCTGACATTGGCTATATTACTTATTCTTATCTGTTTATCTGTAAAAGGCGAAACGATAAATATGTTTTCTATATCTTCGGGTTTAGTTCTAAAGCCTTCTTCAAGGCGCACATATATATCATAAGTATCGCCTGCTTCGCGGTATTTAGTGGCGGTTGTTCCTTCAATATAAGATTTTATGCTGTTGGCTATAGTGTTCATATCAAGCCCCAAAGATGAAGCTTTAACCCTGTCTACTTCTGCTATCAATTCCGGCCGGTTTAATTCACGAGAAATGCTGGCATCAACAGCCCCGGGTATTTTTTTCATAATCCCCTTTATTTTCTCCGCCAAAATCCCGGTATCTTCAAAAGAGTTTCCTATGATCTCGACTTCAATTGCCTTGCCGCCGCCTCCGGATATAATTCTACCCATAGAATCTCCGGTGTTTATACCCATCTTGTCTATACCCGGTATATTTTTTAACGCTTTACGTATATTTTGTGCGATATCTTTGACTGAACGGTTCCTTTTATCTTTAGGTACCAACTTTATCCGTGAGTCAATTATGTGTGTTCCGGAACTGGCCCCAAAGGCTGAGCTCATGCCCATGGCTGAACCGCTGCGTACAAATGACATCCGTTTTTCTTGAGGCTTAATCTGCTCCTGGTATATTTCTTCAAGCTTAGAAGCTACCCTATCTGTCTCCTCAATTCTTGTGCCGATAGGCAAAGAGATATTGATTGAGATATCTCCCGTATCTTCGTCGGGAGAAAATTCATTGCCTACAAAAGGCATTAAAAATAAACTCCCCACGAACATTGCGGCAAACCCGACGATTACCGTCCTTTTATGACGTAGGCAACGCTCTAGAAGCCGCGAATAAAACTCTTCTAGTCCCTTTAAGCCTTTTTCCGAAAAATCATATATCGTTTTCATGAATGCGCTGCGGTGCGAACCTTCAACATTTTTTATACTCAGCCACTTTGAACAAAGCATAGGAGTAAAAGTAGTAGCCGTAAAAAGGGATCCCAGCAGAGTAATAATAACTACTGCCGCAAGCTCTCCAAATATAATTCCTACTACTCCTTTAACAAACATAAGCGGCGCGAATACTACCACTGTAGTCAAAGTAGAGGCTGCTATGGCAGCAAATACTTCGGTGGTTCCGAAAACCGCCGCTTCTTTGGGCCGTTCTTTACGCTCCAAGCGGCTGAAAATGTTATCCACTACTACGATTGCCGCGTCCACAACCATCCCCAAAGCTATAACAATAGAAGATAGGCTTATAACATTTATGGTTTTACCGGCCATAAAAAGATATATAAAGGCTATCATTAAGGAAAAAGGTATCGAAAGAGCAATAATAAAGCTAGGCTTAAATTGGCGCAGGAAAAACCAGATAACAAAAATAACCAGAATCATGCTTATCCAAACAGTAGAAGCCAATGTCTTAAGCGTAGTTATAATATCTTCGGAATTATCCATGGCAACATTCACTTCAACATCTGAAGGGAGAGTTTTCTTTAAACTCTCAAGCTTTCTCTTAACCCTATCTGCGACTTGAACAGTATTGGTTCCGGTCTGTTTCTGGACAAAAAACACAAGGCCCATTTTACGGTCGTTTCTGACAATGCTTTTTACCTCTTTATGACTGTCTTCAATCCTAGCGACATCCTTCAGATAAATCAGTTTACCTTCTCGTGTCCCTAAAATAACAGTTTTTATCTCCTCCGGATTAGCAAATTCACCGGGAATACGCACTAAATAGTCGGTTAAACCGGATTTGATGCTGCCGGCGGGCTGGGTTACATTCTCTTTGGCCAGGGTACTCTTAACATCCATAATAGAAAAACCATAGCCCTGCAGTTTATCCCTGTCTATCCAGATATTAATCTGGCGTTCCAAGCCTCCATAAATCTGAATGGTACCCACTCCAGAAACCTGCTTAAGCTGGTCTATAATCTTTTTGTCAATGATATCGTAAAGATTGGGATAAGAATCCGTGGCTGTAGCGCTCATAAAAACAATCGGTATCATAGCCGAATTGAATTTAAAAATTATAGGGTTATCCATTTCATCGGGTATATCCGGCAGATACCGCTTGGTTAAATCAATGCGGTCACGAACATCATTGGAAGCCTCATCAAGATTGGTACCCCAGTTAAATTTAAGCGAAATAACTCCGATACCTTCAAGACAACGGGCGGTTATCTTATCTAATCCGGGAGTAGAACCTAACTGGTTCTCCAAAGGCTCAACAACTTTCGTTTCAACATCTTCAGGGCTTGCGCCCGGGTACGTAGCTATAACTGAAATTACCGGTGGCTCTATCTCCGGCATATTATCTATACCCAGTTTTGACAAGCTATACAGAGCAACTACTATAATACCTAAGAATATCATTAAGCTTGTTATCGGACGCTTTACACCGAATTCAGGAAAATTCATCTTTCTATACCTCTCGTTTCTTGTACTTTTGCTAAAGCACCTTCATAAAGCCTATTTTGTCCGGCAACTACTGTCAAGTCTCCTTCTTTAAGGCCTTCGGTAACTTCATAGTAAGAACCATCCTTAATCCCTATTTTTATATTTTTCCTCTGGATGATATTGGCCTTGCCGGAAGAGTCTTTTTGCGAAGAAACAACATATACGTAGGTATCCGTACCCCGGCCCAGAACCGACTCCTTTAATACTACCGGAACCCTCTCATGCTCACTCAGGATAAGTTTAATCCTGGCAAACATTCCTGAATGCAAGCGGTGATCAATATTCGAAATAGTGATTTCTATAGGGGCCGTACGAGTTTCAGTATCCACAACCGGGCTTATTTTAGAAACTCTTCCCGAAAACTCGGCATCGGGGTAAGCATCTACCTTAATTACTGCTTTCTGCCCCATGGATACTCTGGGAAAATATTTTTCCGGAATATTCAAATCGACTTCCACACTATCCATATCCACAACCAAAGCTATTGGGGTCTGAGGCGTAACTTGCACCCCTTGATCTACGTAAACTCTCCCCACTATGCCTCTCAAAGGGCTTTCTATAGGGGCTTTCTCAAATGTAAACCCTATTTCGTCTCTGTCAATATAGCCCATAACTTCGCCTTTTTCTACAGAGTTTCCTTCTTCTTTTATTTTTTCCATTATTTTACCGCTGGTCTTAGGATATACTAAAGCCTCCTCTTTTGCCCGGACGCTTCCGGCATAGTCAAGTGTTTCCTGGATTTCGTCCAAAACAACCGGGCTCACCGCTACCGCAAAAACACTATCCTCGACAGTCTTTTGCTTAGGATTACATCCGGCAAGGAAAAAAGACATACTTAAAGCTAAAGCAGTAAAAACAAAATTCAAGCGCCGGTTAAAAACAGGTATATTTTTTAATAAACTCATTCTTCCTCCATAGCTATTCCATTCTTAACTAAAGTTAAACCTTGAGCTCTCTCTAGTCTAACTAAATCAATATTATAGTCAATGATAGCTTTTACATAGTCTAACTCTGCGCTGGCCAGATTAAACCGGTAATCAAGTAAATCGTGAGTACTCACGTAACCAGCTGCGTAACGCTTACTTTGAGCATCGTAGTTTTGGGTCTCACTATCCTGAGCTACTTTTGAAGCCCCTACCTGGCGATGTTGAACTTTGACGTCCCTGACTTTATCCCGAATATCAAGAATTATTTTCTGCTCCAGTCGTTTGAATTCAAGTATGGCCCGGGCTCTCTCAAGCTTCTTTTTATCATAATCTGCCCTTTCCTCCCCGCCCCAGGGTATTTCAATTTTTACCCCCAGGCTCCAATCTCTGTAGTCACCATCATCCATTTCCCGGATTCCTTTCTGATAATTTTCCCCTAAGCCATTCAAACCAAAACTTCCTATTACATCCACAGTAGGCAGTAAAGTATTTTTAGCAACTTTAACCCTGATGTTTTTGTTCTTCAGTTCTATTTGTTTAGATATATAATCCGGACGGTATTGAAACGCATTCACAAGGCTCTGGACCAGCTCAACTTCTTCTGTCCTAAACTCCGGAACATCCATAAGCTCTATACGAGCATTCCAAAGCTTGGGGTCCTCTACTATGTTAGTAACATATTTCAAGACATCCTCAGCTCTTTCTACTTTTGCTTCATAATCAATAAGCTCTTTTTCGCGCTCGGCCACAGAACTTTCCACTTCCAGCACATCCACCGAACTTACCAATCCTTTAGCGTAACGGGCCTTGTTAATTTCTAAAAGCTTCTGCGTCCACTCCAGAAAAATCTTGGCTATCCTGTATCTTTCCCGGTAGAAAGCCAGGTCATAGTAAGCTATCTTGGCATTAACTACAGTGTCCATGGCTATATCGAAAAGTTCTTCTTCACTGCGAGCCTGGTTATTAGAAGCTATAACTATCTCTGCCCGGTTAACAAAAACCCCTGCCCCTCTAAACAGAGGCTGGGTTAAAGTTATAACAGCTTCCGAAGAATGGTAGGGATTGATTACTTGCGTAGGATAATTGCTTTTATGCTTTAGGCTATAATAGTCAAGATTATATTTGGTGCCGGTGATAAGCTTACCTTCCACCCCGGCACTGACCCCTGTACTGCGAGAAGTACTTACGCCGCTGGCAAAAACCGTTGAATTAGCCTGCTCCTTCGTATCATCTACTGAAGCGTCTATCTTGAATGTCGGCTCAAATTCAGCCTCGGCTATTCTCTTATCATCAAGCCCGATTACCGGTGCGATTTTTGCTATCTTCACTTCCGGGTTTTTCTGTAAAGCGTAAACCACACAATCCACCAAACCGATTTTTAATATTTTTTCCCGCTTAGCTGATTCAATGAAATCCTCTTTATTAAAAGAAGGCTCAGGAGCCTTAAAAGGGTCTTCAGCTGACGCTTGGCTCGCAAACACATAAATCAAAAGCCAGCCTGCAGCCAAACCTATTAATAAAAAATTTAATGAATTGTAACGATAATCACTTTTTGACATCTTCACTGTATAAATCTCTGGTTACTTTGTGCATAATTTTTAAATAAGTTGCCCTTTCTTCATTCGAGAGCCTGCCAAAAATCTTTTCAATAAATTTTTTACGGCTCTCCTCTATGGAAGCCAGAGTTTTTTTGCCTAAATCAGTAAGAACCATGTGGATTACACGACGGTCTTTTTTATCATAAGTTCTTTTGAGCATATTCATCTTAACCAGCTTATTGGTAAAACCTGTAACCGCCGGAAGGCTTATATGCAAGTTTCTGGCAATATCCTTCATTTTTAAAGACTTGCCAGAATCTAAAGTCTTTAGGACAAAGAACTGCGGTAAAGTCATAGTTCCCTTAATTAAGACATCGGAAGCCCGGTTAAATTCTGAATGGGCAAAACGCACAAGATTGGACATATTCCGAATCATTTCCTGGGAAAAAGAAGAAATATCATTCTCTGGAGACATGCTTAACCTCCTTAAATGTTAATCAAGTTAACTATTAACTAATAGAAGTATACCTTAAAACATACTCAAGTGTCAAGTTATTTTATATTATTGGAAAAGCCCCTTTGGAATAAAGGGCTTTTTAAGGAATGCTTATTTCTCCCTAAAAGAATCACGGCTCTTGCGCTCCAAAATAATACGTTCTCCTCGGCTTAAACTGTCAATACCCTGCTTTGATATTTTATCAAGGATCCTGTCAACTTCCTTATTAAGGTTAGCAGTATCGCGTCCCTTTTTACGCCTTTGAACCTGGGCATAATGCTCTCCTAATGCCTGAGGACAGAAAAAGCATACAAAATCCCTAAGCCGTTGGTTTTTCATATACAGATACCCCGCTAAAGCCCCGCCTAAGTGAGCAATGTAAGCTATACCTGAACCGGAATTAGACACAGCTCCCAGAAGATTTATACCGGCAAGAATAAATACAGCCTGGTGCATTTTCATCGGAAAAATAAAAAAAAGTACAACTGTAGCTTCCGGAAACATAAAGGCATAAGCTGTTAAAAGACCGAATATTGCTCCGGAAGCCCCTATCACCGGAATGTAAGAACCCGGGGAAACCAAAAAACTGCAGAATCCGGCAACAATACCTGTAAATAAGTAGTATGCAACAAATCTCTGCCGGCCCCAAGCAGTTTCTATCGCCGGTCCAAAAAACCAAAGCATAAGCATATTCAACACCAAGTGCCATAAACCTATATGTAAAAACATATAAGTCACAATCTGCCAAAGCCTTAAATGAGAAAATACCACCGCCGGCACCAGCCCGAACAGTCTGGCCCAGCCAAAACCAGGCAGAATATTGGCCAAAAAGAATATTGCTATGTTAATGATAATTAAAACTTTGACACTTTTGGTCATAATTTTCAACAGAATACCTGCCTATCAATAGACAGGCTATTTTGAATCCTTTTCCCCAAATACTTCGGCGCTGAAGATATAAATATCGCACTTTCCTTTTTTCCAGGCATCAGAAGCCATACCGGCTTTATGGCCGCAAAGGCTATTCATAAATTCTTCTCTGTTCCAGCCCATCTCAGTAGCTACCTGAGGTAAATACACTCCGCTACGATAGCCATCCTTGACTAAAACCCCATGAGTGCCCGCAATTATCTCGTTAGTATCAGTAATTTTCTCTAACGGCGAAAGCGCCGATATCTCAATATCAATATCTTTCAGTTCACTCTCTTCTACCGCGGGAAACCTGGGATCCTGGGTTGCTGAGGCAATAGCCATATCCCTAACCCCCAAATATAACGGCTCTGTCCCGATAATATTGCCAATACAGCCGCGCAATTGGCCCTCTTTATGTAAGGTAACAAAAACGCCCATAACTTCCTTTATTTTTGAATCACTCGTCTTAACATCCATGGTTTTGCCTTTCTTTAAATAAGAAATTATTGTATCCCGGGCTATTTTTAGAAGTTCTTTTTTTTGCCGAGCATTCAGGAATTCATGCATTTTTTCACTCTCCTTATCGTTTTCTTTTACAAAAGCAGCACTCAAGTAACCCACTACTCTTTGTTTATTACCCGTGATATCGCCTGAATTGGACTTATTTAATATGCAGACTTTTTCGGCGCCTAATTTTCTTGAAGCAATCATTACAGCCGTAACAGCCGCCGGGCCGCACATCCGGTTTTTACCGGCACATTCTCTAAATAATTCCTGGGAGTCAAGTTGAGTTATTAAGTCCCCACTTTCGGAATCTATTTCCCGGGCCTGAGCATAAGAAAGGTAATGGCTCATGTCGGTACTGGCAATGAACAAAACATTTTTTTTGCCTGCTAACACCTCACTCAAAGCCTTACCGGTTAACTCAGAATTTTCAAAACTTTGTTTGCCAATAGCCAAAAGAACTACTTTAGCAGCAGGGCAAGCAACTTGTATAAAAGGCAAAATTAGCTCAATTGAATTCTCACTCTCGAAAGCATCTTCATTGGATGAAAATTTCTCATCAAAACTTATTATTTCTTTTGTCAAATCCATATCTATCGGCAGTATCCCTAAAGGTGTGCGGTAACCTGATAAATCCAAAACTGCTATACCTTCATAATCAAGCTTGTGACTGAAGCCCACAACTACTACCGTATCGATTCGACGGCTCTCTACAGCTTTAAAACTACAGGCTGTGACAGGGCCGCTTATTTCGATTCCGGCATGAGGACATATAAGAGCAATTACATTCTTGCCTTTTATCCGGGGAATTTGAGCGCTTTGGAAGTAGGAAGAGATAAGCCCTGACAAAACTGCAGGATCATTTGGGTACCAGCTTCCGGAAAGATCAGCCTCTTTAACTTTCTGGGCAAAGGCACTCCCGGTAAGCTCAAAAATGAAAAAACATAAAATTACAAGACCCTTTAAGCGCCTCATTATTAAGGCATCCTTTCTAATCCCAGGCGTATTATTTTCTGGACTAATTTAGCATACGGCATGCCGGACTTCTCAGCTGCCTGGCCCAATTCATCTTCTTTGTCAAGGCAAGGGTTAGCATTGGCTTCCAGTATATATATTTTAGCTTCATCCGTAACCCTTATATCAAAACGGGCATAACAATCCATATTCAGAGCCCTGTAGGCACGTTTGCAAATCTCGGCTATCTTGGGCTCTAAACCATTAGGAAGCCTCCCGGCAAATGAATTTTTTATACCCCATTTTTTACGGTAATCATTGTCCCATTTAGCACGATAGGTGGCTATTCTCGGCTCATCTTCGCCAAAACCTCCGAACTTCATCTCACGGAGAGGAAAAACCTTAAGACGCTTGTTTCCCAGCACACTGACGTAGAATTCCCTTCCGTTAATATACTCTTCGGCAATCGCATCATTTTTCATCCCCTCGTGTATAAACTTAACCCTCTCTATCAAAGCTTCTTCGTTGTCTACAATCGAAGCCTGAGATATCCCTCGGGAAGCTTCCTCACTCAAAGGTTTTACTATCAAGGGAAGTTTGAGCCGGCGGGGAAGCCATACTTTGCGATTCCGGTAGAAAGTATAAAAATTCGGGACTTTAATTTTATGGAAACTCAAAATTTCCTTACTCAGCGCTTTATTGCCGCAAACGCACAAGCTGGCTAAAGAAGCTCCCGTATAGGGGATATCCAGCATTTCTAATATGCCGGCGACATTTTTATCCAGGTGAGATTTCTGATTAAACACTTCTACAAGATTAAAGATCACATCGGGTTTGTTTTCTCTTACTTCTTCCAGAAGCGGCTTCATATCGTTAAATAAACCAAGAAGCTTTACATCATGGCCATTTTCCAGCAAAGCTTGGTATACGAAAGATTCTGTGTCCCAGTCAAAATCTTTAAATTCTTCCTTAAAATCATAGCCTCTCTCTGTGAAGTAAGGGCTGTCAAACACCAGCAAAACTTTCATTTTATTCATAACATTTATTTACTTCTGTCAAAAGTATATTCATCAAGCACAAAAACACAAAAGACTTACCCACGATGGCAATTATTCTTTCTGAAACCTCCAGTATATAGGTAATTCATAACCAGGGTTGTTACATAAATCGATACTTCCTCCAAGGCAAGCACCTCAGGCTTATCGAGAATTAATCCAAGCTCCCGGCATCTTTGCGCCAAAGTATCAAGAAGGTCTCCTATGATGTACTTACGCTCTCCGGTCCACTGGGCCACACTTTTTAAAATTTCTTTTTTATATTTTTTGACCATAGCTGATGCCGCAACCGCACCTTTTGGTTTCTGCTGTCCGGAACTCAAACCCTCGGGAGAAAGAAAGATCCTTTTTAGATTGGAATCATGAAAATCAGGAAAATCCTCGGCGTAAGAATGCCGTTTCTTTTTATAAAAACTCCTCAATGTCATATTTATCCGGGAAGCCTGCCAGTATTTTTTCCCGTTTTTTTCCAAAGGAGGCCTTTCTTTTATTTCGTTCATCAATTCTTCAACATATTTCAATTTATCGCTGGCTCTCCAGCCTTTATACTGCGCCTGCCAATCAAGGCCGGGAGTAAGCCATACAGCGAAAGTCTCAGCGAAATCTTCATCCGGATGATACTGTGCGTAATAATCTTCCAGATGCCTGACAAAACTCCTGCTATACGGACGAAAGCGGTAGGTTTCATTATATTCCCTGGAGAACTGGCCAAAAATTTTCTGCCACTTCCTTCTGCGGTAAAACCGGTAAGCATAGTTAATAGCATGGCCTGTTTCATGCCGAAGCAGCTTCATGCACCAATCTTTGGTACCGCCCTCTACATCAAGCATCATCTTCCTCTCAAGTTTCATCAGGCTGGGATGTGCCAGAAAAAAAGGAATGCCTAAAACCGGCTCTTTATCGGGAGCCAGCCACTCATCAGCCAAATAACAACAAGGCCTGAATATAATATTTTTCTCTTGAAGTTCCTGATAAAGTGCCTGCACACATTCGTTAAGCCAGCTTCCCTCTATAGACAAAGGCAAATCGCGAATCTTTAAGCCAAGGAGATCCTCTTCGGAGAGATTTGATAAGTTTATGTTTTTCTTCATCACTTTTAAACACGGATTCTCACGGATTTGACACGCGGATCAACACGGATTTATATTCATTTATAAAATCTGTTCTTTAATCTGTGCATATACGTGTGTTACTTAATATATGTAAGTTTAACGCAATCAAAATAATAGGTGCCTTTGCCGGGAAGGCGCGGTTCAAACTGAAAACTTAATACCGGAAAATCTAGTTTTTCGTTTCTCTCGGCTGTATCCGGCTGCCAATCGCCTCTGGGGAAAAACTCTTTTAATGGGCATACAACTTCCTTCCATCCGGAAAAATCATCATCAATGATAAATCTCCAGAGCTCTCCTCCCTTATCTTTTAAATCAAAGGCGATTACCCCTGAAGAATTACTGCCGTACACCTGTACAGATATGGCATTATATTTTTTCCAGGCTATATCTTGAGGCTGAACTTCCCACTTTCCTGCACCTCCAACATCCAGGCCATAACCCCGGGCTATCCACATATAGCCGGAAGGCTTTAGTTCATATTCTATTTTTAACGACTGCTGGCCGCATATTTTTTGCTCCTTGCCGGCAGACACAGACAAACTGGAATTTTCACTTGAACCGAAATCAACGGTTTCAGAATTAATCATTCCTTCAAAACTGTCAACTAATACATCCTCAGGCGGCTGGCTGCAAGCTAAAGCCAAAAGTGTCACTCCTCCTAATAATAAATAAGAAAATTGTTTCATTTTATCCCCTTTTTAAAAAAATATTAAAGTCTATGGAAGTTTATTTACGGCTGGACAAAACCCAAATTTTTATTTAACGCTATCTTCTAAAAAACCAGCAATATGTATTCCATTCCCCGCCGGTACCGGGATTATTGCCTTTTATAAATCTTCCCGTCCTGATGTCCCCATCATCCATAAAAGAATCTATTCTTACTGCAGAACTCTCAGGAACATAGCAAGTAAATTTATCTTCACTAAAACATTTGCGGTCAAGCCGCAAGGTATGGGAATTTTGGAAAACAATGTTGGAACTGCCATCCGGATCGCTTTGACTATCAAGATATATGGTGTATATTCCGCCCCAAGGATGAGCCGCTCTTGCATTTTCCAAATAAGGGCCATCCCAGCCAGGGATAGTATTTCCGTTATAATCTTCGTTGTTCATCAAACCGTGCCTAGTATAGTACTCGTTTAAACCAGCTGAATATGCCGGTACAGATGCCAGCCAAAAAGCATGGTTTGACGAAAGAGGAGCCCATCTACCAGTATCAACGTACAATGCCCCTATGGCAGTTTTGAGAGCTTTCAAATCGGATAAAGCTTGTGAAATCTTTGCTTTTTCAATCGCTTTAAAAGCATTCGGAGCAATTATAGCCGCCAATACAGCAATGATGGCTATAACTACAATAAGCTCAATAAGAGTGAAAGTCTTTTTTATCATTTTCTCTCCTTGCTTACTGCTATGCTATATTTTTTATTATAGCATATATTTTTACTGCCGTACAAACTGTTTTGTAATTTCCCCTGCCCCAATAACAATATCCTTGTAATAAAAAACCGCTATTTGCCCCGGAGTTATCGCGTGAACACCCTTGCGAAGAAAAACCTTTGCCGTATCTTTTTCTAAAGTAACATTGCAAGGATAAGCCAAAGAGTTATACCTGATTTTTACGGTAAGTTTATTAAGCAGTTTTTTGAAAAGCTGATACTCGCGAATAAACCAGTTTGGATTTTTAACTTTAAAATTATTTTTATACAAATAAGACTTCTCTCCCACTCGAACCGTCTTAGTTACGGGATCGATATCAACCACATATAAAGGCTCTTTCCAGGAAATCCCCAAACCACTTCGCTGGCCTAAGGTAAAGCAATAAATACCGCTATGAGTACCGAGAACTTTGCCGTTTACATGGCAAATATTACCTGCAAGATTACCCTTTTTAAGATACAACTGAATAAATTCTTTATAGGAACAATCCTGTATAAAACAAATATCCTGGCTCTCTTTACCCGGACAGCATATAAGCCGGTTTTCTTTTGCTATTTTTCTGACTTTATCTTTAGTGTAATTTCCTAGAGGAAATACTACTGAATTCAATATTGAAGGATGAACGAGAGACAGAAAATACTCCTGAGACTTATTTTTATCTTTGGCGGCCCTAAAGCAATAATTACCTTTATATTTTGCCAGACGCGCGTAATGGCCGGTAGCCAGGTAATTAATACCCATTGACTTTGTTTTTTCTGCCAAAAATCCAAATTTTATAAAGCGATTACAAAAAGCACAGGGATTGGGCGTAAGCCCTCCAGAATAGCTCTCAATAAAATAATTTATAATTTTTTCTGTGAATATGTCTGAGGCTTCAATGACTTTATGGGAAATGCCGAGCTGAGAACAAATGTTTTTGGCTCTTTCTAAATTGATTTTGTTTAAATCCGGATGTTCGGAAATTGAAAAGCTTAAGGTTACCCCTAAGACATCCCATCCTTTTTGCTTTAACAGAAGGGCTGAAACCGCCGAGTCTATTCCTCCGCTTAAGCCTACGGCTATTTTCTTTCTCATGTTAAGGATACGTTTGCACTTGTGGCTGCGCTATGCGTTGAAGGGTTGTGCCTGCCTACCGGTAGGCAGGCAGCTCGAATTGCCTGTCGTCATTCGGCTGCATCAAAATAAAACGGTCGACGTTGGACCTTTGGCATTTTCAGCTACGCAACCAATAAACGGCAAGCGAAAGACCTTTATTTAGATATAACTAACCATCCGTTCTAAAGCCAAACTTGCTTTTTCGATAACGACAGGATCAATTTCAATATTGTATTTTTCACTCTCCAGCGAATGATACACGTCCTGTAAGGTAGTTTTCTTCATGTTAACGCAGACTTTTGGAGTTCCCAGAGAACAGAACTCTTTAGCGGGGTTCTCTTTCTTGAGCCGATAGATCATACCCTCTTCTGTGCCTATAATGAACTTGGTGGACTTAGATTCTTTAGCTCTTTTGAGCATCCCAGAAGTAGACATAACATAATCAGCTCTCTCCAGTATTTCTCTGCGGCACTCAGGATGAACAATCACTTCAGCCTCCGGATAAAGCTTTTTTGATTCTTCTAAGTCTTTTAAAGAAAACTCCTCATGCACCAGGCAATACCCTTGCCAGGAAAATATTTTCTTACCCGGAACATTTTTTTCTACCCACCAGCCTAAGTTTTTATCCGGCACAAAAATAACCTTATCAACCGGAACATTCTCAACTACTTTAACCGCATTGCTGGAAGTACAACACACATCACTTACCGCCTTGACCTCGGCTGAGGTGTTAACATAGCTAACCACCCAAGCCCCAGGATGCGCGGTTTTTTCCTTTAAGATATCTTCACGGGTAATCATATCCGCCATAGGACAGCCCGCTCCCATTACCGGTAAAATGACTTTCTTCTCGGGAGAAAGAATCTTGACGGTTTCAGCCATAAACCTCACTCCGCAGAGAACGATTATTCTTTCTTTAAGCTTCCGGGAAATCCGGGCCAGCTCAAGAGAATCTCCCAGGAAATCAGCAATCTCCTGAATTTGTGGAATCTGGTAATTATGAGCTAAAATTACCGCTTTTTTTTCTTTCTTTAATTCAACTATTTTTTTCTGCAGATTATCCATAACTGTGCCTAAGCGCCCTTCACAAGCATTATGTTTATGAAAGAAGTTATTATAATAAAAGACGCTATTATGTCAATGGACTATATACTAACTGAAAGCTATAAACTCTAAGTCGCAGGCGTCAGGTTGCAGGCTACAGGCTAAGTTGAGATAGCTAAATTAGCTAAACTGGTTAAATTTAAATCAAAAATATAAATAAGAAATGTAAAAACAATAATTTATAAATATTAATTTAGAAAAACTAAATGTATTATCCGAAAGTTATGTTTACAGCCTACTCTATAGCCGTATCATTCATCGTTAGAGAGTTGTGCCTGCCTACCGGTAGGCAGGTAGCTTGAAACGGCTGTCGTTGAACGTTAATCATCTCCATTCCTAAGATTTTATTAACGCAGCCGGCAAACAAATAACGATACGAGTTACGCAACCGTATACCGTTCGCCTTTACACAAAATATGTAAACACATCTTAAGAATTATACAAACTAAAAACACAAATCAAAAACCATTGCCGAAGGTACGACTAAGTAATTTTCTTTATTTCTTCCGATAGCTTTGTGAACTCCTTACCAAATTTATCGAATAGATTTAGCAACGTTTTGGTTTTCTTTACCATATCCTTGTTTTTAGTTAGCGAGGGCTTAATTTTCTTAAGAAGTTTCTTCGCAGTTTCTTCTCCCTTCTCTCCTTTTTCAAAAGAACAACGCAGCATATCAGCTAAGGTAAGATACTCCGGCTGATTCATCGCCTCATATTTATTCATCGTGTTTATAATCTTTGTTACTTCAGGATATTTTGTGCCTATATATTTAAGGAGAATTTCTCTTACTTCTTTAAGCTCAACAGCTATTTCAAATATTACTTTAAATGCAGGAAGCTCCTTATTCTTTTCTATATTGACCAAATTCTCAGGCTTAATGCCGACTTTCCGGGAAAATTCAATTATTTTTAGTTTCTTTTTTTTTCGTTTTAATCTAATAAACTCTCCCATGTTACATCTTTCTTCTTTCATTTTTTCTCCTTCTTTAACTCCTAGCACAAGCCAAAATGGAATATAGATACCTTACTGATGGCGAATAAAACCCGAATCAGTTGTCTTTTACGCTAAGAAGCCTTTTTGCCGACTGCTCCCAGTATACCTACTACAATAAACATAGCGCCTACAATAAAAGGTATAAATATGCCTCCTATTTTTCCGGGTTCCAGCATCGCACTCCCGGGGTTCGCGGGATTGTAATAAACAGCAATTTCCTTTCCTTGCGGATACTTATCGACAACTTTTTGTGCATCACTTCTCGAGCTTGAACCGCATTCTCCCAAAGAAATTTTTTTTGAAGTATATGTTCTGCCGGCAACGGAATATTCAAATGCTACTCCTGCACTATACATAATACTGGAATGCCGGCTTGAAGCAGAGTGTGACCGATGGCTATGGATTTCCGATGATATCACTCTACCCGCAGTCATCGGCCAAGCTTTTGCGTCCTGTGAATCTTTATACACGCTATAAGCAAAAAATTCTATGCCTATACCGGCAATCGCAAATAACAGAAAGAAAATCCTCTTCGCCATATTTACTTTTTTACATTTAATCATTTCCTGCCAAAAAATATAAAGCTTGGCCCTGTCAATCTCTTAGTAGGGAACATTGAAATTTCCCGCAAAGAAATCAACAATGCTAGACCAGTTCTCTCTAAAAATATTCATCGGTATAGTGTGGCCCATACCTTCGTCAATTTTAGTTTTAAAGGGTTTTTTGAGTTCCTTAAGCCACTCTTTTAAAATATAAAGGCTTTTTATTGATTTATCTTTAGTCCCGGATATCATGTAGGTAAACGGTAATGCTGCCGCATCCTTCTTGGTAAAATCTGCCGGTAATGACCCTGCATTCACCGTCAATAGCTTAACTCGTTTATCTCCTGAGGCAACCCTAAAAGCTATCATTCCCCCTAAAGAATAACCAACAATACCTATTTTATTTTTGTCGGCATTGGGAATATTTTGAGCGTAGTCTATAGTTTTAATAAAAGTTTTAACCCAATTGCTTTTTTGGCTGTCAAAATAATGCACATTAATAGCTATAATCCCTCTGAGCATCAGGCTGTTACCAAATTCTCTATAACGAGTGGCCCTATTTCCTGTAATGCCGGCCGAACCGTGGATCAAAATGACAATAGGCCTTTTTTCAGTTCCCATGCCAGGATTATATATATCAAGCCTTACTTTTTCATTTCCATAACGCATGTAATGGGTGCTTTTGCCATATTCAACTTCTTGCGCCTCTTCAAAAGTATCGATGTCTTCTTTCCAATATTTTATTGGTATACCATCAAAGTCTATTTTTACATATTCATTAGTGACTTCAATGATTTCTCCGGTTACAGTTTTACCGGACTTAAGAAAAATAGTATCAGCAAAAACAGATGAAACAAAACAAATAAATAATATGAATATAAAAATACTTTTTTTCATTTTTATTTCCGCCTAATAATTAATATACCGGATCCATGCTTACCTAATCAACTCTATATTTACCTTAATTTTATCATATTTTAAACAGTTTAGAAAAATGCCTTAACAGCCTTTGGTTCTAATCCTCATCCCTCATTTTTCTTTGCTAATTGCTAATTTTGAATTTTCAGTTTTAACCTTTATTTAACCTCAGCTTATATCTGTTGCTTTTTTTTCCAGACAAATACCTTATCATTTCTCTTTAAGGCAAAAGGCACCTTAATGCCGCCTTTCTGGCCGCGCTCTAATCTATCCACAAAATTATGCTCTATCTGGATTTCTTCAATTTTGGCAAAAGAAGCTGGAATATTTTTACCCACACAAAGAATGGTGTCGCCTTTTTTAAGGCAATTGTTTTTTACCGCGATTTCGGCAACATTAATTTTCTTGTAATACTTAACTACCTCTCCCAGGTATATTTTCTCATGGGTATGTTCAAGAGACCGGCTATGCGCGTCCTTGGGCTTACCCAAATAAAACCCGGAAGAAAATCCCCGGCTATAAACAGAAGATAACTCCTGCTTTAAATCTTTCTTTTTCTTTTTTGTGAGTTTACCTTCAAAATAGTAATCTATGGCCCGGCGGTAAACAGAAGTAACAACCTTTACGTATTCCGGGGAACGCATCCTCCCCTCTATTTTAAAAGCATTTATACCAGCTTCGATGAGGCTGTCGATAAAATCTATACTGCATAAATCTTTTGGGCTTAAGATATAGTCGCTTGCCGCAATATAACTGATATTATCCTGAGGCTCAACTATTTTAAATTCCCTGCGGCAAGGTTGAAGGCACTCTCCTCGGTTGGCTGATTTTCCGAAAGAATGTTCTGACAAAAAACACCTGCCTGAAACACTCAGGCACATCGCACCATGGATAAAGGTTTCTATTTCGCATTCAAGGCCATCTTTTTTTACATATGAAATGATTTTTTTTATATCTTTTAGCTCTGTTTCCCGGGCCAAGACAATTCTTTTAGCGCCAAGCCGGTTGTAATATTTTAAAGCCTCATAATTAGCAACACTGGCCTGAGTTGAAAGATGCACACTTAGCCCTAATTCCTTAGCCAGAGAAAAAACCGCCATATCCCAAAGAATCACTCCGTCCACCAGGGATTTTTTTGCTTCTTTAAGAATTTTTTTTACCTTTGGAATTTCTGAATTATAAACAATGACATTTAAAGCTAAATAACCGCGGCATCCTTGTTCATGCAAACGGCTCATTACTTTCTTGATCTCTAAAATATCAAAATTTCCTGCCAGATTACGCATACTAAGGCCCTTAACCCCAAAATAAACGCTATCGGCTCCGGAATTTATGGCGCTGAGAAGAGCGCTCCAATCCCCGGCAGGAGAAACTAATTCCGGCTTTTTAAACTTATGTCTCATTTTCGTACTAATTATACCTCAAGGTTGTTTTTGTTTGAAACTTACCTAAGCAATCTATTTCTATATATTTCTATGTATTTCTATGTATTTCCATATATTTCTATCGTATTTCTACTAAAGAAATATTCTTTCGGTTTTCGGTTAGCGCCTGCCTGCCGGTAGACAAGGTCTTAACTTCCCTATTCTTTATGTTTTTCAGTCTTTTAGTTTTTATGTTCTTCGGTTTTTTGGTCTTTCAGTTTTTCAGTCTTTCTGTTTTTAGTTCTTTAGTTTTCTGTTTTTTTGTCTTTTGGTTTTTTAGTTTTTCTCAACCTCAACCTTAACCTCAGCCTTAACCTTAACCTGTACAGCCTATCGTCTATGGACCATGGACTATCGACCGTGGACCGTGGACTTTTTTTAAGCCTCAATCTGCATCATCTATGGTCCATGGTCTATTGACTATTGGCTCATCTATCCTCTCGATATCTCAATTATCTTGTATTTCAGTGTGCCGGCCGGAACCTCTATTTCTATGATATCCCCGCAAGAATGCCCCAGCAAGGCTTTACCTACCGGCGAAGTCACTGAGATAAGGCCTCCTAAAGCATCAGCTTCATCCTGGCCGACCAGGGTATATTCAATAATCTCTTCAGTATCTAAATCGGATATTTTTAGCTTTGCCCCTATGTAAGCTTTATCGGCGGCAACGGATTTTTCATCAATAATTTCTACCCGGCTTAGCTTATCTTCTAACGTTCTTATCCTTGCTTCATTAGAAGACATAGCTTCTTTGGCAGAATGATATTCGGCGTTTTCTTTTAAATCACCCAGAGAACGGGCGTGCTCTATTGCCTGAGTTATCTCTTTTCGCTTTACTTTCTTTAGATGCTCTAACTCTTCGCTCAGCCTTTCATATCCTTTTTGGGTTAAGTGTACTCTTTCCATTGGATACCTCCTTGATTACTTTATTGATTCCTTACAAAACCGTAAAAAAATAATACAACCAGGCGTTTTATTCTTTTAAACCCGGAGATTTCTGTAAAGGATTATTTATACAATAAAAAGAGATTTGGAAGAAAAATTCGGCTCACTAGTAAGATTGACTCCTAAACGCCGCAGGCCGGCCTCATCTCCGGGTGTTGGAATATGGGTAGTATGGACCTCGCAATTTTGAAGTTCTTTCAATTTTTCCATAGCCAGTTGAGCTGCGGGATTTGTCGTAGCGCTTATGCTCAAAGCAATCAAAGCTTCTTCTAAATCCAGGCTTACATTTTCAGTACCTGAAATATTAGTTTTTAATCTACCTATGGATTCTATTATCATTGGGGACAAAAGATGTATTTTATCCGGTATTTCTGCCAGTTTTTTAATAGCATTGAACACCAGGCTCGCTGTAGCATGCATAAGGTGAGAATTCTTCCCGGTTACTATCTCTCCTGAAGCTAACTCAATAGCCGCACCGCAAAAAATCCCTTCGTTTCCCTTGTTGGATTCCATAGCCTCATTGGCAGCTTTCTGGGCTAAAAGCACAACTTTACGGTCTGTTGGCTGTAAATTAAGCTCCTCCATTATAAGTTCTATTCTCTGGACCGTATCCTTATCCACCACGCCCATTATATACTCGCATCTATAGCGAAAGTATCTGCGGATAATCTCCTGCTTTGACGCTTCTTTAACCGCTTCATCATTAACTATGCCAAACCCGGCACAATTAACACCCATATCCGTGGGAGATTTATATATGGATTCAGCCCCGGTTATTTTTTCAAGAATCCGCCGAAGCAAGGGGAAGGCTTCCACGTCACGATTATAATTAATCGCGGTTTTTTTATGGGCTTCAAGATGGAAAGGATCAATAAGATTAAAATCCCTTATGTCGGCAGTCGCGGCTTCATACGCAATATTTGCCGGATGTTTAATCGGAATGTTCCAAATCGGAAAGGTTTCAAATTTTGCATAGCCGCCGCGTATGCCTTTTCTGTAATCGTGATAAAGCTGAGAAAGACAAGTCGCCAGTTTTCCACTGCCCGGACCGGGCCCGGTAACAACTACTAGAGGCTTACTTGTAGGTATATAACTATTTGCCCCATAGCCTTCATCACTCACAATCATATCTACATCAGTGGGATAGCCTTTGGTAAAGCTGTGGGTGTAAACATTTATATTACGCCGTTGAAGTTTATTTTTAAATATCTTAGCAGCCGGCTGGTTTTCAAAACGGGTTATCACTACTGCCGAAACCCCTATGCCCCAACGGCCAAGGTCATCTATCAATTTTAAAGCGTCAACATCGTAAGTGATTCCAAAATCCGCCCTCATCTTTCTTCTTTCTATATCCCCGGCATAAATACATAGTATAATATCAGCCTCATCTTTAAGCTGCTGCAGGAGCCTCATCTTTACATTTGGATTAAATCCGGGCAGAACTCTTGAGGCATGATAGTCAAAGATTATCTTGCCGCCGAATTCAAGATAAAGCTTGTTATTAAACTGTTTGGCCCTCTTTATTATAGCCTTGGCCTGCAAGCCTAAATATTTTTCATTATCAAAGCCAGGTTTTTTTACCATATTTATCCGTTTCCTTAGCTGATTTCTTGGCCTGAACTGTTAGCCTTCATTTACTATTTCTTATATCATAAGCAAGGACTATTGCCTGGGCTATCTCTTTCATAGGCACCCGTTTATCCATGCTTGAGCGCCTAATTAAATTATACGCGTCTTCTTCTGTTAGCTTCTGCTCTTTCATCAATATCCCTTTTGCCCGCTCGACCACTTTACGCGTCTCCAGCTCCTCCTGTATTATTTTAGTTTTTACCATAAGCTCGGTATTTTTAATGGCTACCGCTGCCTGGTTGGCTACCGCTGCCAAAAGAGCCTTATCACTTTGAGTAAATTTATAAAGTTTGGTAGTGTAGCAGTTGATAACACCTATGAGCTTTTTCTTAATCATCATGGGAACACTGAGCATAGAAACTAACTTTTCACTCTTAGCAAGTTTCTTCTCTTTATAGCGCTTATCCTTTAAGACATCAAGTATGGCTATAGGCTTTTTTTCTTTGGCTACCTTGCCCACAACCCCCTCGCCAACCTTAAGCGACCTTTCCTTTAGATACTCTTCACTCATGGCTTGGGTCGCTCTTATTTTAAGAAGCTGGGAGCCTTCATCAAGAAGCCAAAGGGCGCAGATTTTTGCCTCCATGACATTGGCAGTAAGAGTAACTATCAGCTTTAATACATCACCTAAGTATAAATCGCTGGTTATAGCGCTGCTAATTTTATTAAGCGCATTAATGTAGGTTTTATACGAAGACTTGGACATTTGTACGAAGTAAAACCGCGTTTATTTGAATAACTTTTACCGGTAAAATATTACAGTATGGGCAGATATTTTGTAAGTTCGTATTTTGTTATCTGCCTTCTATACTCGTTCCACTCATCTTTTTTGTTTCGGATGAAATATTCAAAAACTTTATCACCCAGAGCCTTTCTGACCAATGGGCTTTTCTCGGTTATTTTGACAGCTTCAAATAAATCATCAGGCAATGACTCTATCCCAGCCTGACGGCGCTCTTTTTCAGTCATATCGTAGATATTATTCTTCACCGGAGCGGCTAAGGGGTATTTTTTCTTTATGCCCTCAAGCCCGGCAGCCAGCATTACTGAAAATGCCAGATAAGGATTGCAGGCCGGGTCAGGATTACGCATTTCAATACGAGTCGCTTTTTCTTTACCGGGTTTATATACAGGCACCCTAACAAGCGCGGACCTGTTTCTTTGAGCCCAGGACACATATACCGGAGCTTCATAACCGGGGACTAGGCGCTTATAGGAATTAACCCACTGACAGCAAACCGAACAGATTTCCCGGGCATGCTTAAGCAGGCCAGCTACAAAATATTTAGCCGTAGGTGAAAGATGCAGCTTATCTTTTGGTTCAAAAAAAGCATTCTTTTTTCCTTTAAACAAAGACATATGCACATGCATTCCGCTGCCATTAATCCCGTAAACCGGTTTAGGCATAAATGTAGCATAAAAATTGCTCTGCATAGCCACTTCTTTTACAACCATCCTGTAAGTCATAACATTATCAGCCATAAGCAAAGCGTTTTTATAACGCAAGTCTATTTCGTGCTGAGAAGAGGCAACTTCATGGTGCCAATATTCTACCTCGATGCCCATTTTTTCAAGCATTAAAACCGTTTTTCTTCGCAAGTCCTGGCCGATATCCATAGGAGTCAAATCAAAATAACCGCCTTTATCCAAGATTTCGGTGCCTCCGACATTACGAAAATAAAAGTATTCCGGCTCAGGGCCAACATTAAAGGTATAGCCCATTTTTCTGGCTTCGGCTAAATTCTTCTTTAACACCTGTCTGGGATCACCTTCAAAGGGGGTTCCTCCCGGCTCAACAACATCACAGAACATTCTGGCAACCGGGCCGTCTTCCTTTATCCAGGGTATGATTTGAAAAGTATCAGGATCGGGCTTAACCAGCATATCAGACTCCTCAATCCTGGAAAAGCCTTCGATGGATGAACCGTCAAAACCCATGCCGTCACGCATGGCTCCGGAAAGCTCCTCCACCGGAATATCAAAGCTTTTCAAGAACCCTAGAACATCCGTAAACCAGAGCCTTAGAAATTTAACTTTTTTAGATTTTACGATACTCAAAACATCCTGTTTGGTCATTTATTTAACCTCCTGGAATTAAAAGCGATTAATTACAGGCACATTCTATCAGGCTTTGATATTAAAGCAACTCCTTTCCGTTTCTCTTAAACTCAGAACTATAGTTTGGCTATTTTTACTATCCTGAGTATGTCAAAAAATAACATTGAGTGCAGCCGAATACATTAATACAAGCTTTATCCGATTTTTAAAAAACCACAATATCAATTACAAGCAATATGAATCTGGTATATATTCAGTAAGCCGGCACGAGTAACCGGTTATTTAGTAGCATAATATATAGCGTAAGCCGCACCCGCAGATACAGCCGCGCCCAGTAAAGCGCAACCTTGTAAAAAAGGCATAACGAGTAAAAACACAATTAATAAAACTTTTCTCATTTGCCGGCCTCCATCTTCAGTGTTTTTATTTTGACTGACCCCAAAAAAATCAGATGATCTTTTCTAATATCAAAGATATGATTTAATTAGCTTTTCTGTTGAATAATTATACCAGAAAATAAGTCTTATGAAAACTTTTATCTCCTTAAAGTACTGTCAAGAATTATTCGCAAACTCTAAAGAAGCGTTTTCCTCTTTTGCTGTTGGCATATCCTCAAAAGCCCCATTTATAATAAGCCCTTCTTCTTTAAGGGTTAAATACATGAATATATCCA
>JAQUWY010000062.1 GCA_028692655.1 Candidatus Omnitrophota bacterium | reverse complement strand
ATACCTATAGTAATGGGCGCCAATATCGGCACTACCGTAACAAACACCCTTGTCTCTCTGGGACATATCGGCAGAAGAGAAGAATTCAGAAGAGCTGTGAGCGGCGGCACAGTCCATGATTTTTTCAATATAATGTGCGTATTCATATTGTTTCCGCTTGAATTAACCACCGGTTTTCTTCAGAAGTCAGCAACTTTTTTGAGCTGCTTATTTACTAACTGCGGCGGAATAAAATTCACAAGCCCCATAAAATTTGCCACAGAGCCGGTGATAAGATTTATTGAAACAACGGTTTTTAAGTTTAGAATCCTGCAAAATATATCTCACTTAGTTCTTCTGTCCATATCTATCATATTTCTTTTTACGGCCTTGTATTTTATAGTAAAATTTATGCGTTCTTTGATAGTAAAAAGAGCCGAAATAATCTTAAATAATGTTATTGGAAAATACGGATTTCTAACTATTATCGCCAGCTTGATTTTTACTGCTATAATCCAAAGCAGTTCGATAACTACTTCTCTAATGATACCCCTGGTAGCTTCCGGCATTTTAACCGTCGAAACTGTCTTTCCCATAACTATGGGCGCAAATATAGGCACTACGGCAACCGCCATTCTGGCATCTTTCGCCACCGGAAATATTGCCGCGATTACGGTTGCCTTCGTGCATTTTCTTTTTAACGCTATCGGGGTATGCTTTATATACCCGATAAAACCACTAAGAAAAATTCCTATATTCTTAGCCAGAAATTTAGGAAATCTGGCTTTTAAAAAACGCCGGTATGTAATCTTTTACGTATTGACTTTATTCTTTATAATTCCGGGATTGCTAATCTTTATTTCAAAGGTGTTAAAATGAAGGGGACGTCCGGCCGCCTATATATCGGGAAAATCTCTACGATATTTTCCCGAAGCGGCTCGGACATAATTCGCCTCGGCACCGTAAGGGTGCCGGGCTCATTAAGGAGGTAAATATGTTTAAAAATTTATTGCAATTTTGGAAAGGAAAAGATTTTTTAAGCAAAGTATTGGAAGAATTCAAAAATATGCTTGATGATTCACAAGCTATGTTTAACTCTGTATGCAGTAAGCTTATTGACTCAAAAGAAGAGCCTCATTTGAAGGAAAGAATCTATACGATAGATAAAAAAGTCAACGACCTGCAGAAAAATATAAGAAAGCGCGTTATCGAACATCTTTCCATACAGCCATCCGTTGATGTCACAACCTGCCTTCTTTTAATGAGCGTAGTCAAAGATGCCGAACGCCTGGGTGATTATGCCAAAAATCTTCTGGAGGTAAGTGGTTTGTTAGAGAAACCGGTAAACAAAGACACCTACATGGGGCTTTTCAATGGCATTGAGCAGGAGATATCAGATCTTTTTAAACAGACAAAAGAAGCCTTCATAGAGTCTGATGAAAGCAAGGCAGCTAAATCCTGGGAATATCAAAAAGAAATAAAACAGCGCTGCGATGAAATTATAAGAAAATTAGCCAGAAGCAGCCTTTCCGTAAATGAAGCAGTTTGTTTTACATTGACGGCCCGTTACTTTAAACGCATAGCCTCTCATCTTACGAATATAGCCACATCGGTAATCTTACCATTAACTGAGCTTGATTATTTTGATGAAAAACGCAAGGAAGACTAAATAAGCAGTTCCTTGTCAAATATATTGTCTAAGCCGAGAAGGCAATCCGGGTCAAGATATTTTTTCAAGGACGCCATCTCGCTTATTTCTTTTTCGTTATACATAATCCTTAAGTAAGGCTTCTTTATTTTCCCGATACCGTGTTCTGCCGAAATCGTACCCCCCAAAGAAACCGCCATGCGATAAAACCTCTCAAGACAGGCGCGAGCCGTTTGGCTTTCTTCGTTATTCTTAGGCAAAAAATTAAAATGAAGGTGTGATTCGCCTATATGGCCAAAATTAACATAATCAAGCCCGGAGCTTTCAGCAATATCTTTATAAAAATTATACATAGTTTTAAATTTATCTTCGGGGACAGCTATGTCAGAGGCAGCTTTTATTTGTTTATACTGGCGCAGAAATTCATTTATCTTTTGAGGTAATTTATGCCTGAAATCAAAAACTCTTTCTCTGGCTTTGGGCGTATCAGCGAGTATGCTTTTATCCAAAATAGCGCCTTTATCCTGCAATAGTTTTTCCCAAGCTTCAATCAAAACCTCTTGCTGAGCTTTCTCTTCAACTTCCTGCTCAAAATAAACAGCCCAGCAATTAGCCGGTATAAAAGCATACTCCTCCCGCAATAAATCTAAAGATTTATTATCAAAAAACTCCAGCGAAGCCGGGCTGATAGCACCTGTCTTCCGCAAAATCTTAACTGCCTCTACAAATTCCAAAGCCTGCTCTTCCTTTGAGAAAAAAATGAGGCCGTGGAAAGCTGAAAATGCGGCCTTTTGCAAATCCAGAGAACAAGAAGTAACTACCCCCAGAGTCCCTTCACTTCCAATAAAAAGGTCTATCAAATCCATATTGTCTT
>JAQUWY010000061.1 GCA_028692655.1 Candidatus Omnitrophota bacterium | reverse complement strand
TCTACCGGAAGCCAATTGTTTACATCACTGCTCACAAAAGGCTTGTTCTGTTCCTTGGGGGATATATAACGCAAATAATACCAACTGGAATCAACAAAAGTATCCATGGTGTCGGTTTCTCTCCTCGCCTGAGCGCCGCATTTGGGACATTTGACTTCCATGAAATCTTTAATATAAGTTAAAGGAGACTTTCCCGTCGGTAAGAATTCTTTTACTTCCGGGAGCAAAACCGGAAGGTCTTCATCCCTTAAAGCAACCTCTCCGCAAGACTCACAATAAACAATCGGAATAGGAGCGCCCCAATATCTTTGGCGGGAAACCAACCAGTCTCTTAACTTATATTGTGTCAGGCGCCTGCCAATTTTATTCTTCTCTATGTAATCGGCTATCCTAGCCTTTGCCTCTTCAGAAGCAAGGCCGTTGAAATCTCCTGAATTGATTAAAATACCCTGGCCTTCATAAGCTGAGCCGTTGCTAACTTCATCTTCTGATTCAGTCTCGAAATCCGAATCTTGTGCTTTTATAACTTTTTTAACAGTTAACCCATACTTAAGCGCAAATTCTAAATCTCTTCCGTCGTGAGCGGGAACGCACATTATCGCTCCCGTACCGTAGCCGGATAAAACATAGTTAGCTATCCAGATAGGAATCTTTTCTCCGTTTAAAGGATTCAGGGCGAATTTTCCGGTAAAAATACCTTCTTTCTCGAAACTATCTAAAAGCCGCGCCGAAGAAGGCTGCTTTTTCACTTTTTCGATAAACAACTCTATATCTTTTTTGTTCTCCGCTCCATTTATTAATTCTTTTACAGCGGGATGTTCCCAATTCAAGGCAATAAATGTAGCCCCAAAAATAGTATCTACTCTTGTTGTGAAACAATTCAAATTGACACCAGAGCCTTTGACAGGGAAGTTTATCTCAACGCCGCATGATTTTCCAATCCAGTTCTCCTGCATAGCCTTTACTCGCTGGGGCCATTCCTCCAGCAAATTTAAATCTTCCAGGAGCCTGTCGGCATAATCTGTAATTTTTAAAAACCACTGTTTAAGTTTTTTTTGCTTAACCTCAGTGGAACAACGCTCACATTTACCGTCAACAACCTGTTCGTTAGCTAAAACTGTTTTGCAGGAATCACACCAATTAACTACAGCCTCCTTACGATAAGCCAGGCCTTTTGAATAAAGACGCAAAAAAAGCCATTGTGTCCAGGTGTAATAATCCGGCAAACAGGTTGTCACCTCCCTTTCCCAATCATAACCCAAACCCCAACTTTTTAACTGCTGGGTTATGCGTTTTATATTCTTCAAGGTCCAATCCCGGGGATGAATTTTATGCTTTATGGCCTGGTTCTCAGCAGGTAAGCCAAAAGCATCCCAACCCATAGGATTCAACACATAGCAGCCTCTCATTTTTTTATAGCGGGCAACCGCATCACCAATAACATAGTTACGGGCGTGGCCAACATGCAGCTCACTAGAAGGATAAGGAAACATCACCAAACAGTAATACTTTTTAGTTTCCTGCGGCAGCTGAGACAAATCGCTTTTAACCTTAAAACACCCTTCTTCTTCCCAATATTTCTGCCATTTTTTATCGATATTTTTATTGTAATCCATAATTTTCTCTACTTGTAAAGTTTTCTAACCACTTTTAAATTTTTTAAATCGTCTGCCTCTGTTTCTTTTGGAGTTTCAAGTATAAAAGGAACCCCTTTAAATTTTGGATGGTTTATAATAAAAGAAAAACCCTTCCTCCCAATCTTTCCTGCTCCGATAGCGCAATGTCGATCCTGAAGCGAACCAAGCACCTCCTTGGTATCATTGAGATGTATCAGTCCAAGCCTGTCTATACCTATTTCTGTTTCGATTTCTTTAACGAACTCCTCTAAGGTCTCCGGAGCATTAATCTTATACCCTGCGGCCCAGGCATGAGCAGTATCCAGGCAAATACCAACTCGTTCATTCCAATTGAGGCCTTCAAATATAAATTTCAGCTGAGAGAAATTATGGCCAAGCCAATGTCCACTGCCAGAGGTATTCTCGAGAAGAACCTTTGTCTTTACGGCTTTGGTTTCTTTTAAAATCTTATTTAAAGCATTTATAACCCTGAGAAGGCCGCCTTTCTCCGTACCCCCCTTAAAAGAACCCACATGAGTAACCAGATAATCTGCTTTGAGCTGGCCGGCCTCAGTCAAATCCGCGATAAACTCTCTAATTGTAACTTTATAAAAAGACTTTTTCGCAGAGGCAAGATTAAGTGTATACGGAATATGGATCGCTAAAGGTTTTATGTCCGCTTTCTTTGCCTTTTCAATAAATAAATCAACGTCTTGACTCTCGAGAAACGATTTTCTCCATTGCCGGGGATTACGGGAAAAAATCTGCATAGTATTGCAGCCTAACAGTTTTGCCCGATCAATGGATTTGTCAATCGTTCCTGCGATTGATACATGAACGCCCAATCTTAACAATTTCAGTTCCCCTTATGAAAACTTTTCTTTATTGTGTCCAACGCAGCCTACTGATACAAGTAACAGCTTATTTCCGGCATAGCTGAGTTTCCAAAACAACAATAGTGCCGGAGGAGGGAGTTGTCAACAATCTGCCCCAACGGGGCAGCGCCCG
>JAQUWY010000010.1:15035-53287 GCA_028692655.1 Candidatus Omnitrophota bacterium | reverse complement strand
AGTTGAGGAGGAGTTAAACAACAAAGAATTTTTAAGCCAGTTTGAACGGGCAGCTAAGGAATTAGGCATAAAAGTAATCCATGCTAATTCACCCCAGGCTAAAGGAAGAGTTGAGCGCTCTTTTAAAACCGACCAGGACCGTCTGGTCAAAGAAATGCGCCTGGCTAAAATAAGCACCGTAGCCGAAGCCAATAACTTCCTTAGAAGCTATTGGCCTAAACATAATAAAAGATTTAGCGTCAAGCCTTTAGAGGAAGCTGATTTACATCGGCCAGTACCTAAAGACATGGATTTAGACGCAATCCTTTGCCGGAAAACAGAGCATCCTTTAAGGAACGACTTTACTATCGTCCATGATAAAAAGCTTTACCAGATACTGGATAAGCAAGCAGGCAAGAAAGTAACCGTAGAAGAAAGGATAAGCGGGGCTCTACACATCACCTATAACGCAAGGAGGCTTAAATACAAACAGATAGCCTTAAGGCCGGTGAAAGAAAAACCTGAACCTAAACCCAGAAAGATTACCAGGCCTTCCTTGGAGCATCCTTGGAAGAAGGCCTCTTATGATAGATGGTTAGAAAAAAAGGCTCATTCACAAACTGAAAAAGCCTCTAAAGAATTAGTTTTATCAGAGGTTTAAAAAGGGACATTTCTACTTTGCTAAAAAAGGGACATTTTTACTTTGCCTTGACATTTAAATAAATTATTCTTGACCTTTTATCGGCTTATGTTATAATTTCCCTGTTTCGCAAAACACACCTTTTTTTAGATAAAAGCCATTATCTATCAGGGTTGACAGATAAATACTAAAAGGGTATTATAATATTATTATGATTAATAAGACAAAAAAGAAGAAAATAATTGAGAAATTCAAGGAACACGTTGAAGATACGGGTTCTGCCTCAGTACAAATAGCCCTTTTAACTGAAAGGATAAACTACCTTACTGAGCATCTCAAAAAGCATAAGAAGGATTTTCATTCCCGCCGCGGCCTCCTGATTCTTGTAGGAAGGCGCCGCCGCCTTCTTAGTTATCTCAAAAACAAAGACTCCCAGAGTTATGGGGAAGTCACCAAGGAGCTTAAAATTAAATAAAATGGCTGTTTCAGTTTCTATTTCCAATTTAGGAAAGAGTAAATTTGTATTTTCTACTGGCGAATGGGCCAAGCAGGCAAGCGGCAGTGTTAGTGCTTGTTTAGGCGATACTATGGTTCTGGCTACCGCCTGTATGTCCAAAGAACCTGTTCCGGGCCGCGATTTTTTCCCTTTGATGGTTGAGTACCAGGAAAAGACTTACGCTATGGGGAAAATTCCCGGCGGCTTCTTTAAAAAAGAAGGCCGGCCTAAAGATGAAGAGATTCTTAATGCCCGCCTTATTGACCGGCCGCTTCGGCCGCTTTTTCCCAAAGGTATGACTAATGAGGTTCAGGTTGTTGCTATGGTTTTATCCAGTGACGGGATGAATGATCCCGATGTACTGGCGGTCAATGCTGCGAGCTGTGCTTTGATAATATCTGATATTCCTTTCAATAATCCTGTGGGGGCGGTAAGAGTTTCCAAGATTAACGGTGAACTGGTGTTGAATCCTACCTATGAACAAAGGTCGGATTCGCATATGGATTTAGTTGTCGTTGGCACAGAGAGTAAAATAATTATGCTTGAAGGAGAGCTGGCCGAGATTCCCGAAGAGGAAGTCCTGGCAGCCATAAAGTTTGCACATCCTTTTATAAAACAAATAATTGAACTTCAAAGAGGCCTTCAAAAGAAAGTCGGAAAAGAAAAAAAAGAGGTCCCTTTAAACCTGCCTAAGAAAGAACTGCTGGAACAGGTGAAAGCCAAAGCTACATCTAAGCTTCAAGCAATATATGAATTGGCTGACAAAGGAGAAAAAGCCGCATCTTTAGAGGGATTGACGACAGCTTTGACGCAGGAATTAGTCAATGAAGAAGCAGGCGTTACTGAAGCTGACCTGAAACAGGCAATAGAAGTGTTAAATGAGGAAATACTTAAAAATAAAATATTAGATGAGGAAAAACGGCCCGACGGTAGAAAGATTAATGACATTCGTTCCCTTGATTGTAAAGTCGGAGTCCTGCCGCGGACTCATGGTTCAGCTGTTTTTACCAGGGGCCAGACTCAATCTTTGGCTGTAGTTACTTTGGGGACTAGCTCTGATGAGCAGTTCATAGAGGCTTTAGAGGGCGAAACAACCAAACATTTTATGCTTCACTACAGCTTTCCTCCTTTCAGTGTAGGAGAAGTTAAGTTTATGCGTGGGCCTTCCCGCCGGGATATCGGCCATGGAGCTTTGGCTGAAAAAGCCCTCTCAGTAGTTATTCCTTCAAAAGATAAATTTCCCTATACCGTAAGGGTTGTCTCTGAAATTTTAGAATCTAATGGTTCTTCTTCGATGGCTTCTGTCTGTGCCGGGTCTTTATCTTTGATGGATGCCGGAGTCCCAATAAAAGAGCCGGTAGCCGGAATAGCTGTAGGTTTAGTTACCCGCGGCCAGGATTATAAAATTCTCACTGATATAGCCGGTGCTGAAGACCATTATGGTGATATGGATTTTAAAGTTGCCGGAACTCAGAAAGGAATAACCGCCATACAGCTTGATACCAAAATAGACGGGCTTACTTTTAATATGATTGAAGATACTTTAAAGAGAGCACTTGAGGCCAGGCAGTTCATATTGAATAAAATGAAAGAAGCCATTACCGTTCCCAGAGAGGGTTTGTCTGAGTATGCACCTAAGATAAAATCGTTCGAAGTGAATCCCGATAAGATAGGCGCCATTATAGGTCCGGGTGGTAAAATTATAAAGAAAATACAACGGGAGAACAGAGTAACTGTTGATATTGACGACGATACAAACATGGTTTCGGTGGCTGCCCAAACCCTGGAAGATTTAGAAAGGGCCGTAAACCAGATAACCAATCTTATCAGGGATGTCGAGGTTGGAGATATCTACGATGTTAAGGTTGAGAAGATAGTAAATTTTGGAGCCTTTTGCGAGATAGCTCCCGGTAAAAGCGGGCTTCTGCATGTTTCCGAACTTTCCGATGATTTTGTAAAAGACGTTAGTGAATTTTTGAAAGAGGGCGATGTTCTAAAAGTTAAAGTGATCGGCGTTGATCCTCAAGGCAAAATCAGGCTTAGCTTGAAGCAAGCTAAGTAATTGTACACGGATTAAATTCGTGTTTAAAAAATATTTAATTAAAGATGAAGCATCTCTCTTCTTTTTTGAAGAGTACCACTTTTTTTATCTGCTCTCTCCTAATCCTCCTGAGCCTTTTTTCGTATACCCCTAAAGACATAGCTTTTCTTACTTCTTATTCCGGAGCCAGGATTTTTAATTTAATAGGAGTTGCCGGAGCTTATTTAGGATTCGCGCTTTTTTTCGTTTTTGGTTACGCTTCTTATTTTTTCCCCTTTGCTTTATTCTTTATGGGTTTAGATAAAGCAGGGGTAATGCGTTTTTCAGGATTGGGAAAAAGTAAAGTAGTTAATCTTATTTCCGCGGGGCTGTTTGTAATTTTTCTCTCCGGTTTTATCAGTTTATTTCCCAAAATCGATACAGAAATATTTGCGGCTTCCGGAGCTATAGGTTTTTTTCTGGGAGGTTTTTTAAAAAAGTATCTGGGTACTCACGGTTCTTTTATTACACTCTTTTTACTTCTGGCGGTTAATGCTGTTTTATTTTTTGGATTTTTCTTCGTTGATTTATTTAAATCCGTCAAAAAAATTATAACTCACATAGGCAATTTTATCCGGGATTTAAGAAATAAAGGCAGCCGGGAAGTTTCTTCTCAGGGCCAACAAGACAAACGTAAACTTAAAACTGCAGTCCAGGCGTTTGGCAAAAAGATGAAGGACGTAAAACCGGAAATAAAGGTTTATGCCCCTAAACTGGAACCGAATAGTAAAAAATCTTTTAATTCGGATGGTTTTATAGATGATAGGTCTGCCAGAGAGGCTGCTATGCAAGCATCTCTTAATAGCAATAAAGCAAAAAAGAAAATAGATTCTTCTGATGAACAGAATAGAAGGGTTTATGATCCGCTTAAGTACAAATTGCCTCAAGCTTCGCTTTTAAAAGTGCCGCCTTTTCTGGACCAAAAAGATTTGAAAGAAGATATAGAAGCTAATATAAAAAATCTGGAAACAACACTGTCCGATTTCGGTGTAGAAGCAAAGGTGGTAAGTGTGCAAAAAGGCCCGGTTGTAACTATGTATGAGCTTCAGCCCCAATCGGGAGTTAAAATACAGCGGATATCTTCTTTGGCCGATGATATAGCTTTGTCTATGAAGTCATCCTCAGTGAGAGTGGTGGCTCCTATTCCCGGCAGAGGAACTGTAGGAGTTGAAATTCCTAACGCGAAAAAACAGCTGGTGTTTTTGCGTGAAGTTTTAGAGGAGAAGATTTTTAATAATTCTTCTTCAAAATTAACCCTGATTATAGGTAAAGATGTTTCCGGCAATCCCGTCATTGCCGATTTATCCGATATGCCGCATCTTTTAATTGCCGGAGCAACCGGAGCCGGTAAAACAGTTTGCGTAAATTCTATTATTTCCTCGATATTATTTAAGGCTAAGCCCGACGAAGTTAAATTCATTATGGTTGATCCCAAGATGGTGGAGTTGGCTTCTTTTGCGGGCATACCGCATCTAATACACCCGATTATTTCCGAATCTAAAAAGGCTTTTTCAGCCCTTAACTGGGCCGTAGAGGAAATGGAAAGAAGATACCGGGCTCTGGCTGAGGCGGGCTGCAGGAATATAAGCCTATATAATTCAAAGAGTAAAAAAATGCCTTATATTGTTATAGTCGTGGATGAACTGGCTGACCTTATGATTGTAGCCAGAGAGAGTATCGAAACCTCGATACAGCGGCTGGCTCAGTTATCAAGGGCAGTAGGGATACATCTTATACTTGCTACTCAAAGGCCTTCGGTAGATGTTATTACCGGAGTTATCAAGGCCAATTTTCCTGCCAGGATATCTTTTAAAGTATCTTCTAAAGTTGATTCCCGGACAGTGCTGGATATGATGGGTGCAGATAAACTTTTAGGTAAAGGTGATTTGTTGTTTTTGAAGCCTGGCGCGGTGAAGCTTATTCGCGCTCAAGGTTCTTATATTGATGATGAAGACATAGAAACCCTGACTGATTTCATAAAGGTCCAGGGAAAGCCGGTTTATGAAGAGGCTATCGCTGAGGGTGAAAAGAAACAAATTCTGAATTTAGGCCAGGATGACCTTTTTGACGAAGCCGTAAAAATTATCCTAAGAACCAATCAAGCTTCAGCCTCGCTTTTACAAAGGCGTCTAAGGGTGGGATATACCCGGGCGGCGCGGCTGCTTGACCTTATGGAACAAGCCGGAATAGTAGGGCCTTTTTGCGGCAGCAAGGCCAGGGAAATATTGGTAGAACCCGAAAAATTTTTAGTTGAGAAAGGATGGGTATGATACAGGAAGTTTGTCGTAAGCTAAAGGAAAAAAGGCGAGAGCTTGGCTATAGCCTTGAATATACGGTGGAAAAAACAAAATTGCACCCTTCGATGATTAAAGATATTGAAGATTGTAACCTGAGTAAAATAAATACTACTTACCTAAAAGGCTTTATTAAAATTTACGCTGCCTTTTTGGGAGTTGGTTTAGGTTCAAGCTTAGAAGAGATAGCTCCTGCGGATAAACTTTCCGGTAAGAAACCCTTTAGAAAAGAGAGAAAGGTTAGCAGCGGCGGCGTTTCAAAAAAAGTTACCGGTGTTCTTAAAAGCATATCACCTCAGGTTAGAAAAAATATTCTGCTTATATTGGCGGTATTTTTCTTACTTTGGATAGTCTTTAATATAGGAAAGTTTATCGTCAGTAAAGTTTCCGGAATATTTAAGCCTCATCCGTCAACAGTAGAAGAAAAATCTCCACCGCAAGATATTCCTATTGCAAGCAGTAATGATTTAACCTTGTCTTTAACTGCAAAGAAAAAATGTTTTGCCAAAGTAACAGTAGACGGGAAGATATTTTTTGAAGGCATTTTGGATAAGGGTGCGGTTGAATCCTGGAAAGGAAGTAAGAAAATAGAATTAAAGGTCAGTGACGGTTCAGCTATTTACGCAGAAGTTAACGGCAAAGCCATACCGGCTTTGACTTCCATGCGTAAGCCGATAAAAAGCCTCAAGATAACGCCTTCGGGCATAACAGTTGATAAATAACCGCAGATGACCACTATTTAATACGGTAATTGCTGAAAGGTTGCGTAGCTGGAAACGTTATGCGTTGAACGTCAGCCTTCTCCATTTTTAGTATTTTGTAGACGCAACCAACAAACGGTGGACGATTCGAGTTGCGCAACCGTTTAGCGTATAGCGTTTTTTTCTATCTGCGCTCATCTGTGTGTGGCAATGAATAAAAAAAAGACCTTTTCTATAGTATCTCTGGGTTGTTTTCGTAACACTTACGACTCCGAAGTTATTGCAGAAAAATTTTGCGGCCAAGGATATAAATTCCTACCTCAAGGAACTCTTGCCAAAGACAAAAAAGTAAGTATTTTACTGATAAATACCTGCGGTTTTATTGATAAAGCGAAAGAGGAATCAATAAATGCCATCAAGGATGCTCTCCAGCTTAAGAAGAATAAAAAAATAGACAAGATTTTTGTTTTTGGCTGCTTAGTCCAAAGGTATCATCGGCAATTGAAGAAGTTTTTTCCTGAGGTTGACCAATGGCAGGGAGTGGAAAAATTCAGCAGTTGTTTCAAAAAGCGTAAGAGCCTTATTTCCAGGACTTATGATTTTTTAAAAATCTGTGAAGGGTGCCTGAATAATTGCAGTTTTTGCTCTATTCCCGCTATCAAAGGGCCTTTGTCCAGCAGGCCGCTTGAGGAAGTCATCAGGGAGGCAAAGTTTTTGGATAGAAGCGGTATAAAAGAATTAAATATTATTGGCCAGGATATATCCGGCTGGGGTAAAGATTTAGGTTCCGGCTATGATATTGTTAAGCTCCTTAGGGCTGTAGTTAAAGCAACATCCAAAATACCTTGGATTCGCCTTATTTATACACATCCTCGCAATGTTACTACCGAACTTTTAGAGCTTATAGCTAAAGAACCTAGAATTTGTAAGTATATTGACTTACCTATACAGCATATAAACGATAGAATTCTTAAATTGATGAACAGAGGATTTGACAGAAAACAAACGCAATCCCTCATATACAAGATACGCAAGATAATGCCTGATTGTGTCATAAGAACTTCGGTAATCACCGGTTTTCCTACCGAAACAGAGAGGGAGTTCCAGGAGCTTCTGAGATTTTTGAAAGAAATCAGGTTCGAGCGCCTGGGAGTTTTTACCTATTCTCGGGAGGAGGGAACTCCGGCTTATAATTTACGTCCTCAAGTTCACTATCGCAGAAAAGAAAGGCGTTTCAGGCAAATTATGGAAATCCAACAGGGTATAGCATATGAAATCAACAACAGCCTTGTGGGTAAGCCTATAGATGTCTTGATTGAAGGCAAAGAATCTGGTATCTTTATAGGCAGGACTCAGTATGATGCTCCCGAGGTAGATGGGGTTGTTTTTGCAAGACGTAAAGGCCTCAAGGTGGGAGGTTTTTACCGCCTTAAGGTTGTTGATTCTTATGAATATGATTTAGTTGCCGAGTGAGGATGTATAGGTATGAGAATATTTATGAAATGGCAAGGCAGTGTAAGGGAATAGAATATGAATATAGCCAATAAATTGACTTTATTACGTGTAGGGCTTGCCTTTGTCTGTATAGGCTTGATTTTAAGAGACAGCCTTATTTCTCTTCTGCTGGCTCTTGTTATTTTTATATTAGCTTCGCTAACTGATTTGCTGGATGGATACCTGGCGCGTAAGAAAAAATTAGTTTCTGATTTGGGAAAAATACTTGATCCTATCGCCGACAAAATTCTTATTATAGGAACTTTTTGTGCTTTTCTTGAGCTGGGGATTATTAATGCCTGGATGGTCAGCTTAATAATGCTTAGGGAATTTATTATCACGGGCTTAAGGTTTTATGGTTTAAATAAAGGTGTGGTCTTGGAGGCTAGGAGATTAGGTAAAAACAAGACTGTTTCCCAGGTTACCGGAATATGTGTTATATTTATCGCTTTGATATTGTCTAAGATTTTTCCTGCCAGTAAAGTTGTCTTTTTTCTTTACAGCATTTGTATCCCTGTTTTGATGTGGTATGTTGTCTTAATAACAGTTTTTTCAGGCATACACTATTTTTGGGCTAACCGTAAAGCCATAAGAACCTTTTGATATACAGATTAGCACAGATAGGAGAGTACGCTGATGATTGCGGATAAAACAATGAAAGCAAAGGTTTGGAGCAAAAGTTCCCTGTTGCTATCTACGCTTTTTGGAACGGGGTATTTTCCTTTATGCCCGGGGACGGCGGCCGGTGTTTTAGGCTTACTTGTTTTTATTATAATAAAGAGTCCTTTAGTTTTCATTGCTTTTACGATTTTTTCCATAGCAGTGTCTTTTCCTGTGTCTTCCCGGGCTGAGAAGATATTTGGTAAAAAGGATCCCAAACAGATAGTGATTGACGATTTTTGCGGCATGCTTATAACTTTCATTTTTATACCTCACGATATACGGTTTATCGTTTCGGGTTTTTTTCTTTTTCGCATGCTCGATATGTTAAAAATTCCCCCGGCAAACATAGTGGAGGATTTTAAAGGTTCATTAGGAATAGTCGGAGATGATATTGTGGCAGGGATATACGCTAACCTTATTTTGCAGGTTGTTAGATTTTTAGTTTAAGGTAAGAGAAAAAAGCTTCTTGTATTGAGGCCCTTTCGGAGTTAATTTACTTTCAAAAAAACATATTTGATTCGCCAAAAAATTCTTATCAGGTATATTTACCTTATTTATAGAAGATAAGTTTATGTCGGGCGGTACGCCATCTTTTATTCTTGCCAGAGTGATATGAGGCCTAAAAGGTGTGGGTTTAGCGGGGCAATCAAAAGTTAACACCTTTTTTAACTTATCGTGCATATCTTTGATGATTTTTTCCTGTCTGACAGTCAGAAATATTATACGGGGCTTCCCTTTGCTTGAGAAAAAGCCCAGTTTTCTTATTTGCAAAGAAAAAGCAGTAAAATTAACAAAAGCGTTTTTTATTATTTCTATAAAGCGGCTTGTATCCTCAGTATTTATCTGGCCCAGAAACTTTAAGGTTAGGTGGATATTTTCAGGCTTTACCCATTTTACCCGGGGCAAATTTGGTTTTAACTCTGATTGTATTTGTCCGCAGGCAATTTGCAAGTCTTTGGGCACTTCCAGGGCTATGAATGACCTTATAGTTTTATTCTCTTGCATATAAGTCCAAGCAGCAGGTTACTTGCTTTTTTACGGACTGCATCGCGGCTGCCGGCGATAACTATTTTTTTTGTGTGAGAGCCTTTATAATCTATGGATATAAATACCGTACCTTTTTCCATTTTTCCGTAGCTTTCGGGCCCGGCAAATCCGACAATGGAGGCGCCTACGCCAGCTTTAAACTTTTTCTTTATGTTTTTTGCCAGCAGCTTGGCCACTTCTTTTGAGACTCCTTTTGTTTCTTCAAGCAAAGGTTTTCTTATCCCTAGCAGTATGTTTTTTGAATAGAGAGAATAAACTATAATGCCGCCTTTAAATACTTTTGAGCTGCCAGGGGTTTTGGTTATAAGATAGCTTGCGTAGCCGCCGCTGCAGGACTCGGCTATAGCCAGGCTGAGTTTTTGATTTTCAAGCAGCCGGATGAGTTTGTCGGAGAGTTTCTTATTCATAGATTAAAATTTTGTTCGACTTTTAATTCTTCGTAAGAATCCTGGGATAATTCATGTAGAAACATAGAAGGCTGCGAAAGTATCGCTCCGTTTTTAAAAGTATATTTTATCTGAGGATAAATAATGTAAAGAATCGACTTAGTCCGGGTTACAGCTACGTAAAAAAGCCGGCGTTCTTCTTCCAAGGCTGCCTGAGAGCCCAGGGATTTGGGATGAGGGAAATCATATTCAGAAAGGCCTATTAAAAAAACAGCTTCCCATTCCAGGCCTTTTGCCTGGTGTATGGTTGAGAGCACAAGGATGTCTTCATTGGTATCGCTTTTCAGGCGGGTCTCGCCCTTGAAGTCTTCAAATGAACCTAAATCCAGCAGAAAGCTCCTGATGGAGGAGTACTGAGAAGACATTTTTGTTAATTCTTCCAGGTCAAGTATTCGTTCATCGGCATTATCGAAGGATAAATGACAGTAATCTGTGTAGTTTTTAAGAATTTCTTTTAAAGCATTTTCGGGTGAGGCGATTTTCTTTAAAGCCAAAAAGAGGTTTGAAAAATTCCGGAATCCTTCTCGCTGGCGTTGGGGGAGAGTTTTTTCTATTTCTGTAAAGGTATTTTTCCCAGCATCGAATTTTTCCCATATTTTATAAGAATAACTTCTCCCAATACCTTTATGGAGGCAAACGGCCCGCTTAAATGATAATTCATCTTTGGGATTTATGAGTATTTTAAGGTAGGAAAAAACATCTTTAATGTGGGCTTGTTCAAAAAATCTCAATCCGCCCCGGATTAAATAAGGTATGTTTCGTTTTATCAATTCCATTTCTAACTCTAAGGCTTGAAAACGGGAACGAAAAAGTACCGCTATCTCATTTAAGGGTATGCCCTCCTGTGATAATTCCATGATTCTTTGCCCTATAAACTGAGCTTGTTGGTATACATCACGGGTTTCTGCTATACAGGGAGTATTCCCTCCGGTTTTCATTGGCTGAAGCTGTTTGGGGAATTGGTTTAGATTGTGTTGTATAATTTCGTTGGCCATATCAAGTATTGGTTTTTGAGAACGATAATTAGTTTGCAGTTTAAATATTCTGGTTCCCGGAAAAGTCTTGGGAAAATCCAAAATGTTGTTTATGTCTGCCGCACGGAAAGAATATATAGATTGGGCATCATCACCTACAACCAAAATATTATTATGACAGGATGAAAGTTTTTTCAGTATTTCAAATTGAAGCTTATTTGTATCCTGATATTCATCAACAAGTATGTAATTAAGTATTTGGGAATATTTCCGGCTTATTTCGTCTATATTCATTACTTTAAGCCAATTGCTTAGAAGGTCGCTGAAATCCATAACATTGGAATGAAGCTTTTTTTTGTTATACAGGCGTGTTATTTTTTCGATTACCGGTATGTATTCTTCTATGTGAGGATAGAAAGATTGGATAGTTTCCGGTATTTTTTTACAGGAACTTTCCGCAAGGCTGTAAATATTATATATAAGGCCTTTCTTAGGAAACATCTTTTCTCGTTTGTATAAATTAAGGTCCTCGAAACAATCTTCCAGCAAATCTTTGGCGTCTTCTTTATCGATAATTGTAAAATTAGCCGAATATCCCAGGACTTGGGCTTCTTTTCTTAAGATGATATTTCCTATATGATGAAATGTTCCGGACCAAAGATGAGAAAGACTTGATTTTAGCAGTGTCTCCGCGCGATGTATCATCTCATTGGCGGCTCGGTTGGTGAAAGTAACCAGTAAGATATTATTTGCCGGTATACCTTTCTCAAGCAGCCAGGCTAAGCGGTATATTAATACCCGGGTTTTTCCGCTTCCGGCTCCGGCCAGGACCAGAGCCGGGCCGTCTGCTTCTTTCACTACCTTAAGCTGGTCAGGGTTGAGTTTTTCCTGGTAGTCTATCAGGGTACTCGCTTTGTAAGGGTTAAGTTTGTAGCTTTTCATATTCCATATATTATCATAAAGTAAAAAGAGTGGTTAGTAAAAAATCCCAATTCATTCTTAGCAGAAATTTTGTGGTGTTCGGTTTTTTAGTCTTTTGGTTCTTTAGTTTTTCAGTCTTTTTATTTTTAGTTCTTTAGTTTTCTGTTTTTTGGTCTTTTGGTTTTTTAGTTTTTCTTAACCTTAATCTGTATAGTCTATGGCCCATGGACTGTTGACTATGGACTTTTTTAAACCTCAACCTTAAGCTATGCCCGTTTCTAATGGCTTACAGCTTGAAGCTGGTAATTTGGCGTCGTTGACAGCCTTATTTTGAAATGGTAGAATTTTGAAGGTGAAATAAGATAAATACGTTTAAATTCTGTGGATAGCGGGCCTATTTGTTTTCGGAAATAAGGAGGTTCTAATGAAAGGAGTAAAAGGCAAAGAATTAATACTGACTACTGAAAATAAAGTAGGTAAACTTGAAGAAATAGCCAGGGCCATAAAAGATGAAGGTATAAATTTACGGGCTATATCGGCATGGTCTTTTGAAGACAAAGCTTTTTTTCGCATAGTATCTTCCGATAACGTTAAAACAAAAGAAATTTTACAGCTTCTGGGAAAAGTGGAGGAAAAAGAAGTAATTATAGTAGAGATGACTGATGAAATGGGGCAGCTATTTTCTTTGGCCTCCAAATTGAAGGATAACAATATAGATATTAATCACATTTACGGTACGGCTTCAGAGCCTGATAAATCAGTTATTGTTGTTTTTTCTTCAGCCAATAACAATAAGGCCTTGGAGTTAATCTCTTCTTAACAAGCAGCAGCTTATAATTTTTATAAGAACTGCAAAGGCTAAGCCTGTAATTGCCAATCTAATGAGAATAAAATTTCCTCCCTCTTTTTTGTGGGGAGCGGCTATTTCCAGTTATCAATGCGAAGGGGGCAATAACTCTTGTGACTGGTTTGAATGGGAAAAGAAGAGGGGGTTGGAGCCGTGTGGTTTAGCTTGCAACCACTACAATCTTTTCAAAAAAGATTTTTCCCTTGCCCGTAAACTCAACCTTAATTCCTTGAGATTTTCGTTGGAATGGTCTCGTCTGTGCCCTGAACCGAATATTTTTCTGGAAGAAGAATTAGGCCACTATATTCGAGTTATTGAGGAGTTATCACTTCAGGGCTTGGAACCCGTAGTTACCCTGCATCATTTCACCAACCCCCTGTGGTTTGCAAGAATGCAATCTTTTTCCAGAGTTAAAAACATAGATCATTTTCTTTTTTATCTCAGAAAAACAGTCCAAGCTTTAAAAGATAAAGTTAATATTTGGTTAATCTTTAACGAACCCCTTGTTTATATTTATAATTCTTACATAGAGGGTATATGGCCTCCGGGCAGCAAGTCGCTATTATCCGCTAAAAAAGTTTTGGATAATGTAATTACCGCTTATTGCCTGGGTTATGAGGAAATAAATAATATTTATAAGTCAGGAAAAACTTCTCCCCGGATTTCTCTGTCTAAAAATATGCGCGTTTTTTATCCCTGCGATAAGGGCGTAAAAAACCTGAATTCTTTTAGCTCACAGTTACGCAGCCAGGTATTTAATTTTCGGCTGATTGAAAAACTTACAAAGGCCGGAAAAATCGATTTTTTGGCCCTGAATTATTATTGCCGGGAGTTTGTCCGGTTTAAAGGGCCTCTTGGTGCTGTCTGTGGCCACGGGCATGACTCCAGAAGAAATTACTTAGGTTGGGATATATATCCACAAGGGTTTTATGAGCTTCTCATGAGTCTGAAAAAATATAATCTCCCCGTATTCGTTACTGAGAATGGCACGGCCGAAAGTCAAGAAACTTTTTATGAGAGTTATCTGGTTGAACACTTAAGAAGCCTTGCTCGTGCTTATGAGGAAGGCGTTGATTTAATGGGCTACTTGTGGTGGTCGTTACTTGATAATTTTGAATGGGATAAGGGGTTTGGGCCGAGATTCGGGTTGATTGAGGTTGACTACACTAATTTTAACCGCAAAATAAAACCTTTTGCTTATACTTATGCTAAGATATGTAGAGAAAGCGAGATAGATACAAAATGCTGATTTTTGCCAGCTCAGTTAACATAAATCCGGGGTTTTAAAGCAATACTTAAATGGACAAAAAAGAAATAAAATTAATCATAAGCAGCAGCCAACCGTTTAATAAATTAGGCTGGCGTCAATTGCATAAGCTTATTAAAATAGGCGAGATTAAAGAATACAAAAATAGTGAGGTTATTTATAATGAGAATAGCCCCCCGGATTTTGTATATTTTCTTTTAAGAGGCAGGGTTGCTGTGTCTTCCTGCATCAACGAAAAGGATTCTCAAATAGAAATTCTTAAGCGGGGGGTTTGCTTCGGTATAATTTCTTTTCTTACCGAAGAAAACCACTCTGTTACAGCCAGGTCTATAGAAACTTCTTATGTGATGCTTTTAGAAAAAGAGACTTTTAGAGAATTTTTGAGAAAAAATTCTTCCCTGTCTTTGGATTTTTCATGCCTTCTTTCGCAAAGAGTTAAATCCCGTTATCGTCCTAAAAGAATATTCCAATCAAAAAAGATAGCCATTAGTGGCATACAGGGGGTAGGTAAAACTACCTACATGTTCGATTTAAGCCGTAAAGTCAAAAATCAGACAGGCAAAAACATTGTTGCCGTGCGTATCCTTGCCCAAGGAGAAGAATTCCTTCAAGATAGAGGGTTATCCCAGTCTCAACGGCAGCTTTTATCTTTAAGAGATTTTAAAGAAGATACCTGTCTTAAGTATGTCATTAAAGGTGAAGTTGACAGCCTTTATCTTGAGGCTGGCATGCATGATAACTTTCATTCTCTTATAAACTTTCTTTCGGAAAATTATCATTTTGTTTTTTATGAAATACCGATTGAGTTCTTATTGGAACACGATTCTGGAATTGTGGGGTTTGCTCATCAGTTACATCTTCTGGCGTTTCCCAGTATTGAAGGCCTGAAACAGGCAAACAGATTGATAAAAGAGCAGATAACTTGTAATTTCCTTACTCCTGAGAGGATCAAAGTTTTAATACGTGAATCAAAAGACAGCAATATCGAATTTACGTATAAAAGAAAACTTTTAGGCCATCCGATATATGCGACCATTCCGGCTTTAGAGAGCCCGGATTACGATAAAGCTTTGCGCAGGATCGCCCGGGAAATCGGGGAGGTGACACTGGGCTTGGCTTTAGGCAGCGGCGCGGCTTATGGGTTTGCTCACATTGGCGTATTAAAAGTTCTGGAGGAGGAAGGTATCCTTGTAGACGTTATTTGCGGTTCCAGCATGGGCGCGATAATAGGAGCTTTTTGGGCCGCTGGATTTTCTATTGCTGATGCAATACGTTTTTCTAAAGAAGTAGGAAAAAAAATAAGCAAGTTTTCTATTTTTGGATTTTCTTTACCCTACAGAGGAATTATGAAAGCCAGGCGGCTTGAGAATATTTTCAAAGGGATTTTTAAAGACCTGACTTTTTATGATCTGAAGCATACTTTGAAAATAGTTACTTTTGATTTTCGAAAAAGAAAAACTATTATCTTGGAGGAGGGGTTTATTTATAAAGCAGTAGCAGCCAGTTGTGCTTTTCCGGGAATATTTGAACCGATAAGCTGGAAAAAAGATATTTTTCTGGACGGGGGCATACTGAATCCTCTTCCTACAGGAGTGTTTTTGAACTATCATATTCATAAAATAATAGCGTCAAACATTACCCCCTTGGAAGGCCAGGCGGTTGATTCGCGAGATGGCCAGGATAAATTTCATATTTTTGATTTTATTTTCGGCAGTATTGAAACCATGCAGCAGCAATTTGTCCAGCAAGCTTCAAAAATAGCCGACGTAGTTATCAGCCCGGATTTAAGAGGCTTAGGCTGGACCGAATTTAATAAAGTGGAGGAGTTTGTGAGAAGAGGAGAAGAGGCTGCCCGTAAGAAAATTGAAGAAATCAAAAAGTTGGCAGCTTGTTAATTTAGGAAGGAGTGTAATCTTGAAAATTTATTTTTCTAAACATATTTTAACTACAGGTATATTTTTTGCAGTTACGGTTTTTGCGGCAGGCGTTTTTGCTTCAGATATAGAAGCAAGGTTTAAAGGCAAAGAGCACCTATCTTACAGTATTTCTTTTAATGGGATACCTTCAGGTAATATCAACTGGGGGTATTTAGGAAAAGAAACTTTATTCGGGCATCAGGCAGATGTCCTGACGGTCAGCTCAGATACGAAAATACTGGAACTGCTTAATTTAACAAGCAAAGAAACAGTTTTCATTGACAGCCAAACCCATTTGCCTTTGAAGGTAGAAAGGAACGTTGTTCTTTTTGGGAAAAAAGAAAGTATCAGTGAAATTTACGATCAGGATAAAGGTACCGTCAGGATAACGAGAAGAAACTCAGAAGTCAAAGAGGATATTTTACAACAGGACAAGCCAATACAAAATATTTTATCTTTACTTTATTTTTTCCCTCAAAATCAGCCATTAAAGAAAGGGAAATGGATGGTATTCAATTTGCCTACTCAGGTAATAAAAATAAAATTTGTTAAAGAAAGACTGCTGGACACCGGATCAAAGAAAGAAGAAACTTATTTTCTTATAGGCCGTGGTGCTAAATGGTTTAATCTCTGGCTGGATAAGAAAACTCGCTTGCCAGTGCGTCTTGAATTTATTTTACCGGTGGGCAAAATAATTATCAAGAGAATCAATTAAAAGCCAACTCATTTCACTAATGTATGTTAAAAGGAACGGTTTGTATGTATTATCCGAAAGTTATGTTTACAGCCTGCTCTATAGCCGTATCATTCATCGTTAGAGGGTTGTGCCTGCCTACCGGTAGGCAGGCAGCTTGAAACAGCTGTCGTTGAACGTCAATCGCCTCTATTCATAAGATTTTATTAACGCAGCCGGCAAACAAATAACTTTACGAGTTACGCAACCGTATACCGTTCGCCTTTACACAAAATATGTAAATACATCTCCAGAATTATACGGTTTGTGCGCCGTTACAGGTATAAAAACTCAAAGAATGGGAAACAGTAACTTTAATATCTTTCCTAAGGGATTATCTTTGTGGCAAACACAATCCAGCCGGTGTGTGAGGGCATGCGTTGCTCGGGGCGGGTTTTTCCTGGCCTAACTAAAATTTTTCTGACAAAAATTTCCATTGTTTCGATATTTATGAAGTTTTTCTCTTCAAGCGTGAATACTGTTCGGGTAAGCTGCTCAAAATTTGGGCATATAGCCGCTAAGCGGCAGCCGCCTTTTAAAGATTTGTAAGCAGCTTCAACTAATTCCCACTGGCTTCCTATATCGATCATTACAAAATCAACACATTTTTGGGGAAACTCGTTAAAGATTTCACAGTGGTTAAATTCAACCCATTCGGCAAGGCCGTTCTTCTTAAGGTTTTTTTCGGCGTTTTTTAAAAAATCTTCATTACGCTCATAACTGTAAACTTTTCCGCTAGGCCTTACGAAATTAGCCAGAGCCGTAGTGAGGGCACCGCTGCCTATGCCGCACTCAATCACTTTTGCTCCGGGGAAAATGCAGGCTCTGGTGAGTATCATGCCTATGTCTTTGGGGTAGAGTATCTGAGTTTTCCTTCTTACTTTCATTATCATTTCATAAAGATATGGCCGCAGGATATAAAAAACCGCGCCAAGGTTTGTTTCTATTTTCTCGCCAAACCGCTTTCCGATAAGATTTTCAAGGTCCAGGTATCCTTTGTCGGTATGCAGCCTTTTTTTCTCAGGTTTAAGGAGAAAGTTCCTTCGTTCATCGCCATAAAGAAATACTAAGTCATTTTCTTTTACCATAGGCTATTATGATACAGGTTTAGGAGATTTTTACAATAAAAAATATTTCATACCTTAGCTTATTGGGGGCTCTTATTAGGGATCACGAATTTATAAATAGCTTGCAAATAAAGGGTATTTGTATTAAACTTTCTTATAACATGGATTTACCCGGGCAAAATTCCTGGCAGAACCATGGCTGTTTAATGGAGAAAATATATGAAATATGTAGTGATCGTGCCTGATGGAGCTGCTGATTACCCTATTGATATTCTGGGGGGCAAGACTCCTTTACAGGCGGCAGATACTCCGTGTATCGATTCATTAGCCAAAAAGGGGATTCTGGGAAGAGTAAAAACTGTTCCCCGGGGGTTTACCCCTTCCAGTGATGTGGCTAATCTTGCTTTACTTGGATATGATCCCGAAAAGTATTATACCGGCCGCGGGCCTCTGGAAGCCGCCAATCTGGGCATTGAATTAGGAGAGGATGATTTGGCTTTCAGGTGTAATCTCATTACAGAATCTGAAGGCAAACTCCTTGATTATAGTGCCGGCCACATAACGGATAAGGAAGCAAAAATTCTTATAGAGTTTTTAAATAAGAAGCTTGCCAGAGACAATATTGAATTTCATTTTGGAACGAGCTATCGCAACCTGATGGTTTTTAAGAATTCCAGGAGACTAAATTTCGAAAAAATGAAATTTTATGCTCCTCATGACATAATGAATCAGGATGTATCAAGGTATTTACCGCGCGGTAAAAATAGTGAAGTTATTATTGATTTAATGAATAAGTCACGCGAAATTTTGCGCGGGCATGAAATCAACAAAGTCAGAATAGATTTAGGCGAGGGGCCGGCTAATATGATTTGGCTATGGGGGTGTGGCCCGAAACCGGCACTGCCTTCTTTCCAAAGCCAATTCGGAGTTAAAGGAGCGGTTATCTCGGCAGTTGACCTTATAAAGGGCATAGGAAAGATCACAGGCCTGGAAGTTCTTAAAATCGAAGGCGCTAACGGTTATTATGATACTAATTATTTGGGTAAGGCTAAAGGGGCATTAAAAGCCTTAGAGGCTAATGATTTTGTTTTTGTGCATATTGAAGCTACAGACGAAGCCGGCCATAACCAGGACCTGCGTATGAAAATAACCTGCCTTGAGAGGATAGACAAGTTTGTTGTGGCTACGATAGTTGAAGCCCTAAAGGAACAGGATTACCGTATTTTAATTGTTCCTGACCATCCCACTCCGATTGAAAAAAGAACTCATACGGATGAACCTGTGCCGTTTCTTATTTCCGGAAAAGGCATAGCCAGCGGTGGATTTTCTTTTTACTCGGAGATGGATGCTCAAGGCAGCTCGCTTTATTTTAATAAAGGCGTTGATTTGTTGCGATATTTTTTTGCTGAATAATGAGCGCAATACTCTTTATTTTAGTTTTGTTATGTCTTGGAGCCGGTTATATTTTTTATGGCGGCTATATAACAAAAGTATTCGGAATAAATAAGGATAGAAAAACCCCGGCTCATTCCAAGCATGACGGGGTTGATTATGTTCCTGCCAAGAATTGGCTTGTAATCTTCGGACATCATTTTGCTTCTATAGCCGGAGCAGGCCCTATTATAGGAACTGTTTTGGCTTATCTATGGTGGGGTTGGCTGGGGGCATTGATTTGGATAGTCCTGGGGACTATCTTTATGGGTGCGGTTCATGACTTTGCTTCTGTTTTTATTTCTGTCAGAGAAAACGGCGCAAGCATTGGCCAGATAGCCCAAAAATACGTTTCTAAGCGGGCCAGTATTTTTTTTCTGGCATTCTTATGGTTTTCCCTTATCATTGTTATCGCGGTTTTTGCCGCTATTTGTGCTAAAAGTTTTATTTCCCAGCCTAAAGTGGTAGTTTCGTCTTTAGGCCTTATACCGGTAGCGGTATTTTTGGGGATACTGATTTATAGGATAAAGCTCAACATTTTTTTATCCACAGCTATAGGAATTTTATTTCTTGTTTTTCTTATTATGCTGGGAGAACGTTTTCCCCTGACTCTTCCGGGGGCCAATGCTTATACAACATGGATTGTTGTTCTTTTGATATATGCTTTTTTTGCTTCGGTAATTCCGGTAAATATGCTTCTTCAGCCCAGGGATTATCTTTCCAGCTTCTTACTTTTTTTTGGTATTGGGGCGGCTGCTTTCGGAATTCTTTCCCGCCCTTTGCCGATAGGAGGGGCTAAGCTTTTTAGCTTTAATTCTCCCGGGGGATTGATGTTTCCGGTTATGTTCATAACGATAGCCTGCGGAGCAATATCAGGTTTTCATTCTTTAGTTGCCAGCGGGACTACTTCTAAACAGATATCCAGCGAAAGGGATATAAAACGCATTGGCTACGGCAGTATGGTGCTGGAGGCGGTTTTAGCGGTAATTGTTTTGTTTTCGGTTGCCTTTGGTTTAAAAAATATTCCGCAGGGAGTGAGTGAGCCGGCGGAAATATTTTCCTTAGGGTTTTCTTCGGTAAGTTATTTTCTCGGAGACCAGGGGTCTTTTATAGCCCTGGTTATTCTGAATGCTTTCATTTTAACAACGCTTGACACGGCCACTCGGATAACCCGGTTTTTAACTCATGAGATGTTTGGATTGAATAATAAGTGGTTAGCGACGGGGGTAGTGATTCTTTTCGCCGGATATCTGGCGTTGCTGGACAAATGGCAGCTTCTCTGGCCGATTTTTGGAGCTTCGAATCAACTGGTGGCTGGCGGTGCCTTGGTTGTTGCAAGTAGTTGGCTGCTGGCTAAAGGCAAAAATTACAAGATTACTTTTATCCCGGCGGTTATAATGATTTTTCTCAGCATTTTTGCCCTGGGGTTTAAAATGTGGGAGTTTTTCTCCAAGGGGAATTATATTCTTACGGGTATTTCAGCTTTGCTGATTATCCTTGGTGTCTTGGGAGTTTATGAATTCAAGAGGTTGATAAAATGCAGGATAAATTAAAAAACAAACTTGTTGTTCAAAAATACGGCGGCTCATCAGTTAGTAACGTGGAAAAAATAAAGAATGCGGCTCATAAAATAATCTCCTATGCAAAGAAGGGAAGTCAGGTTGTAGTGGTGGTTTCGGCCATGGGAGATACTACCGATGAATTAGTGAGCTTGGCCAGAAAAATTAGCAGTCAGCCTCGTGAACGGGAAATGGATATGTTAATGTCAACGGGTGAACAAATTTCCTGCGCTCTTTTGGCTATGGCCATTCACGATTTAGGTATAGATGCTATATCGTTCACCGGGCCCCAAGTAGGAATAATTACCGATACTTATCATACACAGGCTAAAATTCTAAAAATAGAAACTAACAGGATAAAAAAAGAATTAGATAACGGGAAAATAGTAATTATTGCCGGGTTCCAGGGATTGAGTACGGCTTTGGAGATTACAACTCTTGGCCGGGGAGGTTCGGATTTAAGCGCGGTAGCAATGGCGGTGGCCTTGGGTGCGGATGTTTGTGAGATATATACTGATGTGGATGGTATCTATACTGCCGATCCCAGGATTGTTCGGGATGCTGAAAAGATATCTCACATAACTTTTGATGAGATGCTTGAGCTTGCTTCCAGAGGTGCCCAGGTGATGCATACCCGGGCAGTCGAGGTGGCAAAAAAGTTTAATATACCGCTTCATGTGCGCAGCAGCTTCTTAAAAAAGGAGGGTACGCTTATTATGCAAAATACATCTTCTATCGAAAAACCTGTAGTAAGGGGTGTGGCTCTTACTGATAACGAAGCTAAGGTCACCCTGTGCGATGTTCCTGACAAGCCCGGGGTAGCCGCTTATATATTTAACGAATTGGGCCGGCGCAATGTGAATGTGGATATGATTGTGCAGAATGTTAGCCATAAGAAGATGACTGATGTATCTTTTACCGTTGCCAAGAAAGATTTAAGCAAGACTCTTAAGCTGTCAAAGGGTATATCTTCTAAAATTAAAGCCGGCAATATAACTTCAGAACAGAATATAGCCAAGGTTTCGGTGGTCGGTGTAGGAATGAGGTCTCATTCGGGAGTAGCGGCAAAATGTTTTTCGATTTTAGCCAAAAATAAAATAAACATTGATATGATTTCTACTTCCGAGATAAGCATTTCCTGCATAGTTAAAAAAAGTTCCGGGAAAAAGGCCTTGCAGGTTTTACACAAAGGGTTTAACTTAGGAAAAAAGAAGTAAATTGTTCCGGACGAATAAAGAGGAATAATATGAACAAAAGCAAAAAAGTTTTTATTTATGATACCACCTTAAGGGATGGTTCCCAAACAGAAGGTATATCTTATTCTCTGCAGGATAAGATCAATATTGCCAAAAGGCTGGATGACTTCGGTTTTGATTTTATTGAAGGAGGCTGGCCATACTCTAACCCGAAAGATAAGGATTTCTTTGATTATTTCAAAAAGCATCCTCTAAAAGCAGGCAAACTGGTTCCTTTTGGTTCAACCGCCCATCCTTCGTCTTCTGTTCAGAAGGATAAAAATTTGATCGCCTTAGTTGAATCCGGGACAGAATATGTTACTATTTTCGGAAAGTCCTGGGATTTGCATGTCAAAGAAGTTTTGAGGGTGGGGCTTAAGGACAATCTAAGGATAATTTCGCAAAGCATAAAATTCTTGCGTAAAAACGGAAAAAAAATCTTTTATGATGCCGAGCACTTTTTTGACGGGTATAAAAATAATCCTTCCTATGCTTTGGATACGTTAAAGGCTGCAAGCCAAGCCGGGGCCCAGCTTATCGTGCTTTGTGATACTAATGGAGGAGCCTTGCCCTGGGAAATAAAAAATATTGTTAAAGAGATAAAGAAAAAGAAACTTTTTACTGCTTTTGGCATGCATTGCCATAACGATTTAGGGCTGGCTGTAGCTAATTCCCTGGTTTGCGTGGATGATGGTTGTACTCACATACAGGGAACTGTCAACGGTTACGGAGAGCGCTGCGGCAATACGGATCTGATAACTGTCATAGGAGTATTACAACTTAAAATGAATTTCTGCGTTGTGTCTGAGCCTAACTTGAGCCAATTATCACATCTTTCACATTTTGTGAGTGAAGTAAGTAATATGGTTCACAGAGACAACTATCCTTTTGTGGGCAGGAGTGCTTTTGCGCATAAAGCCGGGGTTCATGTGGATGCGGTGAGGAAAAACCCTTTAGCTTACGAACATATTAATCCTGAAAAAGTCGGTGCCGCCAGCCGTTTTATCATATCGGAGCTGGCCGGAAAATCTACGCTGGTAGCCAAGGCTAAAGAATTAGCCTATGAATTGGATAAGAAATCTCCTCAGGCAAAAAAAATACACTCTTTAATCCAGAAAATGGAGAGCCAAGGCTATCAGTTTGAGGCTGCTGAGGCTTCGTTTAAACTTTTGCTGCATAAAGAATTCAAACAGCACAAGAAGTTTTTTGATCTCATGGGATTTAAAGTCGTTGTAGAAAAAAGGGAAGACGGCAGGTTGATTTCCGAAGCCACCATAAAACTTAAAATAGGTGATAAGCTTGAACATACTGCATCTGAAGGTGACGGCCCGGTTAATGCTCTGGATAACGCTCTTAGAAAAGCACTGGTTAAGTTTTATCCCAGCCTTACGTCTATGCACCTCACCGATTTTAAAGTCAGGGTGCTTGATGAGAAGGGAGGCACAGCTGCTAAGGTACGGGTTCTTATCGAGTCTCAAGATGAAAATGATACCTGGTCAACTGTCGGGCTTTCAGAGAATGTTATAGAAGCTTCTTGGCAGGCTCTGGTTGACAGCGTTGAATATAAGCTTCTTAAGGATAATAAAAAGTAAAGTTTTACTGCCTCTAAGAATAAGAAAAAACGGAAAATAGCACATCAGAACTCCAGATTGCCAGGATAAAGCTAACCTCATTTTATGTCCGGTTTTAGCCTATGTTGTATAGGAAAGAACCGTTTTTTTTGGTAAACAGGCCTGTAAAAATTCAGCTCTCAGCCTCATTTATTCAGATGGAAAGGAATTATTGCCAATTTTACTTTAAGTGATATAATTTTGAAGGTTAGCGTGATATTTATAATTGTAGATATAGGATAAAAGATGAAAGGTTCCAGGATTTTAATCGAAAGCTTGTTGAAAGAAGGGGTAGAGGTTATTTTTGGGTATCCCGGCGGTTCAGTTATACCTCTTTTTGACAGCCTTTATGACGCGCCTATTAAATTTATTTTAACCCGTCATGAACAGGCTGCAGCTCATGCTGCCGACGGTTATGCTAGAGTTACGGGTAAGGTCGGGGTTTGCCTGGCTACTTCCGGGCCGGGTGCTACTAATTTGACTACAGGAATAGCTACTGCGCATATGGATTCTATTCCCATGGTCGTGATTACCGGACAGGTAAAAACTTCTTTGATAGGCAATGATGCTTTCCAGGAAGCTGATGTTATAGGCATAACTCGTTCTATTTCTAAATATAATTATCTGGTAAAAGACATAAAAGATTTGGCTTATACGATACGAGAGGCTTTTTATATTGCCGCCAGCGGCCGGCCCGGCCCGGTAGTTATAGATGTGCCTGTGGATATACAAACTCAAGAAGCCGAATTCAAATATTTTGATAAAATAGAGATAAGAAGCTATCGGCCTACTCATCTTGGGCATCCCGGCCAGATTAGGAAAGCGCTTAAACTTATCTATCAATCCAAAAAACCCGTAATTATTGCCGGAGGCGGGGTTATAATTTCAGGAGCCAACCAGGAGTTACTGAAATTCGTCGAAGACACGGATATACCGGTTACAGAAACGTTTATGGGCCTGGGAGGCTTCCCTTCGACTCATAAATTATCTTTAGGTATGCCGGGAATGCACGGGACTGTTTATGCCAATATGGCTATAACCGAGAGTGACCTTTTGGTTTCTATTGGCTGCCGCTTTGATGACCGGGTGACAGGGAAAATAGAGGCTTTTGCTCCGGGGGCAAAGATAATACATATAGATATAGACCCTACTTCTATAAGCAAGAACATCAAAGTTGACGTGCCTATAGTCGGAGATGCCAAGAATATTTTGGAACAGCTTACAGAGGGCATCGATGAATCAAAAATACCTGATTTTGGGCCCTGGCATAAAAATATTCAAGATTGGAAGAAAAAGAACCCTTTAAGATATGAAACTTCTAAAAGGGGCAAAATAAAACCCCAGCAGGTAATAGAGGAAATTTATGCCCAGACCAAAGGCACAGCTGTAATCGTTACCGAAGTTGGCCAAAACCAGATGTGGGCGGCTCAATTTTATAAGTTTGACTATCCCAGGCATTTTCTTTCAAGCGGCGGCCTGGGAACGATGGGCTTTGGTTTCCCGGCGGCTATAGGTGCTAAATTGGCCAAGCCGTCCCAGGAAGTTATACTAATCGCCGGTGACGGTTCAATCCAAATGAATATTCAGGAATTAGCCACCGTGAGTACTTATGGTGTCAATGTTAAGGTGGTGATCCTTAACAATTATTGCCTGGGCATGGTTCGCCAATGGCAGGAGCTTTTCTATAATCGAAGGTATTCGGGTACACCTTTGAAGAACCCTGATTTTGTAAAGGTTGCTCAGGGCTATGGAATAAAGGGCTTAAGAGTTGAGAAACCGGAAAATGTCAAATCGGCAGTCAAAAAAATCATATCTTCTAATGAGCCCGTGGTTGCTGATTTCAGAATAGAAGAGGAAGAGAACGTTTTTCCTATGGTTCCGGCGGGAGAAGCTATCAACCGGATGATAGGCGGGATGGCTTAGGCACGAATTAACGCTAATTTAAGACATATTTTCACGAATGGCTTATGGCTAATTTGATAGAAATTTATGAAGATTAACAGGTATAAAAATGAAAGACAGAAGAACTAATTCCCAGGGTGACAGGAGAAAGGTTCTCAAAAAAGCCAAGAAAACCGGTCAGGATAGGCGCAAAAATAAAAAAGATAGGCGTAAATGGAACGTTCTGGATCTTGATAATTAAGTCAAACCATGAAACATACTATACAAGCTTTAGTTGAAAACAGATTTGGAGTCTTAGCCAGAGTGTCTTCTTTGTTCAGTGCCCGGGGTTACAATATAACATCTCTGGCGGTGGGTGAGACTGCTGACCCCACTGTTTCATGCATGACCATCGTGGTTAATGCTGAAGATGAGAGGATACTGGAGCAGATAAAAAAGCAGCTGAATAAGTTAATTGATGTTATAACTGTCAATGATTTTACTCATAAAGAGTATATAGAACGTGAGCTTATTTTGATTAAGCTATCGGCGGACAGAAATTGCGAAGAGATGCTGACCACAGCCGTTAAAAAAGGCAGCATTAGGGTCATCGAGAAAAATAAAAATTTCTGTATAATTGAGGCTTGCAGCGAAAGGCATAAGATTGAAGAAATCCTTAAAGAATTAAAGAAGGCTGAGGTAATTGAGCTGGTTCGTACCGGCAAGATAGCTATTGGGAAATAGTTTAACAGTTAAAATTACACAAGTAGGTATGACAAAAATGAGGAGGTATGAGAATGGCAAAGGTTTATTATGACAAAGATGCAGACTTAGAACTTATAAAATCAAAAACAGTAGCGATTATCGGCTATGGCATTCAAGGCCGAGGCCAGTCTTTATGCCTACGTGATTCCGGCTGCCGGGTTATTGTTTCTGAGCTGGAAGGGACAGAGAATTATAAGCAGGCTAAAGCCGATGGTTTTGATCCGGTAACTGTCCAAGAGGCAGCCAAGAATGCAGATGTCATTCAAATTTTAACTCAAGATCATGTTCAAGCTGCAGTATACAATGAGAAAATTAAGCCTAATCTAAAAAAAGGAAAAGCGCTTTGCTTCTCACATGGTTTCAATATTCGCTTTAAGCAGATAAGGCCGTCTAAGACAATCGATGTTTTTATGGTTGCTCCTAAAGGCCCGGGTGCTTTAGTTAGGAGGATGTATGAGCAGGGAAAAGGCGTGCCGTGTTTAATCGCCGTGCATCAAGACGCAACCGGCAAAGCCAAAGAGCTGGCTTTATCTTATGCTAAAGCTATCGGTGGAACTAGAATGGGGGTTATCGAAACAACATTTTCTGAGGAAACCGAAACTGATCTTTTTGGTGAACAAACCGTTCTTTGCGGCGGGGTAAGCGAGTTGATTAAGGCTGGCTTTGATACTTTAATTGAAGCTGGATATCAACCGGAGATAGCTTATTTCGAAGTGCTGCATGAGTTAAAATTGATTACTGATTTAATCCAGGAAGTTGGAATTAGCGGTATGCGCCGGAAAGTTTCTAATACGGCTTGTTACGGAGACTTAACTCGCGGGCCAAGGATAATTACCGACAAGACTCGTAAGGCAATGCAGAAAATATTAAAGGAAATTACTTCTGGCAAATTTGCCAAAGAGTGGATTAAAGAAAATGAATCCGGCCGTAAGAATTTTGATAAGTTAATTAAAGATGGAGATAACCATCCGATTGAAGAAGTGGGTAAAAGATTAAGAGAAATGATGCCTTGGATGAAATGAAAACACAGATAGACACGGATTAAAATATATTAACCGTATAAATCTGTATGTCAAATCCGTGAAAATTCGTGCATGAGCGAAGTGAGATGAAAGAGAAAATAATTATCTTTGACACAACTTTAAGAGACGGTGAACAGGCTCCGGGAGCATCTCTGACTTTTGAACAAAAGCTTGAGCTGGCTATTCAACTTGAGCGGCTTGGTGTTGACGTTATAGAGGCAGGTTTTCCTGTAGCTAGCCCCGGGGACTTTAAGGCGGTTGAAACTATTGCCGGAAGTATCAAAAAAAGTATTATTTGCGGCCTGGCCCGTTGTCTCAGCAAAGATATAGAAACAGCTGCTAAAGCCTTGCACAAAGCAAGAAATCCAAGAATGCATATATTCCTTGCTACTTCCAAGATTCATCTTAAGTATAAATTTCGTAAAGCTGAAGATGAAATCCTGGCTTTAGCCACCCGAGCTACCCGTAAGGCTCGTAAACTTTGCCCTGATATAGAGTTTTCTCCGGAAGATGCTACCCGCAGTGACAGGAAATTTTTGTTTAAGGTTATCGAGACAGTTATTGCTCAGGGAGCGAAAACAGTCAATATACCAGATACTGTCGGCTATAGTTACCCCCAGGAAATGTACTCTCTTATAGCAGACATTAGGGATAATGTGCCTAATATTAATAAAGCGGTTATTTCAGTACATTGCCATGATGATTTAGGGTTAGCCGCGGCCAATTCTCTTTCCGGAATTTTAGCCGGAGCCAGACAGGTCCATTGCACGGTTAACGGCATAGGGGAAAGGGCCGGAAACGCTTCTTTGGAAGAGATTGCTATGGTGGTAAAGACTCGCAAGGACTCTTTTAAAAATATTTTTACCAGCATCAACACTAAAGAAATATTTCGTACTTCACGCCTGGTTAGTTCTTTAACAGGATTTGTAGTTCCTCCTAACAAAGCCATTGTGGGTAAAAACGCGTTTGCGCATGAGTCGGGAATACATCAGGATGCTGTTCTGAAAAAAAGAAATACTTATGAAATTATGAACCCTAAGGATGTGGGTATCGATAAAAGCCAAATTGTTTTAGGAAAGCATTCGGGCCGGCATGCTTTAGCTAAAAGGCTTGAAAAGTTAGGCTTTATTTTTTCAGATAAGAAAGTTAATACTATTTTTAAGAAATTCAAGATTTTAGCAGATAAGAAAAAAGAAGTTTTCGATGATGATTTAATAGCTTTAGCAGAAGAAGAGACCAAACCTTTAGAGAAAAAATGCGAGTTTGTTTCAATAAAATCAATCACCGGTACAGATATAGTTCCTGAAGCTGCCGTTACTCTGCGTTACAAGAATAAAGTTGTTACGGCTTCATCTTCCGGCGATGGCCCGATAGACGCTTGTTATCGGGCTATTGATAAACTGGTAGGCGTAAAAGCTAAACTTATCAGTTATAAATTGGAAGCTTTAACTATTGGCAAAGACGCTCAAGGTTTAGTCCGGGTTGAGCTTAAAATCAATAAGGATAATGTTTTCGGCAGAGGTGCCAGCACAGACGTATTAGAGGCTTCAGCAAAAGCTTATTTAGACGCGCTGAATAAGAAGATATAGCGCGAATCAGAATAACCGAAAATGAAATACATCTCTAATATTATAGCTATAGCTATTATTGCCGGTTTGGTGTATGCGGCGGTGCAGTTTAAACAAAGTGATGCCTATCACAATTTACGCTTAAATGCCGATAACTTTTTTAAGCGAGCCGACACTTTTGTAAAGGTGAGAAAAAATAATATTTCTATGGAGATAGCGCCTGTCCGTAAACGCCATATAAGCATGCTTGAGGTCCAGGCTAACCTAGAAAACTGGATGCCGCAGGTATTTGGCGCCTTAGGTGATGAAGATTGGCGGCAGTTTTGGGATTTTATTTATGAGCCGATTTCCGAGAAGCAAGGCGGTTTTACCGTAAAGCGTTATCATACCAGGCAGGAAGCTGAAAGTTATTTAAAAAATAAATATCCCGACCTTTCTTATTTAAGAGAAAACGATTGGTCTGAAGTTTGGGGGATAGCAAAGGTACCCTGGTGAGATGCATAAGAAAAAAAAGACTATTTACGGCCTAATTGGCTTTCCGGTTAAGCATTCTCTATCTCCGGCAATGCACAACGCAGCTTTTGACCATTTCCGAATATCTGCTGAATATCGATTGTTTGAAACATCCCCTGAAGCTCTCGAAGATTTCTTATTAAACAATAAAGAGTTAGCCGGCTTTAATATTACTATCCCTCATAAGGTAAAAGCTTGTCAAATCTTAGAAAAGAATTTCCCTCCTTCGAAAAACAAAATTTGGACAGAACGAAGTTTATACTACGTTAAGTTAAGTGGTGCGGTTAATACCGTTAACAGGACTTCTTCGGGATTAGAATATTTTAATACTGACGCCGAAGGCTTTTTAAGGTCAGCAAAGGAAAAATTCAAGTTTAGTTTTGGGGGAAAAACTGTATTGCTTGTTGGTTGCGGCGGAGCCGGCCGGGCAGTTATCGCAGCTTTAAGTTGGAAAAATTTAGGAGTTAAAAAAATATATATTTATGATTTAAGCCAGGCTGCGATTGATTCTCTGCAAAAACATTTTTTAAGCTTACCAGAAGAATGGAGACGTACTCTTAAGCAAAAAATAGAATTTATCTCCGATGCTCAGGTAGCTGAAAAAATAAAATTCTGTCAGCTGTTAGTAAATGCTTCTCCTGTGGGCATGAAAGAAGGCGATCCCTTACTAATTGACAAAAATCTGCTTCATAAAGGTTTATTTGTTTATGATGTGGTGTATAATAGAGAAACAGAGTTAATAAAAGAAGCCAGGCTTAAAGGCCTGCCGGCCATAGGGGGGTTAGGAATGTTGCTTTATCAAGGTGTAATTGCCTGGGAGATTTGGACCGGGATGCATGCCCCTGTCAAAGAGATGAAAGAGGCACTTTTAAAGCAAAAGGTGGGATAGTGATGATTGAAGCGATTTTTGCGTTTATTCTGGGAAGTTGTTTAGGGAGTTTTTTGAATGTTTGTATTTTTCGTCTGCCCAAAGATAAATCTATAATAATGCCCCGCTCTTTTTGTACTAATTGCAATACGTCTATAAAGTGGTATGACAATATTCCGATTATAAGCTTTTTTATTCTTAAAGCAAAATGCAGAAATTGTAAACATCCCATATCTTTTAGATATATTTTAGTTGAAGTGCTCACTGCAGTATTATTTTTGCTGCTATACCTTAAGTTTGGATGGAGCTGGGAGCTGGCTAAGTTTTCATTTCTTTTTTGTCTTTTGGTAGTCACTTCTTTTATAGATATTGATTACCACGCTATTCCGGTTTATCTATGCGTTGTCGGTATAAGCCTAGGGCTTTTATGGAGTTTTTGGCCTAGTTTTAAAATGCTGCGAACGGGAGTTTACGAATTGAATTCTCTGCCGCTGGCAAATTCTTTAAAGGGGCTTATATTTGGATTAGGGTTCACTTACCTGTTTAAATTCTTCGGCGATGTGTTTGTTGATATTTACCTTAATATACGCAAGAAAGATTCCATAGAAGGTGAACGGGAATCTCTGGGGCTGGGAGATGTAGATTTCATGGGTATGATCGGGGTTTTTATGGGAGTAAAAGCTGTGGTGCTTGTTTTTTTTCTTGCCCCGTTTTTTGCGGTTTTGTATTCAATATTTGCTATCTTTTTTAAGAAGTCACATCTTATACCTTACTTGCCTTACCTGTCTTTAGCGACAATAACAGTATTTTTTTGGGGAGATAAGATCTTAGGTTTTATTTTATAAACGGAGGGTTAAATGAGGATATTAACTGCCGGTGAATCACATGGCCAGGCTAATATTTCTATTTTAGAAGGTTTTCCAAAAGGTGTAAAAATTACCGCAGAAATCATCAACCAGGAACTGAAAAGGAGAGCTTCGGGGCCGGGAAGAGGAAAGAGGATGTCTATAGAATCTGACAAAGTTCAGATTCTCTCCGGCCTTCGTAACAAGATTACCCTGGGAAGCCCAATCAGCTTGTTAGTTAAAAATAAAGATAATACTATTTTTTCTCAGAAACCCGATGCTTTGGCAGCTATAAATGTGCCTCGGCCGGCCCATGCTGATTTGGCTGGAGCGCTAAAATATAGCGAGAGCGATGTGAGAAATATCTTAGAGCGCTCTTCGGCCAGGGAAACTGTTGCCAGAGTCTGCGTAGGCTCAGTCTGCAAGCAATTCTTAAGTAATCTTAAAATTCAGGTTGCAAGTTTTACTTTTAGCTTGGGAGATATAATTTCTGATAAAAGGCCAGCTAATATAAAGGAGATAATCAATAAGACTGGAAAATCTAAACTCAATTCTATTGATAAAGAGAACCAAATGTTAGCCGAGATCGATAAAACAAAAAAGAATAAGGATACTCTCGGAGGTATTATCGAGATTTGGATAACAGGTCTGCCAGCTGGTTTAGGCAGCTGTATGCATTATGACCGGCGCCTCGATGCTATGTTAGCTTATAATTTAATGAGTATACCGGCAGTAAAGGGGGTGGAAGTCGGCTTGGGATTTGAATATGCTCTTATGCGAGGTTCGGAAGCCCACGATGTTATTAGCCACTCTAAAAATAAAGGGTTTTATCGTAAGACCAATAATTCCGGTGGGATTGAAGGCGGTATATCAACCGGCGAGCCTATTGTATTACGTATAGCTATGAAGCCAATATCAACTTTAGCTAAACCTTTGGATTCAGTTAATCTTAAGACTAAAAAAACTGATAAAGCTCCCTTGGTGCGCTCAGATACTTGCGCCGTAGTCGCTTGCGGGGTAATCGCAGAAGCCATGAGCGCTATCGTAATTACCGAGGCTATACTTGATAAATTCGGTTCTGACAGTCTCGGTGAAATAAAAAATAATTACGACAACTATATTAAAAGTAAGTTTTAATACATTCGACGGCGTACAAGAAGCGCACTTTGAGCGTAGAAAATATAGCCCTGCTCAGAGTTAATCTATCTGGCATTGAACTGCCGGGCAGGTATTTTTTTAAGGAGGTGGCATGTTCGATTTTAGCAAATTAGGAGATTTGTCAAAAGTAGCCGGCCAGGCGAAAGAAATGCAAGCTAAACAGGAAGCTTCCTTGCGTGAGCAAACAAACTTACTGCGAAAAATATCATCGCAGTTAGACGATATAGCGGCTTTATTGAAAAAGAAAGCTTAACTCCGTTAATTTTAGAAAAAAATATGGCCCAAAATATAGCGCTACTGGCAGCAGTAATACTTCCTCTTTGGAATATACCGCTCATTGTGCATATTGCCAGAAGAAAATCTTCTCGCGATATCAGCTTGGCTTGGGCTTTTGGAGTCTGGATTTGCCTGCTTCTAATGGCGCCTTCTGCTTTTGCTTCCGAAGAGCCGGTCTGGAAAGTCTTTAATATTGCAAATTTAAGTTTATTCAGTTTAGTCGTGATTTTTGTGGTTATTTATAGAAAACCAAGATTAGAGGCTTAAGTTTTTGCAGTTTATGGAAATTTCGGATCAAGCCTTCTTTAAATTTGTTAAAAAATATCCCAGAATGTCGCTTTTGGGGTTTTGTCTGATTTTGGGGTTGCTTTTGATCATACCCATTTCTTTTAAAGATAAAGTACTGGTTATTTTAAGGGCTTTTATCCTTGGGCTGGGAATATCAGTAGCTTGGTATTTTTTAAGGGGAAAACGCAAACATGATTAAGAAATTAAAAATTTTTTTCACAAAATTATTTTCTTCGGATAGCGTCCAGGAACAGAATGAAAATAAAGTGAAAGTTGTTATAGAAGAAATTATCAGCCAGCTAAAGTTGAAAAGAAAAATTAGCAATATCGTCTATCGGAAAAAACACGATTGGTACATTGTAAGCTTTTTCTCTCCTCCTAATTGCATAATTCCCCGTCACTACATAGAGGATTATCTTAAAACCGGCGGCAACCTAGGGAAAAAAGAGATTTCCGAAATACTTTCATTTGAAAATAAAGGATTTAATCTTATTTAATCCATTTAGCCTCAGGTTTTTCCTTCAAGTGGCCTAAAATAGCCATTCTTCTGGAGGAGCCCAAGATATGAAGGCGCTTTGGAATTTTTGTTTAAGGTGGTGCAGCCTGTGAGGGTAGAGCTAAGAGCGGAGTGAATCCGGTTTGATGCGTGGGAAATATTTGTATTGTTAAGAAATCTTGATAGCGATATAATAAAACGATGCGTTGCAAATATTATTTAGTATTAATTTTTTTTACTCTGGCGTTAAACGCCTGTCATCATTATCGCATTGCTGAAAAGGCAGTTAATTTTAAGACCCCTTTTGGCTATATCCATAGAGGTGATTCTATGGGCGAGGTTGTCAGTGTTCTGGGAAATCCCCACGAGGTCAGTAACTATAAGAGAAGGGAAGTTTGGAGTTATGATTTTAATGAAAATGGACGGGTGCTAATTAATTTTGTTAAAGGCATCGTCAAGGAAGTCAGAGTTGAGGAATATATAGAGCAAGAATAAGGAGGTTTATGAAAGAGATAATATGTGCATTCTTTCTTGTTTTAATTCTGGCCGGTTGCGCTCAAACCGGGCAGCAATGTTTGGAAGAGAAAAATTTAAGCGATATGGAACGCCAGGATGAAGAAAACGTAACGGAAGAGCCTTTTTATTAAAATATATTATTTATTCATTAGATTTTCAATAGCCGCAGTCAGGTAAGAAATAATAAGAGGTATTATGGTTAAAAAAGTACTTATAGTTGATGACGAACAGGAAGTGGTTGATTTTTTGGAAAAAGGCCTCAAGCGAGAAGGTTTTGAAGTTATTTGTGCCCTGGACGGACTTGAAGCAAAGGGTAAAATTTCGCAGGAAGACCCAGATGTTATTATACTTGATTTACTTATGCCTAAACTGGATGGTTGGGGAGTCCTGAACTGGTTAAGAAAAGATGCTAAGCTTACGATTCCTACCATAATAGTATCTGCCAAGGGAGACTTGGAAGATATGCAGAAGAGCTACAAACTGGATGCCGATACTTACTTGATAAAGCCAGTCAATATCAAAGATGTTCTAAATGCGATAAGGATGCTGTTTTCATTAAACCAAAGCGAAGATAATTGAATTGTAAAGAATTCAGAAGGCTCTTTGTTTTAACATATATTCCAAAGTAAGCTTATTTTCTTCATCCAGGCCTAAGAATTCCAATCCGGCATAGTGGTTTTTGGAACCAGTTTCTTTCATGCACCAGATTACTTGTGATTCTATTTTCAATGTTTCATCGCCTGTATGAATATTTATTCTTACCTTGTTCTTTGGGACAAGAAAATTGCTGCAAGCTATCTTCATTCCTCCCAAGCTTAAGTCGATGCTAAAGGTGTCGAATTTTCCCCCATTTTGGCAGAAATTAACGCATTTTACCGGGAAAGAAATACCGGCCCTGCTGCTTTTTCGGCGTTGATCGGTAAGGATTTTTAAAGGAGACTCTTCGCGGGCTCTAGATATTTTATTTGAAAAAACGTTATCCGGAGATATTTCTTTTATTTTGAACGCAGTGTTAATCCCAAATAGATTTTTCATAGCACAGAGCACATCGAAAGCTGTAAAGTTTGCTGTTTGATTGTCGTATTCTATCTTAACCAGGAGTTTTTTCATGTTTTTTCCTGCTTGGCCCGGCACAACAGTAAAATAATTTAGAAACCGTACCTAGAATGTTTTTATCAAGAGTGTTTATTGGTTTTAAATAGAGGCAATATTGCTTTGGATGCTATAATGTTCTTGAAAATTTTATAAATCTGAATCATTATAAATGAGAATACTCTTTTGTCAACAAAAAGCCCAAAGATTTTTCGAATTTACTCATTGTTTTCAAGTGGTATAATGTAAAGCAGGCTATTAGACTTGAATTTTTAAAAGAAACTCTAAAATTTAAACGGTAAAAATACAAAACTCAGTAGAAGGAGGCAATATGCACGGTGTAGGAACTATTCTTATTAAAATATTTCGGATACTCATAGGACTCCTATTATTGATTTACGGCCTTTGGATAAATGCCTGTTTTTTCTTTCCTCAAGCACTTGATATGGGAAAATATTTGCGGGATATATCAAGCGCGGCAGAGTTTTTTCTTATTGACGTGGCATCTGTGCCTGAGTTTTCGCTTTTATTTCTGTTTATCGGGACGATATACTTTTTATCGGCAATTATGATAATGACTTTAAAGTATAAACCGAGGATAGGGGCTACTTACCTGTTATTTTCTATATGGATATTTATTTTATTTTTTTCACTGCTCATTTTTAAACAGGGTTTGCCTTTGGGGTTTAGCGGGCCTGTGTTTATGAAAAGCATAGAAAAAGTATTTATGGTTATAAGGATTTCTGCTCTTTCAATATTGGCTCTGCCTTTTTTAATCGGAAAAGAAACCGAAGGGTGATTTTTGGAGATTTTTTCCCATAAAACAGAGTAGTTTTCCGAAAAGGCTATTCGAAGCTATATTTATGTTTTGCTAATTGTTTTATTCTTTGCTATAATTTTCTTAATAAGGAGGTACGAATGGTTAAAAAAATATGTTTTCTATTACTGGCAATGCAGTTGTGCTGTTTAAGTTTACCGGCGCAAGATTATAATGCTTTACGCAAATTAGGCAGAGGAGCTTCCAATATCTCTCTTGGGTGGATGGAAGTTTTTCTTCAAATGGGAAAGGTAGACAAGGAAGCCGGCCCGGTTGCCGGATTTTTCTGGGGGCTCACCAAAGGTATTGCATGCGCTATGGGCAGGACTATTTACGGGGCTTATGATATCGTTACTTTCCCAGTGCCTTCTTATAAACCGCTAGTCGAGCCAGAGTTTATTTTTTCAGAAGAGGCAGTTGTCGATAGCGACAGCAATGATTCGCAAGCTGAACAATAGAAGCCGTTGCCGTTGCGGCAGGGTACTGTCTGGAAGCTGCGGTAATTATAAGAGCTGTTGTTTGTTTTTAGAGTTTTTTCTCACCCGGAAAATTTTAGCGAAAATATTCTTTTATGAGGGCCGCTGATGCTCAGGTTTAAAAAAACTCCTCTGAAATTGTTCAAAAAATCAATAGCTTCATTTAATTATATTCTAATCGGCTTGGCGGTTTTAGTTTTGATAGCAGTCCTTTTGAAAAAAACTCATTACACAAATATTAAAAAGCAGGAGTTCCAAAAACGCCAGGACCATGTTGATAAAGCCTTGGCGGAAAATCTCTCCAGGAGCGAAGCGGTAGAACTGAACAATCTTATTCTTAAAGGGATCAGTATGCTTAGCGATGAGGAAAGAAAGGCTTTATCCGATCTGCAGAAAAGGTTTGTGTATAGTTCTTACCAAAAGTTAGATGAAGAAGAAATCCAAAATATCCGCAGCCTTAATTATAAAGGTATCCAAAGGCTGTCCTCGGCTGATCAGGAGAGGTTTAAGTATCTTATGCGTAAAAGTAAGAACTTTCTTAATGAGGCCGCGGCTCCTGATTGAAAGTAATGCTGCCGGAAACATTAAAAATGCATAAAATTTTATTTACTGCTTTTATTATTATCAATCTTGCTTCTGCGTGCTTTGTCAAAGCCGAAACCATCGTTCTAAAATCAGGCAAAATTATCCAGGGCAGTATAATTGAACGTGGCGCATCGGCCTTCAAGGTAGATATAGGCCCGGCAGTTCTGACTTATTATTTTGAAGATATAGAAAGTATAGATGGTGAAGCTGTTTCCGAAGATGGGCAAGAACCTCTTAAGAATGAGCCTTTAGAAGAATCCGGCTTAAGTGAAGAGGCTTCTCATTATGCTATTGCCGAAAAATACGCTGAAAATGGTAAGTTTGATATGGCAATAGAGGAGTTTAAAAAAGCTTTAGGTTTGAAGCCAGATTTTTTTGAAGCATATAACAGCATAGGGTTTTGTTATATACAGCTGGGCCGTTATGAAGAAGCCATAAAGCATTTTGAAAAGGCTTTAGAGTTTAATTCCGATTATGCTCAGGCATATGATAATATCGGAGTTGCCTATTCTTTTATGAAACAATTTCAAAAAGCTATATCTTATTATCAAAAAGCCTTGTTTATAGATCCGGAATTTTCAAGTTCATATAACAATTTAGGTGCCACATATATGTTTTCGCAGCAATATCCGGAAGCGATAGAAAGTTATAAGAAGTTCATTGAATTGGATGAAGGAAACCCCGATGTCTATTATAATCTGGGTATAGCGTATTATCAGATAGGGCAGTTTCAGCAGGCAGCTATTTCTCTGCAAAAAGCCAGAGAGCTTTATGAGGAAAAGGGCGACAGTCAAGGGTTAAACAAGGTTCAAGAAGTTCTTGGCAATATGTAATATGGAGTTTATCCGGAACAAACCGTAAGAATATAAAATCCGTTTTTAGTAAAGGAGAAAGATTCCAAATATGGGGAAAAAGAAAATTCTAATAATCGATGATGAGCAGGATATGGTTTTTTTTGTGAAGGCTAACCTGGAGTTGACCGATGAATACCAGGTTATTACTGCTGGAAGCGGCGAAGAAGGCCTGAAACTGGTTTTAGAGCATAGGCCAGACTTGATATTATTAGATATCAAGTTGCCTGGCAAAGACGGTTTTGAAATTTTGAATACACTAAAAGCCGATGGTTCACCTGTAAAAAATATTCCTGTCATCATGCTTACGGCATTGAGGGATGAGTCTTTTGTCGCCCGGGCTAAGGGTTCCGGAGCAGTTGAATACTTAATGAAACCATTTACGGTTAGTGAGCTTATTGAGTTTATTGAAAGGTGCCTTTAATATTTTTGGCGTCCAAAATCTCTTATTGCAGCCCGCCAAAAAACTGGTATAATTATCCTTCAATTTTAATGTATTGTATTTTGCTTGATAAATAAAGCTTTTTTGATATAAAGATTAAATATGTCGCCGAGGTAGCTCAGATGGTAGAGCGAGGGACTGAAAATCCCTGCGTCAGGGGTTCAATTCCCTTCCTCGGCACATTGCTATATTGTGCGGCAAAAGTTCATTAACAATAATTTGCGGCTTGCTAGAGAAAGAACGAGACGGGGAACAACGAAAAACCGATCTTCGCTTTCAGCGAAGCGTTGTTAACCCTTCCTCGGCACATTGCTATATTGTGCGGCAAAAGTTCATTAACAATAATTTGCGGCTTGCTAGAGAAAGAACGAGACGGGGAACAACGAAAAACCG
>JAQUWY010000010.1:516-14935 GCA_028692655.1 Candidatus Omnitrophota bacterium | reverse complement strand
CCTCGGCACATTGCTATATTGTGCGGCAAAAGTTCATTAACAATAATTTGCGGCTTGCTAGAGAAAGAACGAGACGGGGAACAACGAAAAACCAATCTTCGCTTTCAGCGAAGCGTTGTTAACCCTTGCCTGGGAGCACGCTAATTTAGAAGTATATAAAAGATTTTCTTCGAAGACAGCAGAACAACAGCTTTATCCAGATGAATTTAGGGCTTAGCCAAAGGAAAATATAGAGTTTTTGGTTAATAAATCAGCTGTTAGTTAAGTGAAGAAAACAATTTTTTTTCTTTCCTTCCTTTTGACGATTCCCCTTACAAATAGTTTTTGTCTTTTTGAGCCAGTTGATACTTTAGAAAGCAGTAACATCAAACAAGTTATTATCTATCCTTTTAATCCCGAAGTTATTTGTGTTGCTTCAAGGAATTCCTTATACAAGAGCACGAATGCTGCCGAAAGCTTTGAAAAAATAGCTGTTTTTAAAGATGAAAATATCCAGCATATTTTCTTTGATTGCCATTTGGCCGGTGTTCTCTATATTGCTACGACCCGGCATCTTTATCGATTTAAGGATGAATTGGAGCAGATATATTCTATCTCCGAAGAAGATGGCATCATTTACGCCGCCGCTAAGCGCAAAGGTGTTATCTATGTAGGCACGGCCTGCGGATTGCGATTTGCATCCGAGGATAGTTTAATATGGCATACGGCAAAATGCTTAAAGAACTTTTTAGTTTATTATATAGAGCCGGCTGTCAAGGGGTTATATTTGGCCAGCGATAGAGGAGTGTATTTTTTTGGTGAGGACGGCTTTCTGCAAAGACTGTTTGTAATGAGAGCGGAAAATGAGGATGAAGGCCAATTTTTTCTGGCAAAAGTTATTAAAGCCGACAACTTTAATAAAGAACGTATTTGGCTGGGAACCAACCAGGGCCTATACAATTCTACCGATTTAGGGAAAAACTGGCAAAAAGTATTTATATCCGGCATAGACAACCTTCCCATCAATTGCATTGCTCAAACTAATTTATCCAAAGAGGGTATTTTTTTAGGAACTGAAAAGGGATTTTTTCTGGTTGACCCAGTTAAAAAAACCTCAAAACAGATTTTTGAAGGGTTATCTTCTTCCTATATTTCCTGGGTGGACATCACTTCTCGAGGGGTGATATATCTTGCTACTTCAAACGGACTGTTTCAGAATGATTATTTCACCGCATCTTTGAAGGGTAATTTAGCAAAGAAAAACAGGGTTTTTTCTTTCGTGCCTTCCATTAGAGAAGTCCAACAGGTTGTTATGCGTTACAACGAGGTTCATCCTGAGAAAATAAAGAAGTGGAGGGAAAGTTTAAAATATAGGGCATTATTCCCTGCGATAAGCTTGGATTATGATAAGACGGTAAGCGTATCGACTAATCCGAATTATAAAGAGGCTGTAGTCGGGCCGCATGACTGGGGCGTATCTTTTTCTTGGAATGTTGGCGATTTGATCTGGAATTCCTACGAAGACGATGTTGATACTCGAGCTCGCCTCGATACTCAGTTAAGGCTTGATATACTTGATGAAATTAATCGGGTTTATTTTGAAAGGTTACGCCTTAGCCGGGAAATTTCTTCCGGTAATGTACCTGAAGAGAAACTGCAAGAAAAACAATTGAGATTAGAAGAATTAACTGCTATTATTGACGGGTATACAGGGGGATATTTTTCAGCCAGAATAAATGAGTCTGATGAACAAAACTTTTAAACCTTTGGTATTGATTCTCTGTGGAGGCAGGTCTTTAAGGCTGTGGCCTCTTTCTGAATATAAGAGCAAAAATTTCATTAACATATTCGGCTTTTCACCTTTAGAAGCCACGCTTAAGAGATTCCTTAAAGTGACCAGCCGGGACAGGATATTTCTAGTTGCTAATCAGAAAGAAAAACAAGCTTTAATCAAATCAAAATTAGTCCAAAGAAAAAATATTTTTCTGGAGCCGGACAGCAAAAATACTGCACCAGCTGTTTTGCTTGCTTTATGTAAGCTCGGGAAACTTTCCGAGGAAAATATTATTATATCTCCGGTTGACCACTTTATAAAAGAAGAGGAATATTTCTATACTGCTGTAAATAAAGCTTTAAAAACTGCCGCTGACGGTTTTATCTGCACTCTGGGTATAGAACCCAAAGAAGCAACAAGCCAGTTTGGTTATATTCAGGTCTATGCTAAAAGTAAAAATGGAGTGTTTTCAGTAAAAAAATTTATAGAGAAGCCGTCTTTGCATTTGGCTAAGATGTTGATCGCGCAGGGAAAATCTTTTTATAACAGCGGTATGTTTGTGGCTCCTGTATCGACTCTCTTGCAAGAGTACAAAAGGTATTATCCGGATTTTCATTATTTCCAGGGGGAGTTATCCAGGAAAAAAATTATTGCAAGTTATAAAAGAATAAAAGATTTGCCGTTTGATAAGGCGATAATGGAGAAGACAAAAAAAGCTAAACTGATTAAAGCAAGATTTTCTTGGAAGGACTTCGGAAACTGGCAGGCTGTGTATGATGTTTTGGCCAAAGACAAAAAGGGTAATGTTAAAAAGGGAAAGGTTTCGATAAGCCAAGGCGGAAAAAATTTCATATATGTTGATAATCCCGGCAAAAAAGTTTTAGTTATAGGGTTAAATAATTTATTTTTTGTTGATACAAAAGATTATGCTCTCCTTCTCAACCCTTATTGTGTGGATAGCCTCAAAAAAATTTTAAAGGACAATTCTAAGATACTTAAATAAAGTTAATAAATTTCTGCATTCCGGTTTGATTAAAAAAGCGTTTAATTTGCAGAAATATTGGAGTTTCTGTATAATGGGAGAGTCTTTGGGGATAAAAAAACGGGGTGACATGGGTTATTTTTATGGTCCGGTTCCTTCAAGAAGGCTGGGTTTTTCTTTAGGCGTTGACTTAATGTCAGAGAAAACCTGTTCTTTTAGTTGTATATATTGCCAGCTGGGTTTTTCTAAAAAAAGAACTACCCGGCGTTTTGAATGCGTTAATTTAAATAGCTTTAAGCATGAATTTAAAGAGATCCTAAAACACAAGAAGCATATAGATTATGTTACTATTTCAGGTTCCGGTGAGCCTACTTTGCATAAAAACTTGGATAAAATCATAAGTGCTATAAAAACAATAAGCCACAACAAATACCAAGTCTGTGTTATAACCAATTCTTCTCTTTTGTACCGCAGGCAAGTAAGGCAGGAGTTAAAACAGGCTGATCTGATAATACCTTCGCTTGATTCGGCTGTTCCGGCTACTTTTCGTAAAATCAATCGTCCTTGTAAGAGCATACAATTTGAAAAAGTATTGACTGGTTTGACAGCTTTGCGCAAAGAGTTTAAAGGAAAAATTTGGCTTGAAGTGATGCTCTTAAAAGGTATTAACGATAGCTTAAGGGAGGCGCAAGCTATGCAAAAAGCCGTTAATCTCATTAAGCCTGATAGAATCCACTTGAATCTTCCTGTTAGGCCGCCGGCGAAAAAGGTTTTATCTCCAAGTAAAAAAAACATCGAGCGTTTTAGAAAAGTTGTCGGAGACACAGCCTCGGTGCCGTTTAACCGCGGCAAAAATATAGAATTAAAGCGGTTTGATCCGAATCTTGCCGAACAAATACTTTCTTATATTGCCAGGCGGCCGGCTACAGTTAAAGACCTGGCTTCTGTGTTTGGCTGTGGAGTAAAAAAGATAGAAAACTTTCTTTTGCTTCTTCTTCATAATTGTAGGATAAGGGAAATCATTCGCGGTAAGAAAAAACATTACATTTTAAATGATAAAAGAAAACGTTAAAAATTTATTAAACAGCCTGCCCGAAGGTGTGAAGTTGGTTGTAGCAGCTAAAACTCGTACCGTAGAGGAAATAAACGAAGCCATATTGGGCGGGGCCAGTATAATAGGGGAAAACTATGTTCAGGAAGCCAAAAGAAAGTTTGATGCCGTGGGTTCCCGTGTTAAGTGGCATTTGATTGGGCACCTGCAAAAAAATAAAGCAAAAACAGCCGTAAGGATATTTGATATGATAGAAACTCTTGATTCATGGGAATTGGCCGTTGTTTTGAATAAAGAGTGCCAAAAAATAGGCAAACAATTACCGGTTTTAATAGAGGTTAATTCTGCTTCTGAACCGCAAAAGCAGGGTGTTTTTATCGACGACGTAGAGAGCCTGCTAAAGGATATTTTAAGATTAGAATATTTAAAGCCTTGCGGCCTTATGACTATGGGGCCTAATGTTTCAAAACAACAGGATTTAAAAGAATACTTTAAAAAAACAAGAGAACTATTTTTTAATATTGGCCGCAGTAATTTAGAGCTTTGTGATTGGCGGTATTTGTCAATGGGTATGAGCGGCTCATATAAAATAGCCTTGGAGCAAGGAGCCAACATTGTAAGAGTTGGGACGGCTATTTTTGGTGAAAGAAGCCTGAAGTGAAAATGAATTTGTTTTAAGCGGGGGATTGTATGTTTAAACGTATATTCCATGAATTAAAGCACCATGCTCCTTTTACTGCTTTTGGAGCTGTAACCGGCATTGCTTTTATGATTGGTTTTCGTGGTACTCCAGAAAGCTTTTCCTATAAATTATTTTATCTGTTTCATCCCTTGCATGTTTTACTAAGCGCTCTTGTTACCGCTTCTATGTATAAACTTTATCAGTGCCGTCAAAAAAATCAAAAATGCAACCCCGTGCTTTTATTGCTGGTAGGATATTTTGGCTCCGTAGGTATAGCCACTCTTAGTGATTCCCTAATACCCTATCTTGGCGAGGCATTGCTTAAAATGCCGCATCGGGCTCCTCACATAGGATTTATTGAAGAATGGTGGCTGGTGAATCCTATGGCTCTGCTGGGGATTCTTATAGCTAATTTCAGGCCAAGGACTAAACTGCCCCATGCCGGCCACGTATTATTAAGCACTTGGGCTTCTCTATCGCATATACTCATGGCTTCTTGCGGAATAGTAAGTTGGTTTATTTATCCGGCTGTATTTATTTTTCTGTTTTTAGCCGTCTGGCTTCCCTGTTGTGTCAGCGATATTGTTTTTCCTCTTTTGTTTGTCAGGGGTGCGGATAAAAAATGTAAATTTTGTGAAAAGGAGGTAACCCAATGAATTTTAGAGGAGGCATCTTTTTAATACCAATTATTTTGGTTTTTTCCGGCTGTGTCCAGATGCGGGATTATACCGGCACCCGCGAAGGGGCATTTGGATTGGATATCAAAACCGGGTTCGACAAAGGTGCGGATAAAAAGGATTATCATATCGTAGATGAAGATACAGCTTTGATTATCGGGGATACAAAGAAAGAGATTGTGGCTAAGGTCGGCCTGCCTGATAAAGTCCACACTACCCTTGAAGGTTATGAAATATGGATTTACGAAGATGAGGGGGTAGAGCTTTTGTTCAAAGAGAATGATGTCAAAAGTTGGAGAAAACTGCAGTTTTAACCTATTGCTGAAAAGAACGCGCAAACTAAGTTTTTTTCGCCGCAATGCCCGCTTTATTGCCCGCAGTATCCTGGGAGATTATTTGGTTTTTAAAACCCCAGAAGGTATTCTGGCCGCCAGGATAGTTGAAACTGAAGCCTATCTTGGCGTAAAGGACGATGCTTCTCACAGTTATGGCGGCAAGCTTACTCCTCGCAACAAGGTTACTTATGAACCCGGCGGCTGTGTGTATGTTTATCTGATTTACGGAAAATACTGGTGTTTTAATATTGTGGTTTCACGGCAGGGTGATCCTCAGACTGTATTTATCCGGGCTCTTGAGCCTTTGGTTGGAATTGATATCATGAAGGTTAACAGGAACCTTAGCAGTGAAAAGGGTTTAACTAATGGGCCCTGTAAATGGACGAAAGCTTTCGGAATTGATAAAAAAATTCTGGGCAAAAGTATAGTTTCAAGAGAATTTTTTATTTCCTATAATCGCAGTAAAGGTTTTAAGGTAGTTTCAGCTAAAAGGATAGGAGTTGATTATGCAAACAAATCGAAGGCCCGCTTTTTGCGTTTTTACATAAAGGGCAATGCTTTTGTTTCAAAAGGAGTCTAAATTCTTATTTAATCGGCGTACATAATTCTTTATATTCCAGAATTCCTCCAGTTTTTTTTCCTGAAACAAACCGAAAATAGAATTGTTATGTAATAATGGGTCAGAAAGCTTTCGGGCATAGTCTTTGAATATCCTTGTGCCTGGGGTAGGCGAGAATTCAGCTAGAGATACTCTGGTTCCTTGAGCATTTAAGAAAATTACATCATCCTTTAATTTGTTGAGGTCCTGTTTAGGGTAACCCAGGAGTAAATAGACGCTGAATTCCCCGTTCTTGAAACCAGCTTGTTTTAGATGCCGAATCGCTTTGATGAGGTCTTGTTTATTAACTTTGTTGCCCCAGTCTAGTTGAAGCCGGGAGTCAAGGGTTTCCAGGCCAAAGTGAGGATTTATAAACCCGCATTTTTTCATAAGCTTCGCGATTTCTAAATCAAGAAATCGCAGGTGAAGCGCATTAGGAGTGTGAAAAGCTAAATTCTTTTCGAGTTTGAGTATTCCAGCCAGAATTTTTTTGGCATAAGAGGGCTCGTATAAAAAAGCGTCGTCATAAAGGATGAAGTTCTTTATACCCTGCTTGCTGTGAGCATCTATGAAATCAATAATTATTTCGGGGTTGATTCTAAAAAAAGGCCCCGACAATTTTTTTATCGCGCAGAAACTACAGTCAAAAGGGCATCCCCAAGAAGTCCGAAAGACGGCGTAGTCCAGTTTTTTATAGAAAAGGCTGTATTCGGGAAGAGTCGAGTAAAACTCTTTTAAGTTTAAGTTGACGCCTATAAAACTGAAAAAATCCTCAAGGGAATTATTTTTAAAAACATGGTCGCATCCGGTTGTTTTTTTTGCGTGCTTAAAGCACAGAGTTGCATAAGTTCCTCCCAGGATTACAGGTACTTTAGGAAATTTTGCTTTTAGTATTCTTACTGTTTCTATTATTCCGGGGTACCAATAAGTCATCGAGGAGGTTATAAGGATAAAATCAGGGTTTACTTTACTTATATTTTTTTCGAATGTTTCCAAAGATATACCGTAACGGCGGAAATATCGGGGTATATTTTTAAAAATAGGCGGTTTTTCTATTATCTCAGAGAAAAATTTTCCTCTTCCAAAGGTTCCGTATAGAAGCTTTTTGTCGAGACAATCTATGTAGTTTATTTTGATGTTTTTTCGGGACAGATATGTAAGAATTGTCAAGAATCCATAGGGTTTCAGCCAAAAGTCATAGGCTGCAAAATCGGTTATCCAGGGGTTTATGGCTAATATTTCCATAAGCTATTATATTATATCAAATGTGATATAATGTGAAAAATATTAACGATTGTGCCTGTGATATTTAAAGACAAAGCGCAAATAATCGGTTGATAGACATTACCATAATTATGAGGATGATAGAAGATATTTTTAAAATTACCTTAGAGGAATACAGCTTGTTAAAGAAAAAGGACAAACTCCTTTTAGGAATTTCCGGCGGGCCGGATTCTTTATTTCTTCTGCATCATTTCTTGAAAATAAAGAAGGAGTATAAACTCCAGATTGTATGTGCGCATTTTAACCACAACCTTCGTAAAGAGGCCGACCAGGAAGAAAGCTTTGTTAAAAAAGCCTGTTTTAAACTGGGGGTTAAATGCCTTAGTGATAAAAAAGACGTAGCTTCTTTTTGCCGGGGAGATTCTCTGGAGCAAACTGCCAGAGACTTGCGTTTTGATTTTTTTCTGAAATGTTCCCGGCAAACCGGCATTAAAAAAATAGCCCTTGCTCATCACAAGGACGACCTCGCTGAAACTGTATTGATGAGAATGATTAGGGGCTCCGGTTTAAGGGGCCTAAGAGGGTTTTTGCCTAAGAGCCGTTATAAAGCTTTGACAGTCATCCGTCCCTTGATAAAAATCAGTAAGGAAGATATCATCAACTGGCTTAAGGACGAAAAGGTTTCTTATTGCATTGACAAGAGTAACTTTCAAGAGGAATTCTTTCGCAATCGTATCCGCCTAAAATTATTACCTCTGCTGAAAACATTGAACCCAAGTATTATAGATAGCCTTTGTAATATGGCAGGGGTCGTTTCGGTTGATTACAATTTTATTTATAATTTTTCTTACGATAAATTTCTTCAGCTAAAGAGGCGCCAGACACATAACAGTATCTACCTTAGCCTGGAAGAATTAGAAGGATTGGAAGCTTCTATATTTAACAACGTTATCAGGATAGCCATTGAAGAATTGCAGGGACATACCCGCAGGCTGGAGGCGAAGCATCTTGAAGAAATCTACAGCCTGGTATCTAAACGGCCTACCGGAAGCATTGTGGATTTACCTTCAGTTTTAGTTAAAAAAGAGGCCAAATGCTTGCTTATTCAGTCCTTGATTTTGTAGGTTAATACAGTATAATACCTAACATGAATCAGCAAAATAATAAAAAAGACAAGAAAGCCAATAGTAGTTTCCTGCGAAAATCTTTTTTGGCCATAGCTATTTTTCTGGGGGTTATTTGGTTTATCAGTTTGTTCAGCACAAGCCTTAACGGTCTGGTTAAAAAATTAACCTATAATGAATTTTACGCTGCGCTTGAGGAGAATGCCCAGCGGCCTACCATAGAAAACGTAAAACTTACTGAAAACCTTATACAGGGTAATTTTACCGAAGCCTCGGGAGGCGGCCGTTTTTATCTTTACGTACCTGCCGATGATAAAGAAATAATAACCCTTTTACGAAAAAATGTTTCTAAATTTGAGGTGGAGCCTCCCCGGACTTTTTTATCCAATCTTTTTTACTCTTTAGGGCCTATTCTATTGTTCATATTATTCATCTGGTATTTTTCTTATAAAGGCAACCAAATGGGTTCGCGAGTCTGGGGGTTTGGTAAATCAAGAGCGACTCTTCTGGATAAAGAGAAACCTGCTAAAGTTACTTTTGGAGATGTGGCCGGTATAGATGAAGCCAAAGAAGAGCTTCAGGAAGTTATAGAGTTTCTAAAAGACCCGAAGAAATTCCAGAGGCTGGGAGGAAGGTTCCCCAAAGGGGTTTTGCTTGTAGGGCCTCCTGGCTGCGGAAAGACACTTTTGGCTAAAGCTGTTTCCGGAGAAGCCAAGGTGCCTTTTTTCAGTATAAGCGGTTCGGATTTCGTCGAAATGTTTGTAGGTGTGGGAGCTTCCCGTGTGAGAGATCTTTTTGAACAGGCTAAAAAAGCCGCTAAAACGGAGAACAGGGGCTGTATAATTTTTATCGATGAGATAGATGCCGTAGGCCGCCAGCGATTTGCCGGCGTTGGAGGCGGGCACGATGAAAGGGAGCAGACCTTAAACCAATTGCTTACTGAAATGGACGGTTTTCAGACCGAGATAGGGATAATCGTTATGGCAGCTACGAACAGGCCTGATGTCTTGGATCCTGCGCTCTTGCGTCCGGGAAGATTTGACCGGCATATTGTTATCTACTCACCGGACATTAAAGGACGTGAAGAAATACTAAGGGTTCATTCTAAGAAATTGACTTTGGCCAAAGATGTTAAGTTTGATGTTATTGCCAAAAAAACTCCCGGCTTTTCCGGAGCTGACCTGGAAAATCTCTGTAATGAAGCGGCTCTTCTTGCTGCCCGTAGAAATAAAGAAGCGGTTGAGCAGGCAGAACTCGAAGAAGCTATTGAACGTGTTTTTATGGGGCCTGAGAAAAAAAGCCGTATAATTTCTAAACGCGAAAAAGAACTAACAGCTTACCATGAAGCTGGGCATGCTTTACTGTCTTTATTGATTAAAGAGGTTGACCCGATGACTAAGGTTTCGATTATTCCCCGGGGGATGGCCGGTGGGTATACTTTTCGCCCTCCTGAAGAAGACCGATGGTATAGGTCGAAGAAAGAGCTGTTGGGTGAGATAGTCGTAGCCTTGGGAGGCAGGGTTTCGGAAGAAATAAACTTGAAAGATATTACTACCGGAGCCATGAGTGATTTGGCCAGGGTTACAGACATAGCCAGGAAGATGATCTGTGATTACGGAATGAGCCAGCGCCTGGGGCATTATACTTTAGGCAAAAGTCACGGCCCTATATTTTTGGGCAGGGACTTAGTCAGAGAAAAAGATTACAGTGAGGAAACAGCCCGTATTGTTGATGAAGAGGTAAAACGTATTGTTGATGAGTGTTATCTGAGAGCCGAAAAACTTATTAAAGAAAATCAAGAAAAACTCGATATTTTAGCTAAGGCTTTACTTGAAAAAGAAGTCTTAGATGTAGATGAAGTCAAAAAACTTATTGGCTATGGAAATGAGGATAACGCCGGCAGAAATAAAGAGTGAAGATTCAGCTCGTTCGTTAATGGTTTCTTTGGGAGTCAGCCGCCAGGGCATAAATATTTTATCTTCCAAGAGTGTCTACTCTGCATTCAAAATAGAAAACATAAGATCTTGGGCCGCTAATATTATAAAACAACACATGTTGTCTTTGGGGGCAGATGCCGCTATTGAGCGCGCGGCTCTGGTCAAAGACATAAATACCAATGCCTTGATTTTTGGAAGCAAGAACCAGCTGAAAGGCCTCTGTCGCAAGCTTTCCGGACAGCCTTTTGGCTTAGAGGAAGTTTCCCGAGAGCTTTCTCAATGCTTGAGGAATCTAGATAAAAAAGAATTTACGGTTCAAGCGAGAGACAAGGTTTTAAAGATTAAAAAACCAGTTATTTGCGGTATAATTAATATAACGGATGATTCCTTTTCAGGGGATGGATTATTAGGATTTACCGGAAAAAATCAGGCCAAAGTTAATGATTTGGCCCTCAGGCAATGTGCCCGGATGCTTAAGCAGGGGGCCAGGATAATTGATATAGGGGCAGAATCAGCGCGTCCCGGTTCCTCTTCTGTAAGCGACAAAGAGGAAATTTCCCGGCTTGTTCCGGTTCTCAAAAACTTAAGAAAAGAATTTAAAAAGGCAATTTTATCTATAGATACCTACAAATATAAAGTTGCAGAGTATGCCGTTGGCCAAGGTATAGATATAATTAATGATATCACAGCCTTAAGGTCTGCTCCTAAAATAGCTGATTTGATCCGCAGGTATAAATTAGGGTGTGTGCTCATGCATATGAAGGGTAAGCCTAAAAATATGCAGGTGAGGCCAGGCTATAAAAATGTTATCGAGGAGCAATTGGATTTTTTTAAAGATAGGATAAAGTTTTGCCGTTCTAAGGAAATAGGCCTTCAGCAAATGTTGATTGATCCTGGTATAGGATTCGGTAAAAGATTAAAAGATAACACCAGGATTGTTAGAGAGTTGAAGAAATTTAAAATTTTTGGTTTGCCTGTTTTCATAGGCCTTTCGAGAAAAACTTTTATTGGAGAGTTAATAGGAACAGGCGTGGATGAACGTTTTACCGGAACTGTTGCGGCGAATTTAATTGCTGTCATCAATGGGGCTAACATATTAAGAGTTCATGATGTGAAGGCTGCCGGGGAGGCAGTAAAAGTAATAAATGGAGTAATGGGTAATATATGGAATTGACAAGGTTGATGAATTGGAAGGCTATCCTTGAAATACTGATATTGTGGGGTGTAGTTTACCGCATATTTCTTTTTTTAAAAGGGACAAAAGCGGCTTATCTCTTAAGGGGGATAATGATTTTAATAGCCGCTCTGCTCGCATTCCAGATGTTAGGGCTGCCTATTTTAACCCGTCTTCTTACTTATTTTTTTGCGTTTTTCTTAATTTTAGTAGTAATAATTTTCCAGCCTGAATTACGGGAAGTGCTTGTGCATCTGGGGAAAAGGCATATTTTTTATATGGAACCTGAACGAGAAGAAGCTGAAAGGATATTGAAGGAGATCGTTTCTGCCACAGGGGCTTTATCACGAAAAAGAACAGGAGCCCTTATAGCTTTAAGGAGGGAGATAGGGCTGAAAAAGTATACTGAAAGTGGAGTTGTGCTGAACGCCGATCTTTCTTCAGAGCTCTTGCAAAGTATTTTTTATCCTTCAGCGCCTTTGCATGACGGAGGTGTTATTATCGGTGAGGGCAAGGTTTTAGCTGCTTCTTGCCTTTTTCCTTTAAGTGAGAACCAGGATTTGGAGAAAACAACAGGGATGCGCCACCGGGCGGCAGTAGGGCTTTCGGAAAATTCTGACTCTCTTGTGATTACGGTTTCAGAGGAAAACGGTTCCATATCTTTAGCGATTAATGGCCAACTGACTAGGGATTTGACTCCCAACGACTTGCTGACTATTTTAAGAGGACAACTGGCAAAACCGCGGTAAGACAAAAGCAATATTGAGCAAAGAGGGGCTTTGAAATGGAGTTTTTTCGCAGAGTAGATATAAAAAAGGCAATTACACATAACTTCTGGCTTAAATTGGCAGCTTTAATTGTTGCCGTTTTTATCTGGCTTTATGTAAGCGGGTTGATTACCAGCGGCGGCAGGAATATATGAAGCTGGGTGTTAATGTTGACCACACTGCTACTTTAAGGCAGGCCAGAGGCACTTCTTATCCTGATCCGGCCATTGCAGCTTTATTGGCTGAATATTCCAAGTGCGATTCCATAGTAGTGCATGTACGTGAAGATAGGCGCCACATAAAGGAAAAAGACGCTGTTTTAATTAAGCAACTTATAAAAATACCTTTGAATCTGGAAATGTCTGTAAATAAAGGAATAGTAGATTTTGCTCTTATGTTAAAGCCGGCTCAGGCGACCCTGGTTCCTGAAAGAAGGCAGGAGCTTACAACTGAGGGCGGGCTTGATTTGGTAAAAAATTATAAGGTAGTTTTAAAAACTACAGAGAAGCTGCATCGGGCAGGCATAAGGGTTAGTTTATTTATTGACCCTTTAGAAAGCCAGGTTAAGGCTGCCAAAAGATTAAAGGTTGAGGCTGTTGAGTTCAATACCGGAAAATTCTCTTTAGCAAAAACTGCTTTATCTCAAGATAAAGAATTAAATAAAATAAAAAAATCTGCCATATTGGCAAAAGATTCAGGTTTATTTGTTGCAGCCGGCCACGGATTAGATTACGAAAATGTTAAAAAAGCGCTTTCGGTTAAAGAAATCTCAGAATTAAACATCGGCCATTCGATAATTTCCCGGGCTGTTTTTGTGGGGATTGCTTCAGCGGTGAGGGAAATGGTATCTTTATTGGGTCTTAACAGATAAACCTAAAATCCAGAGAGAGGTTCAAAAATATGGTTATGGGCGTAGGCGTTGATATGGTTAAAATAGAAAAAATAATAAGCGCGATCAATAAATGGGGAGATAGCTTTATCGACCGCGTATTTGATGAAAAGGAGCTAAAGCATATAGCAAAAGGTAAAATGTATTATCAACGCATAGCTGCCCGTTTTGCCGCTAAGGAAGCGGTGATTAAGGCAGTTTCTAAGGATTATCCTTTAGCTCTGAAAGATATATTTATTCTCAATAAGGATAACGGAGCCCCTTACTGCGAGTTCAGGAATAATGTAAACCTTGATATTTTTCTTTCTATAACCCATATTGAAGATTATGCAGTTGCCTGTGCAGTTGCTCAAAAGAAAACCTGATAGTCATAAAGGTGATTACGGCCATGTTTTGGTTGTGGGAGGCTCAAGAGGGCTTAGCGGTGCAGTTTGCCTGGCGGCTCAGGCTGCTTTGAGAGCCGGCTGCGGGTTAGTTACTGCGGGCGTTCCGAACTCCTTGAATGAAGTTTTTGAAATCAAGTTAACTGAAGCCATGAGTTTGCCTCTGGCTGACCGAGAAGGAAGCTTTTCTCAGCCGGCGCTTGCGCAAATAAAAGCGGTCTTAGGTAAATTTGATTTTATTGTTTTGGGACCCGGAGCCGGGACAAAGCCGGGCGTAAAAAGTTTTATTTTAAAATTATTGAAGTGTATTGATAAGCCAGTTCTCTTAGACGCTGATGGAATAAATGCTTTGTCCGGCCAGGCCGATATTCTTAAGAAAAGGAAATGCCGGGAGCTTATTCTAACCCCTCATTTAGGAGAATTTTCCCGTCTTATTAATAAAAGTATAGCAACTATAAAAAACGGAAGAAAAGACCTTGTCAAAAAGTTTGCTCTTAGATATAATCTAATTCTTGTTTTAAAAGGCCGCAATACCCTGGTGAGTGACGGCCGAAGACTTTTTGAAAATACAACCGGCAATCCCGGTTTAGCTACGGCGGGTACGGGCGATGTTTTATCGGGAATAATTTCCGGATTAGCAGCTCAGGGTTTGGATGCTTATATCGCTGCAAAAACAGGCGTTTATCTTCATGGTTTAGCCTCGGATATAGCGGCGAAAGACAAAACCCAGAATTGCCTCATAGCTTCTGATGTTATTGACTATTTGCCAAAAGCGATTAAAAGTTCTTTGTGATAAATAAAGTAGCCCAGGTAGCTTCCCGCCAATGCTTCGCAATGTCGGGA
>JAQUWY010000010.1:0-416 GCA_028692655.1 Candidatus Omnitrophota bacterium | reverse complement strand
TTAATTCGGCTAAGCATTTTTTCTTCGTTGTTTACTCGAAAAAATGCAAGTCTCATTGAACAATCGGCAGAGCCGGATTTTAGAAACTGTTATTTTGAATAGAAAGGTGATATTTGCCCAGGTAGCTTCCCGCCAATGCTTCGCAATGTCGGGATTAATTCGGCTAAGCATTTTTTCTTCGTTGTTTACTCGAAAAAATGCAAGTCTCATTGAACAATCGGCAGAGCCGGATTTTAGAAACTGTTATTTTGAATAGAAAGGTGATATTTGCCCAGGTAGCTCAATCGGTAGAGCAGGGGTTTTGTAAACCTCAGGTTGGAGGTTCGATTCCTCTCCTGGGCTTTTTGCTCGTATATAGTATTTTGTATATTGTATATCGTTTGCTTAAAAGCAAAAAAGACATTTTATCCCAAGTT
>JAQUWY010000060.1 GCA_028692655.1 Candidatus Omnitrophota bacterium | reverse complement strand
CCCCACTCATGGCCATAATCAAGCGGCCGGGCAAGCTCTAACTCATAGGGATCGGTATGAATTTGCTCTAAATGCGCAACGATAGTCAGCCACATAATTTCCTGCATTTTGCTCTCGGGCGATGAATCTTTACGCAAAACATCCTGATAGTTTGTTTCAATAAGTTCAAAAAGCACCTTGTTCTTTATTAAAGAAACTTTTACCGCTTCAGCCATACCGGCAACCATTTGCCTTATGCTTAAAGTAGATAAAAGTGACGAGTCAACAATAACAATCTTAGGTGTCCGGAATACCCCTAAAAAGTTCTTTTGGCCCATAAAATTTACTGCATTTTTTGTGCCTATTCCGGCATCAATCTGTGCAAGAAGCGTTGAAGGTATACGAATATGCCCAACCCCCCGATGTAGAATACTCATAGCAAAACCGGCCATATCCAGCACCGCCCCGCCGCCTACTAAAACTGAAACTTGTTTTCTATCAATGCCAAATTCCTCTGCTTTTTCTATTACTTTATATGCCCATTCTAAGCTCTCTTTCACGCTTTCTCCGCCGGGAACAATCATAATTCCTGACTCTATCCCGTAATGCTGGTTATATCTTTTGATATTAGAGATAGCCTTTTCGCCCACTCCGTTATCCACCACATAAAACGCCTTTTTACCTGCAATGTTTCGCGCTAAAAGAGAGTTGGTAAAATCAAAAACTCCTTGTGACATTATTACCTTATAGCTCTCATCAGGCTTAACTGAAACATTTAAGCTTTTTAAAATTACCCCGCCATTATCAATAGAATTGCCGGAATTAAAATATATAGCGTCAGCCGGCACACTCCTGCCTGCTTCTCCTTCAGTCTCAACCAATAAGTCCGGCCGGCAAACATCTCCCAATACAGCTATGCCTTCATTGAAAACTTGCCTAACGTATTCTGCATCATCAAATTCTTTAACATAAGTTTTCATTCTCAATGAATCAGACAAATCTGCACCGACAGCATTATAATTTTCTCCCAGGTTTTCCGGATGGGATAAGTTTTCTGATGAAATAAGGTATTCTATATTATCTACGGTAAGTTGAGTTTGTTTCTTGATATCAGGGCCAACCCAATCATTTCCTGTAAGAGGCGCTTCTAAGATAGGGATAGCCTTGCTTCCGGCCGGTAACAAAGGGCCTCCATTTAAAGTAACTACGCTCCAAAATCTTCCGCTGTTATTATTGATTATGCCTTTTAACTCTTTAGGTACTAATTTCCGGTTTTCTATAACATAAAGTGTGCCAGCCAAAGGCCCTAACTTATCGCTTGAACTTAAAATGTCTTGCGCATCGGACAGTTTAATGAAGTCACCCCGTACTTCTCTGCCAATAAGCTTGCCTTTGAACTGTTCTCTCACATCGCTGGGGAGAGCAAATTCAACGCTTGTATATTGGGTGTCTTCTCCTCTAATAGAGGCTGTGCCTGATATATATAGGTAAACATAAATTCGGCCGGATTTTTCAATTAAGACAATTTTTGCCCGTTCAAACTTAGGTGTTGTTTTCTTGCCAACAGCCTCAATAGCCTCTCCTTCCAACTTGCACTGCCTGTACTCATGAGCATTGATTTGCTTAAGATTTTTTATTCCGGCAGTTAAAACATCCGGCCTTGCGCTTTTGTCTAAAGCAATAAATTCTAAAACTATCCCTCCGGCCTGTGTACCAATACCTGTAGCGGCTGGATAGCCGGCTTGAGAAAAATCAGCTTTAGCATAATATAGACTTCGTACATCGTTGAATATCTGATACATCTGCTTTGTGCCATCGGCCGTATATCCGACAATATCTTCAATATAATTCCACTGCCTGAGAACATCATCAAACCCTAACCCTTCTTCTTTGAGTATAGACTCCATAATCTCAAAAGCTGCTTGAGACTGAGATAATCTATCCTGTTTTGCGTCATCTGTTATCCCTGCGGCATAAACCCATTTTAAGCTGTCGTGCTTAACCACCGTATATTTAACTCCCTGGCTGTATTTATATTCAATTTTTACATCCTGGCCTTTTTTAGGAGTAATAATCCTGGCCTCAAGAGATACTTGCTTGTTGCCAAGAGGGCGTTGAGCGATAAAGCTGGCCGGTGGTGAGCTGTCACCAAAAAACTTTGTTAATTCATCTTGCAAAAGTTTCTTTACTTCCCTAAATTCAATACTATTTTCAGCCTTAAAAAGTACTGTCTGTTTTACTACTTTGCCCCCGCTGTTTATTAAAGGTTTCATTTGCCGTAAACAATGCCGTAATTGTTCTGACGCAGTCTCTCCTTCGCCTGGTTCAACTGCACAAAATGTTTCAACATAACTGCCTCTATCTATTGTATTTTTAAACCTAACAAGCCAGATATCAAGAAAGTAAACCAGCACACCAGACCAAAACAGGCCCATATTGGCAGCGATGAGAACTATGTATTGGGGCCACTTAAACCAGCCTATAGACAGCCCTATTGCCCAAAATATTAAATTACATATATACAGCCGTAAATAATCTTTTATTGTATCTTTGAAATGAAGTGAGCTCTTATCTTTAGCAACAAGATATTTATGTATAAAGAAATTTGAAGGCAGTCCTACGACAGCGGCAAAAACAACGACATCTAAAAAAACTTTCCA
>JAQUWY010000059.1 GCA_028692655.1 Candidatus Omnitrophota bacterium | reverse complement strand
AATCTTTTATTGTATCTTTGAAATGAAGTGAGCTCTTATCTTTAGCAACAAGATATTTATGTATAAAGAAATTTGAAGGCAGTCCTACGACAGCGGCAAAAACAACGACATCTAAAAAAACTTTCCAGAACACACTATCAACAAACTTAGTTAACACCCAATACCAGCCTCCAAAAACAACTACGCCAACATAAATGCCGCCGAATATTCCCCATCGCAGAATTTTTCCCCAATCAATACCTTCGGCCTCTAGAATCTGTCGAGCATACATGCCTGATGCCCGTGACAGGCCGCCAACAAAGATATTGGCTACTACACAAAACAACGAGGAATGTTTCACGAAGGCTATATACTGAGCACCGAATAAAAATGACAAACTAATAAAAATCACTGGGATCCATATAATTGAAACAATACGTTTGGTTATACCGGGTTTTACTGATTCTTTATGTGTTTTGCTTCCGTTATCGATAGAATACGGTTTATGCCTCCCTGTTTCTATCCCAAAATAATCCGGGGCACCGGCTTCGAAAGGCGACTCTCCACCAGCCACGGAAGAGGTAAAATCACACTTTCGAGCTAACCGGCGTCCCGGCTTAAAAATTCCATGTAATAAGCCTTTGGGTTCCTTTTGGTTGCCACCCTCATTATTAATATTGCTGTTATAAACAAGATCGTAATCACCGGAACCGTTATCAATGCTGCCTTTAGATTTATTTGAAACTTTTTTCGCCCAAAGTAAAATTATTTTTTTAGCAGCCATTAGGCTTCCACGTTCATCAAACCTCAATCTATCAACTCCTTTGCGTTCAATACGTTTAACTAAAGCAGCTGCCAGCGGCCAATTGCAATCATTCATTATATGAGATAAACGCTTGAGCATGCTTTGGTCTGGAGACTTATGTTCATAAATTTTGAGTTGTTTCCTTGTCCTAGCTTTTGAAAGGCTCTCAAACGGCAACGAATTCCAATCTGTCTCTTTTGGTTCTGAAGAATTATCAGCTCCAAGCCTACCTTGATCCTTGACGTAAGAATATTCTTTTTGTTTTTCATTAATTACCCTTGTTAAAGTTACCCTTAACATTTTAGCGTATCTCAAGAATACACCGCCCTTTGCTTCCACCTCCGATATCATTTCTTTGATAATTCCTACTACTTCTAAATCTTTTACTTCAGCTCCTTGAGGAATTTCCATTGCTTTAAACTCATCTATCCAAACTCCTATTTCTAAAACTTCCTGAGGCAAATTCTGTGTATCTTCAGCCCTGCATTGGTTTGTATCTAATATCCCACCACCGTTATCCAGACTTTTGAGATTGTGAGTTCCAGATTCAACAGCCACTTTATCCTGTTGGCTGCCTTGGGATTTAGAATAAGAAATTTCTTTTTCCCTTTCATCCGGGTCAAAGGGTAAAGCTGGGCCTTTAGGTTCAAGAGGTAATAAAGGTGCAAATTCTCCTCCATAATAGCCTTCATCATCGGGATAATATCTTTGAATAGGGCCAATTTCTTCTACGCTAATCGTTTTATCTCTCTGTTCAAGAGACAAGTCCTGAAACCAAAACCAATCCTTAAAATCAAAAGTATATAGCCTAAGCATAATCCGCCGCGAGTCTGCATAAGACGCTATTCCATCTGCTTCATAAATTCCTTTGTATCTCTGAAAATAGTTTCTTGCATCTATTATATCCGGATAGCTCATGCGTAGGCGCGATTCAGGAAATTCATCTTTGTTTGATGCCGGGTGGCCATGAATAAATATAATTCTCCTGTCATCTTCCTGACTATCTTGCCTTATGAAATACCTGTCCAAAAGGCCCTTGTAACTTAGTGGTTGGCTAGTAAACCACCCTATGGCAACTCGAGGCACGCCCTCTTTTATCACAAATTCAACATTAGACCGCATTTCAAAACCGTGAAAAACAACTTTTTTATCTAAAGAGCTATAAAAAACAGCCATGCTGGGCTCGGCAAATCTAACAGCATAATTTATTTGCCTAACAAGTTCTGAACAAACCCAAGGCCACTTATTGCCCAAGCTTAATCCGTCGCGGTAAGCCCACAAAAGCATCTCTACGAATTCACCTACATCTAAATCGCCTCTATCACTTTTAATTTTTAAACCATGCAATTTTTCCGGCTTGCCTTCAGGCATAAATGCTGGAAAACTCTCAAGAGAAATTGAATCCCGTTTGTATAAATAAACCTGACTCCCAGACAAAATCACCTGAAACTTAGTTATCAATTGCTCTTGGCATAACTCCCTGGCTTGTATGCACCCCTTTTGTGGAACTCCTTCTCCTGAAAGAGATTGCCGAGAATAAAAAACTATCTTCTCGGCCTGGCTTTCTACTGCCGTCTTTGCCCGAACTATCTTATCTACAATATCACTGGGAACATTGTCGACCCCACCATTATCCAGGCTTTGGGGATCTTGGAAACTTTGAGAAATGAGTTTTTCGGCAGAAGAAGAACCCACAAGCTTTCTAAAAACATACAATCCGGGAATACTTGACCCTCGAAGCTCAACGAACAATCCGCTGTTTCGCAAAAATTCTATAGCTTCGTTATCAGTATAATCCGAGTAATGTATAATAAGCTCCCCTCCATCCTGCAAAATATCACAAATATTGCTAAGAACAG
>JAQUWY010000036.1 GCA_028692655.1 Candidatus Omnitrophota bacterium | reverse complement strand
AAACAGGGGCTCTTCGATATCCTTCTCCTGGAGGAGGACCTCCCGTTCCCGGACAAGAACCTTTAACTTGTTGAAAAATGTGGGTTTCTCCCGCTCCCCCTCCGGAACAACCTCCCCGGAGACCGGGGGTTCGGGCGGGGCAAGGCGGGAAGGCCCGGGCTATCCAGTGTTTTTTCGTATTGCCGGATTTTTCCTTTTTTTTCAGTTTCCGAATCCCCGCCGGGTGCATCAATGGACTTTATCTTGCCTACGGATATGTTCCGCATACCTTCAATATAAAGGTATTCCTTGAATTCATCAAGGCTCTCGGCTTTGGAAACCAGGAGAAAATAAATCAACTTAGCCAGTTCTTCCTGATTAACGCCTCTTTTAAAAGATATTTTTTCTATACCTCTGGATTTTAAACTTTTAATTATAGGAGAAACTTTCTGGCTTAAGTCAAAAAATATCTCATCTCCACTGGCCAGCTCCTCGCCAAATATCCCTAACACCAAATCTTCCTTCTCGGATAATGCAGCTTTGAGACTGCCGTAGGCTCGATTGAGAGACTCCAGAAATTGCGGATGGCCGATTTCATAAATCCGGCCCACCTGCCAACAGGAAATAAAATCTTTTAAAAATACGCTTACCTTATCATTTTGCATAGCTTTCTATTACCTCTAAAGCTTTTTTTCGTAAGGAACGATTCCAGAAAAATCTGAATCGGCTTATTTTTTCAAGATAAATTTTTGCTTCCTCAAAAGGCATAGCCTCCACGATACGAAGGTTATCCATAATCCTTTTTGTTTTTGTGCCGAAAGGATTCGATAAAGACAATAATGCCTTGGCGGCTTCTTCTTGTTGATTAGAAAATTTTAATAAAGCTGATAAAGCGTACTGCCGCTGGAGAAAATTCTCTTTTTTCAAGATACCTAACAAAAATTCTTCGTCAAAGAAAGATAATCCCTTTATAATTTTTAAAATCTCTATTTTTAAAAAATCATTAGCAGTAGAAAAAACCGATTCTATAATCTTCAAAACCCAGGGTTGCTGGAATTCTTTAAGGCTCTCAATAATTTTTATCGTAAATTTTATATTATTGGCCCTGCTCTTAACTTTATCGCAAAAACTATCTATTTTGAAAGGGAAAAACTGAAAAAATAAAGTCAAGATATGCGGCTCTACCCGCTCTTCTTCGAATATCCGCCTGAGGTAGACATCAGAATTAAAAACGCTTTTTTTAACCAGCTTCAGCAGAGATTTTAAATCCAGAGGATTTACGTCGCTGCTGAAAATACTTTTTTCTATGAACATTGAAATCTTCTCCGCAGCTTGTGAATCTACGCTTATAATACCATCCGCTTCATTCTCTTTCTTCTGCACGGCTGTAACGAAATTTTTTATGTAGAGTTCGTCACCATTTTTGATAGCTTTGGAAAGCTCTAGGAATATTTTTTCCAAAACAAAAAGGGCCCTTTTTTTATTTTTCTCTATTATAAAAGCATCCAAAAGAATCAGCTTATAATTTTCGTTTAAATGTTTACGGTCAAAATTTAAAACCCCTTTCTGCCCTATGTCTTCCAGCATTGAAAAAAGATTCTTGTGGTAAATATCCGATATGCAGGACTCCGACGGCAGGGAAAACAAATTTTTTATTTTCTCTGCAATCTGGGGGCTATTCTTTAACCACTCCTGATTCTTCAGTTTCTCTGCCAAAGAAAGAGACACCTCATTATGCTTTTCCCTGTCAACCAGCTGAAAAAATAGGTTAAAACTCAAACTATCGATATTCTGCGTATCTCTAAGCTTATCCAGCAGCACTGTGGAAAGTTCAGAAACGCTTAGATCGTTGGCAAATATTCTAAATTTATCCGTATTTTTTGCTTTATCTTTCGTGCTCCTGCCCAGAAGCAGAAAACTCACAAGGCCTTTAAGGCACCTCGAAAATCTATCCGTGTCGTTTTTCTTAAGGTAACTTAAAAATGAGCTCAAGCCCTCCCCCAGGCCTTCATCTTCAAGTATTTTATCCTCACCTAGATTAGCTAAAGATTTTTCAAATTCATCTGCCAATTTAAAAATATGGTTTGAATCACCGCTTTTCATGCTTTTGCGAAGCACATACAGCCAGATGTCCCGATAATCCTGGTCGGAATTTTTTAAAAGCTCTGAGTAATCAAGAATTTCAACTTTAATATTTGAAACATCTTGCTCGCCCAGAATATCATTCAAACCTCCTCTGGCAAATATATCCTTAGCCGGCAGGTTAACACTAACAAGAAACGATGACAGCTCTTCTTGGCTTAAGCCTTTTTTTATTTCAATACTTTTTATCTTTCGACGATGAAAAAAAATGTTTATGTCCTGGTAAAGCTGGGCATTTTTAAAATCTACTCCTTCAAAGCTTAAATAATCGTAAGCGACATTTATTTTTATAGATGGCACAGAAACAAGTATATCTTCTGTTTTAACTTTCAACTGTTTAACAGATTTTAGAAATACGGGGTGTTCTTTGAAATATACTGAAGAGTTGGCTGCGGCAATTCTCAGGCTTTTTAGGAAATCAGAATATTTTTCATTTACATCCATTTTCAAAAATATTCATTATATACGTGTATGAAACGCTGCGCTAAGCTTCTGTTATCCCGCCGGTCTATCTCCAGAAATCTTGAGTTACCGTACAACAAGCAGCCATAGCAGGATGAGGCTGCCGATTTCTGAAAAGACGGCGCGATAGCACAAGAAACACTATCTTTAAGAAACCCATAGAATCCCTCTTTGGCATTCAGCTTACCAACAAAAGAAACAGAATGAACCTCATAATTCAGGAATTTTTCCACTTTCTGAAGCAAATATTGTATTATAGACCTGATTTTTTCTCTAAAAAACATATTGATAGTTTGCGTACTTAATTTTGTATAACCACCGCCTTGTTTTTTAATCGCTACTTCCTTAAAATAAGGCACCTCCTTAAAAGAAACATAACGGTCGTAAATTTCTCTGGCCAAACCCTGGTTTAAAGAGAAATGCTCTGAAAAATCTTCGATAATCTTCCCAAGCCCTTTTGCGGGCTCTTCGTAAAAATAGAAATCATCTTTATCGAACGCAACAAAACGGCATGATTCAAAATCAAAGCTTATGACAGCCTGGTTGATTTTTTTCTCCGAGAAAACCGAAGAAAATATACCTATTCGGGACGCTACAAAACCGCCGAAATTTCTATCTATATTATAGAAGATATCTTCCGTATCTTTATAAATTTTACTTTTTACAGCTGTCAACATAACCTTAGCCTCCACCTTCTTTGCCCGCAGGCCCAACGGAAGATAATTGTGGCTCTTGCCGTTTATCTTGCAGCTAATAACTATATTATGCACGCATGCCTGGTCCCATTCTAGGAATTTATCTTCGAGATATTTTTTTATAAATTTAACATCTTTGTATTGTATTTTCTTCTCCGCCCCCAAAGGAACTACTTCCTGTACAATCTTAGTTTCAGCTGCCTCTTCCGGCAACTCCATAAATATACTACCTACGGAAAAGGAACCTTTTTTTTCGGCGTCTTTAATCATCTGATTGATTTTTTCAGAATTTTTAGTAAGCTTAACCAGAAAATCTTTATGGTACTCGATGAAACCTTCCGATTCCCTAGAAAATGCCGGGGATTTTTTCTTGGAATCTGCCAAAGATAGCTTTACACCTCCGGAATCAAAAGCAATAGCGCAGTTAAACTTCATGTTCTACAAAAAGATCCTCTAGATACTGGTATAAAAATACCCGGGAATCTTTTTTACCTCCGAAAACCTACATATACTTTTTTGTAACGCAAATCTATATATTTTACTGAAGAAAGCTTATCTTTTAATTTAGAATTAACCACCTCTTTGAGAAGGCTAACTTTACTTTTAAAATCATCCTCTCCTATAATAACCTTGATCTCTTCTTGGGCCGGAATACGGTTTCCTGACTGAGGCAGAGATCCAATAAGAAAGTAAATCGCTTGGGGATCCACAGCATTTATAAGTTTAACCGAAAATTCACTAAGAAAATTCTCTCTCTGTAAAGTCTCTATAAGGCTAAAAGCCCTATCCAGCCTTTCATCTTTTATTTGGTATCCTTTAGCAAAAGAATCATTATGCCCGCTTATTTCGATAGAGATAAGGCCTTGAGAAGGGCTGGATCTACCTTCATCGACGATAACAGCCTGGCTATCCAAAGGATAATAGAGCTTTCCCTTTATTTGAGCTAAAGCTACTCTTCTTTTAATCTCTACATTAACCGTGGAAGGAAATTTTTTTACCACATAAACATCCTTATATTCTGGATGCCTTCTCCGTATATCAGCGGCCAATATATCAGCGTCTAAAGAGAATAGGGATTTCTTCTCCATTGTTGTTTCTACGGCTTTACCGATAGGGATATTGGACTTTATAGTATCCTGGCTTATCGTAAAAACAGCACAGTTATAGCCAAAGTGCCAAAGAACCAAAATTCCTGCGGCAAATAAAACTATAACCACGCTCATCCAGGTTACTTTGGGATGAAAATTAAAATTAAACTGTTTAAACTTTCTGCGTCTCTTTCTTGCCATATAAAGCCAGCTTGGTCATTTTTTCGATTAATAGATTAAAAGATATACCACAAATTCCCGCTGAAAGCGGCAGAAGGCTATGTGATGTTAAACCGGGGATGGAATTCACCTCCAGCACATAAGGAATGTTATCCTTGCTAAGGCGAATATCGACTCGGGAAAAATGACGACAACCCAAAGCTTTGTGGGCAGCCAATCCTATTTCTTGTATCTTTTTATAGGTACCGGAGTCTAAACGCGCCGGAGCTATAAATTTAGTTTTTGCTTCGCAATATTTTGCTTCAAAGTCATAATATTGCCTGTCAGAAATTATCTCAACGACTCCCATAGGCTGTTCATCCAATATACCTACAGTTATCTCCCGGCCGCCGATATAATCTTCCACTATTGCAAATTTATCATAAGAAAAGGCCTTATCTATAGCCCTGGAAAATTCCGGTTGGCCTCTGGCGATAGACACCCCCAGGCTCGAACCGGAACAAGAAGGCTTTACCACCACTGGCCAAGATATATTCTCAAGAGCAATTACTTTATTCGCAAAAACAGAGTACCTAGGCGTAGGGATATTATTTTTAAGAAAAATTTCTTTAGAGAATGCTTTATTCATAGCTGAAGCACTGGCACCCGAATCCGATCCAGTATAAACCATTTCCATATTTTCCATTATCTTTTGTATCTGGCCGTCTTCCCCAAACTGCCCATGAAGAGCTATGAAAGCTAAATCAATACCACTTGAATAAATCCGCTCTCTTATTATATTCTCATCGGAAGTATCGATATCCATGAAAACAGCTTGAAAGCTTCCCTGGCTTAAAGCATTATAAGCGGCACGCGCCGAAAGAAGAGAAATTTCTCTTTCCCCCGAAATACCACCGCCCAAAACTCCTATTATTTTACTCTTACCTTCCATATTTAAAGCCATCTTATTATTTCTTCTTCCAATAATAACCCTCTGCTTTTATATACCGTTTCTTTGATTTTATTAATCAAGTAATCTACCTGCTGGTAGGTAGCCCCGCCAAGATTTAATATAAAATTAGCGTGTTTTTCAGAAACTGCCGCCTGGCCTTTAGCTAATCCTTTAAAACCACAGGAATCAATCAATGCCCCAGCGGAAAAATCTCCGCAAGGATTTTTAAAAATACATCCACAACTGGGAAAACTAAAATCCTGTGAGCCAATCTTTTTCTTCAGAAACTTACCTGATTGCTCTTTAATATTATTTTCTTTACTTAAAATAAAATCTCCCGAAAGTATTATAAACTCACTCAAGGAAGAAGTTCTGTAGCCGAAAAAGATTTCCTCTTTAGAAAAAACTCCGAGTTTTCCTTTTTTATCCGCTATAGCAACACTCTTCAAGCAGGAGGAGATTCCTCTCCCGAACGAAGAAGCGTTCATGTTTAAGAGTCCGCCAATTTCGGCAGGAATTCCGATTAATTGCTGCAGGCCCCCTAAGCTATTCTCTATGCAGTATTTTATCAGAAAAGAGAGCTTAGTTGAAGAGCCAACTCTAAAATATCCGGATTTTTTTTCGATGAATTTAAAACCCTCTCCCAATTTAATAACCGGCTTGCTAATCAGGCCGTTTTTTATAAGAAGATTGGAACCTCCTCCCAAAAGATAAAAATCCCCGCCTATGTCATTTAAAACTAGACGCAATTCATCAGCGTTCTCAACAACAAAAAAGTATTTGGCCGTGCCCCCTATCTTCAAAGAAGTATATGAACCAAGCTCAACCTTACGTTTTAACTCTATTTTCTTTAAAGGCATCCACAACCTCTTGCATTATAGTGTTTATATTTCCTGCCCCAAGAGCCAAAACTAAATCACCTTCTTCTATGAGGGCGGGTAGTTCTTGGGCCAACCTATCCTGAGGTATATAATCTATACGGCCAAAAAAATTTCTTTTCATACCTTCAAGCAAATCTTGAGTTTTTAAACCACTTACATTCTTTTCTTGAGCGCTGTAGATATCGGTAACCACTACCCTGTCAACTCCTAAAACGCAATCGCAAAAAGCCTCTTTCAACATCTGAACCCGAGAGAAACGATGCGGCTGTAAAACCAAAAAAAGCCTTTTAGGTGCAAGCAGCCGGGCCGCCTTAATCACCGCTTTTATTTCCGTAGGGTGATGGGCATAATCATCGACGAAAACTATCCCCTGGCACCTGTCTTTTACTTGGAAACGCCGCCGGGAACCCTGAAAAGCCTCCAACATTTTGTTTACCTTTTTTAAATCTTCTCCTAAATGTAAAAAAACCGTAAAAGCTGCCAGAACATTAAGGCAATTGTGCTCACCCAAAAGAGGTGCCCTTACAGGCATAAAAAACTTATCCTCCAAATAAAGGTCAAAACAACTGCATTTTCCGTCAAAGTAAAAGTTTTCTCCCCTAACAAAATTATCCCTGCCCCAGCCAAAACTTAATCCTCCAGTTCTGGAAACTATTTTAGAAACTTGACTTTGATCGCCCCAGCCTATAACTTTTCCGCTCGTTTTAAGTGCAAACTGCAGGAATTTTTCTTCCAGATTCCGAAAGCTTCCATAATGATCTAAGTGTTCATGATCTATGTTGGTTATGACAGAAATCCAGGGTTCATAAAAAAGGAAACTGCCGTCACTCTCATCTGTCTCGGCAACAAAGTAACCCTTGCCCCACCATGCCCCCCGGGAGTAATTCACGGGCAGCCCGCCTAAGAATACAGTAGGATCGTAGCCTAAAGAAGAAAGCAAATGCCCTATTAACGATGAAGTAGTTGTTTTTCCGTGGCTTCCGGCTACAGCAATAGTCCTCCTTCCCAAGCACAACTTTGCCAAAAGTTGGCCTCTTTTTAGAATACAGATACCTCTTTTTCTGGCTTCAAGTATTTCGGAATTAGCGCTGTCAACAGCAGAAGAGTAAACCAAAATATCGGTATCAGGACTAAGATTGCAGCTCTGATGCCCAATAAGCACCTCTATCCCGGCATCCTCCAGCATCTGGGTATACTGAGATTTTTTTATATCTGAACCCTTAACATCAAAACCCTTATCATTCAAAAGCATAGCTAAACCGCTCATGCCTACTCCGCCAATACCAACCAAATAAATCTTTTTTACTCCTGATAAAATCTCTTCCATTGTTTCTCCAGCTCTTCTAAATTCTTCCAGCGGTAAAAAGCCGCTGCCAATGCACTTTCAGTATTTTTACCGCTCTTAAGATAATAAAGAAACCGCCAAAAATTATGCCTGCCATTCTCTTTGATAACGAAATAAATGATTGAGAACGACTCAACATAAAATAAAGCCACCTTTTCCTGCGAGAAAGTGTTTAACTCTTTATAGGTTATATCATTTAACTCAGGCAGATTAATGTACTCGTTGTTGTTGATTTTCTTCTTAAGAAATTTAAGTTGACGGGAATAAGCCCCTTTATCATATTTATCTTCCATGTAAGTAGCCATGCCTTCATCAAGCCAAAGAGCGCGGTTACCCGGGCCCACATACTCCCTGAAGATTATATGAGTTAACTCATGGATTAAAACAGGTTTAAACCTTTTATCGTCGGGATAAGTGTAGATCTTCTTTCCTTTATAATCAACACAGGCCGCCGACCATTCAGAACATTTGAACTTATTCAGAAAACTTTCTTTGTCTTTCGCTATGTAGATCTTCGCTCTATTCTCCCAAAGCCAAAGTTTATCGCGAATAAGATTAAACTCTCCGGTTATAGTGCGATAAAATTTTTCGGCTATATTTTTGACCTCAAGGGCATATTCCCGGCTTACTCCTTCCTCATAGTAAACAACAAAATGCTCACAACGTAACTCTTTAAAGCCTTCCGGGACGGTATTCGCGCTGATTTTTGAACCGGTAAATAATGCGCTAAAGACCAAAAGAAATGCCAGTGCAAAAATCTTGAAAATTCCTCCCAAGCTGTATTGCCCGGGAATTGTCTGACATTCTTTCTCTCGCATGTTGATTATTGATTAGTTCAATTAGTGCTTCTTTGAATTCCCTGAAAGAAAATCCATCCTGGAGAAAAACTCGGGCGGCATTCCTTTCCTGAAAATACAACGCGTTTGTTTTCTGATGACCCCCGCCTTGCGGATGCGGTATCAAAAGCGCTGGTAAACCAAAAAAAGAAATTTCCCCTAAACTAAGCGCTCCCGCCCTTGAAACAACTATATCGGCTGCACTATAAAGCACTTCTACGGAATAATAGAAATCCTTAACGAAGCTTCTGACTCCCATTCTATTATAAAATTGCTTAATTTTAAAGCATTCTCTTTTACCGGTAATATGGATAACCTGGCACAGATTCGGATATTCTCCAATAAAATCTCTAAACTTCGCGTTTACAAACTCCGCACCCTGGCTGCCGCCAAAGCAAAAAACTACCACCTCCTTACCCAAACCTAATTGCTGTCTAGCTATTTCTTTCTTTACCGCGACGATCTCTTCCCTTAAAGGAATTCCCACTGTTATTTCATTTACCTCCGGCAAAAGTGCCGGAAAACCTCTAAAAACCTTCTTTGAGAACCTGCGAAGGAACATATTGGCTCTGCCCATTTTAAGATTGGGTTCATAAATATACACTTTTCTTGTAAAAATTGAGCTTAGAATAACTAAAAAAAAACTGTCTCGGCCGCCGAATCCAATAACTTTAGCCGGCTTTATTTTTATAAGCAAATATACAGCCTCTATAAAACGCCAGAAAAATTCAACTACAAAATTGCGATGCTTAAAACCGTGCCCTAAAACAACAAACCCCTTATCTTCTATTTCCTTTTTTAAGAAAGGAGCCGTAATAAAAAAATATATATCCTGGGCACGGCATTGGCCAGAACGTAAGAATTTCTGAGCAAATCCCAGAGCGGAAAAAACATGCCCGGCGCTCCTCTCACAAACCAATAAGATCTTCATGGTTCACTTTACAATTATCCACACGGGAAGCGTTAAAAAATAGCCCTAAAAGAATATAATGCACAACAAGATTGCTGCCTCCATAGCTAATAAAGGGCAGCGGCAAACCTTTGGTAGGGAAAAGCCCGCAGCTGACTCCAATATTGGCTGCCACTTCAAGAAAAAAAATAAGAATTATTCCCCAGAGAACTCCTGACTTAAAACCGTCTCTTTGAGCTCTGGCAATAAAAAACATAATATGAAACAGTATGAAAAAAAGCATCATAATTCCCAGAACTCCCCACAACCCAAATTCTTCAGCAATGATAGAAAAAACAAAATCCGTATGGGAAGCCGGTAAAAAAGATAACTTCTGCCTCCCTTCTCCAAAACCAACCCCGCATAAGCCTCCTTCTCCATAGGCAATCTGGGATTGGACCAGCTGAAATCCCGCTCCTTGAGGATCAGCGAAGGGATTGAAATAAGAAGTCATCCTCCTGGCCCGGTAAGGAGAAAACTTTACCAAAAAAAATGCCGTCAGTAAGCCTATTCCAATAACTATAGCCAGATGCCTCAGGTTAGCATTGCAAATAAAAAGGAAAAATATCGCCCAAATAACCCAAAAAGCTGCCGTACCTAAATCCGGCTGCAGAATCAGCAAAATACAAACCGAGGCTAAAACCACTCCCAGAGGTATGAGGCCATTTTTAATGTTACGCAAAGTATTGCCTTTTCTCTGACAATAATCCGCACAATAGAGTAAAAAGGTAACCTTTAATATTTCGGAAGGCTGGATATTAAACCCTGCCAGAGAAAACCAGCGCCGGGCACCTCCGCCTTTTTGACCAAAAAAAGCCACCACTACCAGGGTAAGTATTGTAAACAGCAGAAATTCTTTATTATAGCGTTTTAGAAAATCTATCTCGACAAAAAGGGTACTAAAAAAAGCAGCTAAACCGAATAAAAAAAATAATATTTGCCGTTTTAAAAAATATGCCGGGTCACCATAAACTTTAAAGGCATACACGCTTGAAGATTCATAAATCATCAAAACTCCAAAAAGAGTCAAAGCCAGAATCGAAATAAAAATAAACCTACGTTTGCTCTTTAACCCGGCATTAGGCTGTTCTAATCTTTTATCCATAAATTCTAAACACTTGTTTCCAAAAATTAATCTGCCTGCTGCAGGCCGTTAACTATTTCTACAAACCTATCCCCTCGTTCCTTATAATCAGAAAACATATCAAAACTAGCGCACATAGGCGAGAGGAGAACTGTGTCACCGGACACAGCTTCCCTAAAGGCTGAAATAACCGCTTCTTGAAAAGAGCAGAATACTTCCACCCTGCAGAAACTTTCCAGAGAATCTTCTATCTTTGAGGCCGCCTCTCCGAAAAGATTTACTTTTTTTACTCTGCCCAGATGTGAAACGACCTCAGAATAATCCAAGCCTTTGTCTTTTCCTCCAGCCAGAAGAACCACCGGGGAAAGGATATTATCAAGAGCCCATACAGTTGAGGCGGGATTCGTAGCCTTAGAGTCGTTTATAAATTCTACCCCTTTTATTTTACGGACGGACTGCATGCGATGAGATAAACCTTTAAATTCAGAAAAAACCTTTCGGCATATTTTTTTATCTACTCCGAATATCTCGGCTATTCTCCAGATGCATGAAAAATTTTCATTTGGAAACTCGTCTGAAAAATACATAATTTGCGCTTTAATATTCCCGGATGACATTGCTAAGGACTCAAGGTTCTTGTTAAGTAAAGCCCGGTCGCCAGATAACTGATTTTTGAATATATTCATTTTTGCCAAGATGTATTCTTGCAAGTTATTGTACCGGTCAAAATGATCAGGAGCAACATTCAGCAGTACTGCTACATAAGGATGAAATTCAATGATTGTCTCCAACTGAAAAGAACTGAGTTCAAGAACGACTATATCCTCCCGGGTAGTCTTAAGCACAAAAGAAGAGAAAGGTGTCCCGATATTTCCTCCTATAAAAACACGGCGGCCGGTAGCCTCGAGCACTTTGTGCGTAAGATAAGTTGAAGTAGTTTTACCGTTTGTTCCGGTTATTGCAACGCACAATGCCTTGTTGAACCAGAAGGAAAATTCAATTTCTCCTACACAAGGTATCCCGGTATCTTTCAGAAAAGAACGTATTGCAACCGGGTCCACTCCCGGGCTTAATACAACTAAATCACAGTCTTTAATAAAATCCTTGCTGTTTAAACCAAATTCAAAAACAATACCTTTGCTAAGGTATTCCTGGATTAAAGAATCCTTAAAGCAGTTTTTCTTCCTGCTCTCACTCACCTTTACCTTTTTGCCAAGCTCCAAAAGCAAATCACACAGAGAAATACCGCTGGTACCGCAACCAACAACACAAACTTTATTAAAGTTATTTATATCCATACTTCAAAAAGTAGAGAATAGCGAGTAGAAAATAGAGAGATTTTTAATTTAAATGACTACAGCGTTTAACTCTCGCTATTTGTTTCTCTCTACCCGCTGCTTTACTGTCAACGGAGTTTCAAGGTAAGTAATGCCATCACAGCGCAAATAGCGGAGATGATCCAAAACCTTATTACTATTTTCGGCTCTTTCCACCCCAGTATCTGGAAATGATGATGCAGGGGCGCGGCCTTAAATATTCTTTTGCCCCTGAGCCTGACTGAAACTATCTGCAAAATAACACTTAAAGCCTCAATAACAAACAGGCCGCCGCTTATAAAAAGCACAAACTCCTGTTTTATACACACAGCAACTGCTCCTATTGCTC
>JAQUWY010000035.1 GCA_028692655.1 Candidatus Omnitrophota bacterium | reverse complement strand
CAGGCGCATAAAGCGATAAAAGATATGAAGACCCGGGCAGTGGGCCAGGTTTTGTTGGTTATGTATACGTTTCTGCTGGAGATTAAAAAAAATAAAAGCAATCTTTCTGAAAAAAAACTTAGAGAAATTGCTCACAGTCTTAATTCTGCCCGGCCGACACTTTCTTTTAAATATTTAACAGATATGGTTTTAAATTGGGCTCAAAGCCCCGGGCCGCTTGATAAAAAGATTCTTGGGTTTCTTGATGCACTTAAAAATGCCCGGATAAAGCAGGCAAAAAATATGTCTACTGCCCTTAAAGATGGTGATACTATACTTACACATTGCAACATTAGCGGCCTCTTGCCTTTAATCGGAGATTTTTGCCGCCAAGATAAAAAAAATTTGAGTTTTTTTGTTACTGAAACCAGGCCCTATCTGCAGGGAGCAAGGCTTACTGCCTGGGAATTATATAGAGCGGGTTTTAAGACCACATTGATTACTGATAGTATGGCAGCTCAGGTGATGAGTGAGAAAAAAATCGATAAAGTTATTGTCGGTGCTGACAATCTGGCTCAAAACGGGGATATTGCCAATAAAATAGGTACTTATCAAATAGCGCTTTTGGCTAAGTATTTTAAGGTTCCTTTCTATGTGATTTGTCCGCCTGCATCCAGAGCTAAAACCGGCAATGACATAAGAATAGAAATACGTCCGGATAAAGAACTGCTGGAAATAGGCGGTTTACGCCTTGCTCCAAAAGGAGCAAGAGGATATTATCCGGCGTTTGATATTACACCCGACAAACTTATCACTAAGCATATTTATATGGAGGTTTAGATGTTCTTAAACGAAAGAAAGGCCAAAGAGCAAATAATAGCTGTAGGCAAGAGGCTTTATGAAGCAGGCCTGGCAGTAGCTAAGTCAGGAAACATAAGCTGCCGGTTAGATGATAATAAAATTATGATTACAGCAAGCGGTTCTTTTCTGGGAAGTCTATCTATGAAAGATATAGTAAAAGTGGATTTAAGTAATGCGCAGAGAAAAAACAACGCTAGCTCAGAGCTCCCTTTGCACAAACTTGTTTATGAGAATTTTCCATCTAACACTGTGATTCATTGCCACCCGCCTTTAATAAATGGTTATTTCGCGGTGAATGACTCTTTAGAGATATTCACCTTTGAAACTAAATTTTATCTGGGTAATGTTCCTGTCATTAAGCAGGATACACCCACCGTAACAAAACCAAATGAAGTGATAGACGCTTTGAAAGATAATAATCTTGTTGTTCTGAAAAATCATGGGGCAGTGGTCATAGCTGATACTTTTAGGGATGGTTTAGCTTTGATCGAAGCGCTGGAAGAAGCAGTGAAAACTGCCGTTGTGGCAAGGCTTTTTGGTAATAACGCAAAGCAGTCCACAGAGGAGGCCTCTTGCTCTAAGGAGTCTCGGCCGGAGGATAAAGTCTACCCTATGTTTTCAGCAGAACACATTAAGGCTATAGTTGATTTAGTGAACAACGATAAATTCATTTTAGAAAAAGGTAAAGAGCTTAACCTAACGCTTGAGCTGGCAGTTAAATTAGATGATACAAACCAAGCTTATAAGTTTGTTTTTGAAAACGGCAGGATTATAAAACTTGAAAATAATTCAGAAGCCCCGTTTGTTATTTCGGCATCGCGGGATATATGGCAGCAGGTTTTTTTAGGAAAGCTTGATTCGTTTGTGGCGGTTACTCAGGGGAAGATGAAATTAGACGGTCAGCTTGGGCAGTTGAGCAAGTGGTATGTGCCGTTTACCAGGCTGTTTCAATTATTTAAAGAAGTAAAATTTAAATGAAAAATTCTAAGCTCGAAATACTAAATGCTAAACAAATCGAAAATCCAAATTTCCTAAATCTAAAATATCTGCTTGGATGATTTGAATTTAAGATTTAGAATTTAATAAGATGATAAAAAATTATCCGCTATTCATTAACGGCGAATTTAAAGAAACTTCAAATAAGCAGGATATAATCAATCCGGCCACAGGTGAGATTATCGCAAAAGTTTCTCTTGCGGATAACCACGAGGTAGAGGCGGCTATATCCGGCGCCCGGGAAGCTTTTGATAAAGGCGCTTGGAGAAGTATTACCTTAGAGGAACGGAAAGAAGTTATTCTAAAAATCTCTAAAGGCATCCTTGATAAAGCCGCGGAGCTTGCCAGCCTTGAGACTTTGAATAACGGAAAACCCCTTAAGGAATCAACTTTTATGGATATTCCTTCAAGCGCTAAAGTTTTTGAATATTTTGCCAATAATTTAAAAGAGCTGCTTGAAGCTGAAACTATAAGTATTGATTCCCAAATTGCTAATGCTGAAAGCCGCCTTATACGCCAGCCCAGAGGTGTAGTAGCTTTAATTGTTCCCTGGAATTACCCATTACTGATGGCTTCCTGGAAATTAGCCCAGAGCCTTGCCGCCGGAAATACAGTTATTTTAAAGCCCTCAACGCTAACGCCTTTAACGGCTCTAGAGTTAGGAAAAATTATTAATGAGGCAGGGATTCCCAAAGGTGTAGTTAATATCATTGCGGCCAGAGGCCAGGATGTAGGAGCTAAACTCTGTTCGGATAGCCGCGTCGATATGGTTTCATTTACTGGATCAAATCAAGTAGGTAGAAAAATAATTGAATACACTTCAGAAAATGTAAAAAAGGTAATTATGGAGCTGGGAGGGAAATCAGCCAGCTTAGTTTTTGCTGAGTCCGATATAGAAGCAGCAGTTAATGGTTCGCTTTGTTCGATATTCTTAAACCAGGGGCAGATGTGCACGGCTATGTCGAGGATCTTTATTGAAGATAAAATTTATGATAGGTTTATCTCTGATTTTGTGAACAAAGCAAAACGTATTAAATTAGGAAACGGCCTTGATTTTGAAACGCAAATGGGCCCTTTGATTTCAGAGAGCCAAAGAAAAAAAGTGGCCGCTTTTGTTGAACAGGCTAAGAAAGATGGAGCAAAGATTCTATGCGGCGGCAAAATACCCGAGGACTCTAAATTAAATAAAGGGTTTTTCTTTGAGCCTACTGTTATTGCTAATGTAAATGCTGATATGGCTATTTTTCAAGAAGAAATATTCGGTCCGGTTGTTTGTGTGGGTAAATTCTCCTCGCCTGAAGAAGCCGTTTCTTTGGCGAATAACTCCAATTTTGGCCTGGCGGCTTGCATTTGGAGTAAAGACGACCAAAAAACGCAAGGCTTAGCTAAGAAGATAGATGCCGGAAGCGTTTGGATTAATACTTACGGTATGTTTTTCGAAGAGCTTCCCTACGGAGGATTCAAGCAGAGCGGTTTTGGAAAGGAACTCGGCAAAGAAGGCTTTTTTGAATATACTCGCCTTAAAAATATAACTGCTGATACAACCAAAGGGGCAAAGCCCCTGGTTAACTACTGGTATGGGTTTTAACGGCTAAAAACAACCGTTAACCTATTTAGTTTTATAAACATCTTATTTGGTAAAAGAAAAGACAGAATAAACTTTGTTGTCAGGAGTTTTTAGTGTTTTTTAAATGGTCAGCGTCTAATTTATCTTTTTGGCGGCCTGTGGATTGTTTATTTTTTATAAGGTTTTCCTTTGAAATGAAAGGCAGGTTTAAGTTCTCTATCTCAATATTTTCTTTCGATTTATAAGCCTTTTTAAAGCTTACTCCGTCAATACTGGTAATGATATCGATGCGTATTGGTGCTACTCCGATTTGGAAAACAATTCCTTTTTCTGCGAAAGTATTTTCTGTTATGCCTAAAACAGGAGCACCAAATTCAGAAAGAGACTTATATATTCTTTTTGAATTTTCTATGGAAGTCTCTACCCAGATATCAAAATCACCTGTAGCACGGGGGTAACCATAAGCACCCATAGCATAGGCACCGATAATGAGAAAATTGACCTCATTGTTTAATAAGATTTGTAATATTTCTTTGTAATCTTCGTTTAACACAATCAGCTCCCTGCAAAGACCACACTTCCGCGGTAAGTTCCCACATAAAAGAAACAAGTTCTTTTCCCGGCGCATCGGCAAAGGAATTATCTTCTTGGCCAAGCTTTTTGAGCTTAGTTATGGCCTTTTTCAACTTCATAATAATATTATACCATATTTTTCTATTTTTTAACTCTTATTATAGGCTCCGGAACAGTTTGGATTAATACTTACGGTATGTTTTTCGAAGAGCTTCCCTACGGAGGATTCAAGCAGAGCGGTTTTGGAAAGGAACTTGGCAAAGAAGGATTATTTGAATACACCCGCCTTAAAAACGTGACTGCTGATGCGACCGAAGGGGCAAAGCCTTTAGTTAACCACTGGTATGGGTTTTAACGGCTAAAAACAACCGTTAACCTACTCAATTTCATAAATTTTTTATTGACCGAGAAACTCTTGATCAAATTTCTTACGCAGTTGTAAAGATTGAGGCATGAATTGATAGGCTAACACGCTTATCTTATTGTTAAAATTTGCGATTGTGATATAAGCATCCACTAAACCATTGGTGTATTCAATTTCATAAGTAAGATAAAGATAAGAATACCCCTGGGAGCTGATTTTTTTATAGGACTTGAATTCATAGTTTGAGAATTCTCCCAATACTTTATCAAGCGCATTCTTGAATTGCTGGATAGTTTCTCCAGGTTTTGCCGGTGTAGGCAGGCCGTAGTCAACAGGGGCCATTAGATGGTAGGCATCAAGATAGTTGTTATTCTTTACAGCATCTAAAAAATTTTTTGATACTTCTTTTGCTTTACCCAGATTTTCTAGGGATATGCTGTTAAATCCTTCTATTGGTTTCGCAAGTAGAGGAACAGAAAAAAATGGATACAGTAAGCACAAAGAAAATATTAAAACCCTTAATATATTTTTCATAGAGGGTTCCTTCTTCCAACACAAAAATCACTCCCGTTAAACCAAGGGTCTAATGACGGGATGGCTTGTTAAATGACCGCATTTTTAAGGACAGCTATACCGGCTATCTAACAACAAGATAGTCAAACCAATTTGATTGCCAAAATTGTATTTTACCACTGCTAAGATTACCGTCATCTAAAATTTCATCTATTCGTTTCATTACGCGCATTGGTATTTCTTGAGAACCAACGTTGTCTTCGCTTAAAGAAATAAAATGACTAACAGGATCGCCATCTCCATCCCAATCGCCCTCTAATATATCATCATAGTAGACATATTTAAAAGTAGTATTTGAAGCCGACCATTGAGATACTGGCCAATTATCCAAATAGGGCCCATCCCAGTTAGATGAGCCATCATTGCTAATAAATCCTAGGCCGTAACTTCTATTCCTGTGCACTGCCCCTTCATAGGGCCATTGACCGGTATCAACACGGTAAGCTAAAGCTGCAAGTTTTACGGTTTTAAAATCAGAAACAGTTTTGCTAATCTTCGCCTTTTCAATTGCCCTAAAAGCATTAGGAGCGATAATTGCAGCTAAAACCGCGACAATAGCAATGACTACGATTAGTTCAATAAGGGTAAACCCCGTTAGAGAACGAAATCTCTTAACGGTAAAGTTTTTCTCTAACGGGGTAAATGGGTTTTCCATTCTTACCAAGCATTATGGACAATTACCCAAAGGGTATCAGTAGAGGAGCAATGGCACCAATTTCTTTGTCCTTCGGGGTAAATGCACCTTCTGAATTCTCCTTTTGCTAAATCTCCGTCATCTATTTTCCGATCAATTATTTTAGCAATTTTTTCTTTTACTCCGCAGCTATCGTCAGAGGGGTTATCATAACAATAATCTTCAAGCTCAAGCCAGATATCCCACCCTTTGTAGTCTATACTCGCGCCGTTGCAATGGTATGATTGCAATACATAAATACCTCCCCAGGGTGTTTTGGCTTTCAATTTCTCCATATAAGGACCATCCCAGCCGGGCATATTTCCAAGATCAGTCATTAATTCAAAATAATGGTCTATCTTTATAAATATCGCTTCATCTTCTGCTCCTCCATACCTTCCAGGCTGGGCGTTGCTTATTTTCCCATTTGTTTCCCTAGCCATCCACTTTCCAGTATCAGCGTATAGACAATACATAGATGCTTTTAGAGCTTTGAAGTCTCCAATTACTTCTGCAACTTTTGCTTTCTCAATAGCTCTAAACGCATTAGGAGCGATAATTGCAGCCAAAACCGCGATAATAGCAATGACTACAATAAGCTCGATAAGGGTAAACCCCGTCCTGTTAAAAAATCTTTTTCTTATGGGACCCGTTGGAGAACGGGGTTGTTCAATAGCATATTTTTTCTCTAACGGGGTAAATGATTTTTTCATTTTTACCTTTTTTTTATCATAACACAATTGCAGAAAAGTTTAACCGAAGCGTTTTGCTATGTTTGTTTTTTTTCAAGTTTTTTATACCCGATGACTAAAAGCACAATAAAGGCTAGTAACAGCGAGAGAAATCTTAAAACATCATTCAATTCTGACCAGTAGTTTACGTAACCGTTGCAGATATTAAAAATACCTCCAAACATAAGGCCCGTTCCTATGGCTTGTATCGGCAGTAAAGAACCAATAATTATAGCGGCTATGCCTAGGGGCACGGCAACCGCAAAAAGGACTTTTTCAAATTCTTTTTGCTTTGCCCGGTATTCTTTATTCAAGCGTTCTTTGTCGGAATCATATTTTGCCTTCTCTTCTGGGCTCAAATTGCTGTAGTTATAATTTATTTGTACTCTATAATCCTGCCATTTAGGCTTAGGTGCAAAGGTCCTTACTCCGTAATGAACCATCATAGGAAATATAATGGCAATACCAAATCCCAGAGCGATTCTTTTTGCAAGCATTACAACCTCCTTTTATTGATTTGAATATGGTATAAAATGCTTAACTTTCTTTTTGTTTTCGATTCAAAGGAACTATGCCTGCCATTTCGCCTATAAGGTTGACTATATCTGATCCGGCAGGTATCACTATTTTAGCATTATCTTCTAGGGCCGATTCAAGGGCCTGAAGTTTTCTTAAGAGCTGGGCATTTCCTACAAAATATTTATCGGCAGCCTCATTGACTAATTTAATAGCTTCAGATTCGCCTTCTGCCTGCAGAATTCTTGCCCGTTTGACTCCTTCAGCTTCTTTGATTTTTGCCCGTTTTTCTCCGTCAGCTGAAGTTTCTCTGGCAGTTGCAAAATCAATAGCGGCAATCTTTTCGTTTTCCGCCTTTACAACCTTATTCATAGTATCCTGTACGTCTTTAGGAGGGTCAATTTGTTTTAATTCTGTTCTAACGATATCAATTCCCCAACTGGTTGTTTCTTCGAGGAGAGTCTTATGTAACTCGGAATTAATTTTTCCTCTTTCGCTGTTGGCAGATTTAAGTGTCAAGGTGCCTATTATATTTCTTAGTGTTGTTCGAGCAAGATTGACTATTTGGCTTTGGTAAACGTTAACGTTATATTGAGAGTTTTTAACGCTCTCTTCGTCAGGTTTCACTTTAAAATATACTTGAGCATCTACAGTGGCATTTAAATTATCGTTTGTGATTATTTCTTGCGGTTCAGCATCAATCATTTGCTCTGTTACGTTAACTGTATACATTTTCTCAATAACAGGAATAATCCAGTTAAACCCCGCATTGGCAAACCTTCTGTATTTTCCTAAGCGCTCAATTAAGCCTCGATGTGTCGGCCTGACTATTCTGATTCCGATAAAAAATATCAAAACAGCCGCGAAAATAAGTAATTTTGTAATACCCATAAAACCTCCTTTTTATGCATTTAAAATTTAATCGAACCCTTCATACAGGCTTTAGGCCCCTTCCTTAAAAGGTATCAGGAATGGCCATCCTTGTGGATAGCCCGCGGGATGAATGTAATTGTAATTTTTCCCTCGGGAGCAAGCCCTTCGGTTTTTCACATAACACAAAAACCACCTGCCCGACGAAGTCTCGCCCGTCGCAAAGCGACGAGGCGGACGAGGAAGGTCCGGTGGATTGCTTTGTTAGATGATTTCAATATCAATATTTTATCGATTATATTATATCAGATTATCCTGTAGGGGCCAGGCATGCCTGGCCCGTTACTTTTAGATTATTTTTATCTGTATTCCAAATAGTATTTTTCATTTTGGTAGGCTTAGCCGGGCCAATCTTTCTTTTATTATTTCAAGGAATTGTCGTTGTTTTTCTTTTGTAATATTGGAACAATCTATGATTTTTTTCATGACATCAAACTTATTTATAAATTTTTCGTATCGAACTCTTAAGGGAATGTTTAAGTATTCAGCCAATTTATCAAAATCTTCTAATTTTAATCTATTTTTTTTGCCGTTAATAGTTATGGCTGAATCTTCTTCGTCAGGAAGAACTAGTTTTGAGCTTACGATATCATAAGCAGGCGTTAAGCGAATATTATCTTTATCTCTGTAAGAAATGGAGTAATTTTTTAAATGGGCATCGCCATTGCCGAGGATAAAGTTAAGAATGACTCTTTCAAGAAATAACTGTGAATCGTAACCCGGGGCTGAAGATATATCTTTTAATTTTCGACCTATTTGTTCTGCAGATCCTTTATATTTATCTGTTTGTTCAAGAATTTGTGCAAAATCTTCCTGATGAATTTTTATGTTTTTTTTTCTATCGAATCTTTTAATCACATAAGCAAGACTATTATCTTTTAAAGGGATCAGACAATGAAGCGGAATATCTATATCTAAATTTTTGGCGATATCCATACAACATTGCTCATTTTCGGGGATATTTGGGAAAGTAGTGGTTTGTGGTTTCAGAATGTACTCTCCACCTTCAGCCACAGGGATTAATATATTTTGTTTTTTATCCAATTTAACAGATAGCTTAGGCTGAACGCCAGAAATGGAAAGTTTGCCAGTCAATTTCTGTGCTTTTTGGGACATGTCTCCCAAGGTGAAATCTATAACCGGACATTTAGAAGAATTAAACATTTCTTTAAGGAACTTTTCATTCATTTTTGTTATTTCACTTTTTTTACAGTAACTGCGCCGATTGTATCACCGCTTGTGCTTGCCAATAATAGACCAAATGAATCTTTATTGTCCACTTTTTGTGTCACGCTTACGATATCCAAATACCATCCTTCTGGAAGAAGTCCTTTGAAGAAAGGGAACAATTCTTTTGAATGATAAGGTTCTTCTCTAGGGGGTAAAGACATTGAAATCGGAATATTTTTTTTTAAGAATTCATGATTATATTGAAAAGCATAGCCGTCCTGTGTTTCTGAAATATACCCTGCTAGTTCATTTTTATAAAATACCTGTGCTTTTCTTAATGCATCCATAGTTTTTTCCCTATTTAATATCCATTTTTTCATCATTTGCGGTATGTTGATATTCAGTCCTTTTTAATTCTAGATGATATCCTAGGAAATCCAAAACTTGCATAAGCTTGTCTACTCTTACCGTCATTTTACCGGTTTCAAGTTCTCTTAAAAAACGCAAACCGACTCCTGCTCGTTTGGCAAACTCAACTTGGGTTAGCCCGCTACTCTTTCTTAATTTTTTTATTTGGAAAGAAATATTTGTTATATATAGATTTGAATTGGCTTGTCTCATAATAATTTAAATATATCACATAACGGGTATAATTTCAACACTATTTTAAAAAAATTATACCTTATGAGGTGTAAATTTATATATATTATACCCCTAAAGGTATAAAAATAACGGCATTACACCCTAAAGGGTGCAATGTATGATGTTTTGTTTATTATTTGTACCCTATAGGGTATTTTTTGCTAAATAGTGATTGCTGATTTGCATATTAAATAGTTAGGATATATTTAGGATTTTAGCTTAACAGGTAGGTTTTACGGAAAATTTCAGAATTTGATTGGTTTTCCTAATTCTTTATTCATGTTAATTTTTATTTTCACATAACACCCGAAATCAGCTAATTCTACGAAGCCATCCTACTATGAAATTCTACTTTAGTTAAGGCGTAGTATGGGCCCGTTGCCTGCCCGCCATAGCTTATGCGAAGGCGGGGATTGAGATGTTAGATATCTTTATAATCATTTCACATTTCCCGCCGGTGGCGAGGCCTCGCCTGTCTCACCAGATTTCTAAATAACTTTGGTAGACGAAGCGGACAAGGGCTGACTTCTGTCACTCTTGAAAATAAGCGTCTGAACGAGCCCGCGAACTTAGAAAGCGGCAAGTACAGTCCGTTAGATTTGTTAGAACATTATAATTTTAGCTATGGGCTATTCTGTGAAGTAGTTCCGAGATGAATGTTTGATATCGAATACCAAAGCGACCAGCCTTTTTCTTAATAAGTTTTAAATCATCGCCATTGATACGAATGTTCAGGACAGAATCCTTCTTTCGAGAAACTATAGCCTCAGCAACATGTCTAAATTCACCCTTATCAATATCGACATATTCACCTTGAAGTAGAGCGTTCTCGATTTCTTTTTCTTGTTTAGTTAATTTAATTTTTCTCATATTTTCCCCTCCTTGAACATCTTTGTGTATTTACGTGACGGATAAAGAGTTTTCAAAAATATATCCCCATTTTCTTCCAGAATGTACGGTACAAGCCATATGTAGCGTTTATATTTAAAAAGCATAATATTTTGATCTTTTCTTTTCGGGTGTTTTTTAACGCCAATTAATTCTCCCCTTAATATATCCTCAAAAGAGGTTCCCCGCGTTCGCTTTAGCCTGTCATTTTTTAATAAATTCCATCGTATATCAGACATAGTGAATTATACCATAATACTATTGTATATACAAATGTATTTTCCTAATATTTTTTATTTATAGTTCTAACACAAAAATCAACTAATGAAACTTAGATTTTTTCGAGGAAAAAATCTCTAGTTGAATTATGTCGAACCTTTTCGGAGGAAATTCGCAGAATTTATTCCGATATCCAGAAGGTTCGACGGCCCGGTCCTATTGCTAAAGCAGGCATCTTTCCCGTCTCGCTAAATAATCGGAAATTTTCTTCGTAAATTTCCTCAACTCGACGGGAATTAATTCGACTAGGTTCTTTTCCTGCGTCTTTGTCTTGTAAAAGAACGAGTCTCATTAAGCTGGATTGATTTGTTATGAGTTTTCAATTTTTAAAAGAATATTGTTTATTTCTGTTTTTATTTGCTCACATACTGAACTAAACTCTTGAAATACTTTAGACCTTTTTTCCTCGTAAAACCCACCCGAATAAGTTACATTATTAATAGTCATATAAATGTCTACATCTTTAGGTTTTCGATTTTCGTCGAAAATTACGTCAACCTTTTTAGTAGTCACGTCACTATGCGCGAAACCGTTTCTATAATTTAGCAACTTATGATAGACATCTTTATTTTCTATTTTCCATCCCTTGAGTTTGCAAATATAAAAGAAAACTTTTATTTTTGCTCCTAAGTTAATATTTGTATTGTGTAAAAGAATATTATCGACAAAGTGGCGCTTATCAATGTCGGGCTGTATATAGTGAGAAATTATTTTTTTTAATTGTTTTTCAATATGATTTGTTTCGCAAATTACCCATCCGGCTTCTTTTTCTTCAATAGTTAAAGTATTAAGATCTGATTGATATTTTTTTATTTTTTTGTTCATAACACATATGGATTATAAGAACCAATTTATTTTCATTCCAATATATACGGACAATAAGGGAATTAACCAAAGAAGATGTTTCCATTTACTCTTTTTAATGAATATGAGTATTGCTATAGGGGTAATCGCAAAAATTACAAGATAAAGAAAGAGTATTCCAAAAGCAAGTATTCTCGAATTGGCGATATCCATTTCAGAAAAAGTTAAATAATAGCCGCCTGCTATCATTCTACCATAGACCCAACCGGCTACTATAAATAGAATATAAATAATTACATTCCAATTGCGGGTTTTTGCGAAAAATAAAAAGGGGATAGTTCCAGCTATCGTAATAGCTATCACTTTAGGAAAAAGAGGTATGGTAAAACCAGCTAATTTAGCTATTTCACCGATAATGTAAAATAATGGATTCATTTTTTTTATTTTATCCTTCTAATGCGAAGCTGAGCTGCACCGCGAGTATACAGGTAAGCGAGCTTGCGAGCTTACCGATAAGTTCTTTAGGTTGTGAGTAAGTTCGCTTACTTATACGCGGGGTCAGCTCGAGCGATTTGTTAGCGCTCTTTTCCCCCTTGGCACTAAGGTATCAACAACTATTCATCTATGAATATTCCTCCACGAGGAGGAGAACTAACAAATCGTGAGAGAGCTGAAAGGTCAGCTTCGCATTAGCGCCAAATTATTATTTGGCGCTAACAATTAATATACAGAATCCGTAAAATCGGTAAGCATAGGTTAATTATAGCATAATTAAAACAAGCCATCTATTAAGCCTCCAAGAGCGCAAATAAATAATAATTGCGAATTAATCTTTATTATCAAAACAACGTCTTTGGCATCAACTAAAGGGAGTCCCGAGTACTCCTGAGGGAGATTGTTTTGTTAGACCTTAATCAATTCTGATTCTATATTACCAATTCTATTAGGGTTTTCAATGTCATTATCCCAGATTTTAGGGTTATTGGCAATATATGCACGTATTCTATCTAAGGATCTATCATTACG
>JAQUWY010000009.1 GCA_028692655.1 Candidatus Omnitrophota bacterium | reverse complement strand
CCTTCGTTCCTAAAACTCCTGTTTACTTCATAAACTTTTTCCACCCCGCCGACCAAAAGGCGTTTCAGATAAAGTTCGGGAGCAATCCTAAGATATACATCGCTGTCTGTGGCATTATGATGAGTAATAAACGGCCGGCCGGCTGCTCCGCCGGCTACTCCATGCAGCATAGGCGTTTCCACTTCTATAAATTTAAGCTGGTTGAAAAAATCTCGAATTAGAGATATTATCCGGGAACGCTTCAGAAAAACCTCTTTTACCGCGGGGTTAGCAATTAAATCCAAGTAGCGCTGGCGGTAACGCACCTCTATGTCTTTTAAGCCGTGCCACTTCTCAGGCAGAGGCCGCAGGGCTTTTGCCAAAAGCTTTAGTTCCTCTACCAGCACAGTGGTCTCGCCGGTGCGGGTAACAAAAAGTTTACCCTTTATCCCGACTATATCGCCAAGATCCAAGTCTTTATATAGTTGATAATATTTCCCGAGCTTATTAGCCTGAGCATAGAATTGGAGTTTCCCGGTGTGGTCGATTATGTGCGCAAACCCCGACTTGCCGTGTTCCCGTTTAGAAATAAGCCGGCCGGCGACTGAAGTTTCTTTTCCTTCCTGATAGCCATCCAATATCTCACTGATAAATAAAGGCTTAGAGAAACTGGTCTCCGCGAAAGGATTTCCAAACTCTGACGTTATTTTTTGCAATTTATCCGGATTTTCCATATTTAATGAGCACATCACTTATGGAACAAAAAACATAAGCGATAAGTGCGAATTAAACCCCGCCCTTCTCGCGAAGTTATTTTGCCAAACTATTTACTAATCTTTTTTTAAGATGGCCTATGGCACTACCGTGATGCTTCAGTTTTTGTTCTCGGCTTGAAGCATCTTTTTTATCTATATACGCTTCATAATATATCAACTTTAATGGTACGTACTTCTTAGTAGAATGGCTCTTGCCATGATTATGTTCTTGAATTCTCCTCTTTAAATCTCTAGTGCTGCCAACGTATATATACTCATTATTTACACTCTGTAAAACATATACGTAATACATACCTATTGCCCCAAAAGGGCGGGGTCGAATTTAACTTTAGGGCTTAACCTAACAAGGCTAAGCCCTAGTTTCATTCGATTATATATAATATACCTTAATATGTCAAATCTATCTTCCCCCAAAAATGACGATGCGCCTGCCTGACGGTAGGCAGGGGTTCGTTATTTTTGGTTTAGGTTAAGGGAAAGTGGCAGGCAAAAAAACGGCCTTCCTTTTCAACTAATTGCGGCTCTTCTTTCCTGCATTTCTCTTTGGCATAAATACAGCGGGTATGAAAACAGCAGCCACAAGGCGGATCTATGGGGCTGGGAATATCGCCCTTTAAAATAATCTGTTGTTTTTTGTTTTCATAATTTATATCGGGAATTGCCGATAATAAAGCTTCGGTATAAGGATGAAACGGCTTTTTATACAGGGATTTAGAACCGGATATTTCCATAATTTTTCCCAGATACATAACAACCACCCTGTCGCTGATATACTCTATGACTCTTAAATCATGGGCAATAAACATATAGGTAAGATCAAATTCTTTTCTCAGACTGATTAGCAAATTCAATATCTGGGCCTGGATGGAAACATCCAAAGCTGACACCGGTTCATCGGCGATAATGAGCTTTGGTTTAAGCACCAAAGCCCTGGCAATGCCGATACGCTGGCGCTGTCCGCCGCTAAATTCGTGTGGATAACGAGAAAAAGAATCTTCTCCTAAGCCAACCTTTTTTAAAATGTTTTTTGCTTGTTTGATCCTGGCTGCACCTTTGGCGATTCCCTGGATTATTAAAGGTTCAGTAATCATTTGCCCTATGCTAAGACGGGGGTTCAAGGAAGCATAGGGATCCTGAAAAACCATTTGAACATTTCTACGAAAGTATTTGAGTTCATCCCCCGAAAGGCTGAACACATCTTTGCCTTCAAAAAAAAGCTTCCCCATTGTCGGCTCAATCAACCTTACAACCATCCGGGCAAGAGTGGATTTGCCGCAGCCGCTTTCACCTACCAGGCCTAAGATTTCTCCTTTCTTTACAGAAAAGCTCACTCCCCGCACGGCTTTGACGAACCCTACTTTTTTCCCAAAGAACCCTGAGCTGCCGGAAAAGTTCTTAACTACATTCTCTATTCTAACTAAATCATCCATATTTAATCTATACTCTGTGACAAGCGACCATATGCCCGGCGCCAATATCCCGTAATTGCGGTTCCTGCAATCTGCATAAAGAATCTACCATAAAGCACCTATCGCAAAAAGAACACCCCTTAGGCAAATTCAAAAGGCTGGGAACCGCCCCCTTTATTGTCCTTAAAGGTTTTTCTCTCCGGCTAATATCGGGAATTGAATCAATAAGCCCTGAGGTGTAAGGGTGCAAAGGCTTACTTATTAACTCTTTGGCCAAAGAGTATTCTACGATTTTGCCGCAATACATAATAGCTAAATATTCAACTCTATCGGCCACTATACCCAAATCATGAGTTATCAGGATCATGGACATATTTCTTTTTTTCTGTATTTCAGATATTAGCTCTAAAACTTGCGCCTGAATAGTAACGTCCAGGGCAGTTGTTGGCTCATCAGCTATCAAAAGAGATGGGTCACAGCTTAAAGCCATGGCAATCATTGCCCGCTGCCTCATGCCGCCGCTTAATTGATGCGGATAGTTTTCAATTACTCCTTCTTGGCTTATTCCAACATCTTCCAGCAGCTTAGAAGCTTTATTAAGAGCCTCTTTTTTGCTTACTTTTTGATGCGTGAGAATCGCTTCTTGAACCTGACTACCTATAGAAAAAACCGGATTAAAGGCAGTCAAAGGCTCTTGAAAAATCATGGCTATTTCTTTTCCTCGCACATCCAGCATATTTTTGCTTTCGAGTTGAAGCAAATCTTTGCCGCGGTAAAAAATATTTCCGGCGATTATTCTGCCGGGATAGGGAACAAGATTGATTAGAGAAAGAGCGGTAACGCTTTTCCCACAGCCGCTTTCACCGACAAGCCCTAAAGATTTTCCTTCATTCAAAAAAAAGCTTATTCCCCTGACGGCTTTTACCTCTCCTGCATCAGTGAAAAATGAAGTGCTTAAATTACTAACTTTTAATAAATCCATAATTAGCTTTAAGTTATAAGCTATAAGCTGTAAGCTGTAAGCTTTTTGATAAAACCGGATAACATTTTGCCTAATTCTTCGGATATAATAAAACTGTTGTTATAATCTGCAACTTTGATATATCCCAAATCTCTGCTTAAAATCAAGTAGCATTTAACTTCCTCTAGAGAGCCTTCGGATATATTAAGAAAATGTTTAAAATCTTTACTGCTTTTCCTTTTGTTCCCTTCAGCTATATTGGCTATAACAGAGACTGCCGCACGCCTTATCTGCTGAGTTAAGCCAAACTTTTCATCACTGGGAAAATGTCTGCTAAGTTTATATATTGCTAAGACTAATTCATATCCTTTATTCCAAACTTTTAAATCTCTGAAATTTTTCACTTTTCTCCTCTCAGCTTATAACTTTTTTATACAGGTTCTTTCCTTACTTTGTCTACAACTTATAGCTTACAACTTATTACTTTTTTATACAGGTCTCTTTCCTCACTTCGTCTATAGCTTAAAACTTATAGCTTATAGCTATTTCTTCAGTCTTGGGTCAATCGCATCCCTTATGCCTTCCCCTAACAAATTATAAGCTAATACCGTAACCAGTATTGCTACCCCCGGAAATACGGAGAGCCACCAGGCTATTTCAATATTATCCTTTCCCGAAGCAAGGATATTACCCCAGCTGGCGGTTGGCGGCTGAATGCCTATACCTAAAAAACTTAATGCCGATTCAACCAGTATCGCTCCGGCAACGCCTAAAACAACCGAAACTAAAACCGGTGAAAGGGCATTGGGAAGTATATGACGAAAAATAATCCTAAAATTTGATGCTCCGACACAGCGAGCTGCCAGAATGAATTCTCTTTCCTTCAAGCTCAAAAACTCTGCCCTTACCAGCCGGGCTACGCCCATCCAGCTAGTTAAGCCTATCACAGCCATTATTATCCAGATATTCGGCTCCAAAAAGGCTATTGCCGCCAGAATAAGGAAAAACGTAGGTATGCAAAGCATAACATCAACAAACCTCATAATCACAGTATCGAACCAACCGCCGTAGTAACCTGATATTGCTCCAAGCAAAATACCTATGAGCGCGGAAATCCCCACCGCAACAAATCCTACCGCCAGAGATATTCTTGCCCCCCAAATAATCCGGCTTAATACATCCCTACCCAGCTCATCAGTTCCCAAAGGATGGCCAGCGCTTGGCGGCTCTAAAATATGGTCAACATCAATTGATACCGGATCATGCGGTGCAAACCAGGGAGCAAACAGTGCTACGCCGCAAAGAATAAATACCGTTACCGCTCCAAACAAAGCTAATTTATTTTTCCTAAACCTCTTCCACATAAACACGAATGGTCACAAATTATACACGAATATTCACGAATTAATTTGCCCTAAGACTCTCCTTATAATATTCAGCTTATCCGAACCAAAATTAACCAAATACCCTAACTTATACCCAGAAGCTCTTAAATAATAATACAATTGTTTTTCAAATACTTTAGGTAAAAACGCTACAGATTTAATTTCTATTACGATTTTACCTTCTATTGCGAAATCTAGCTGATAGGTTCCTATCTTTTTCCCTTCATACTCTAACTTTATCCTCTTTTCTGATTCAAAATTGATGCCCTCATTATTAAATTCAATTTCTAAAGCTCTATGATAAATGTCCTCTTTATGCCCAGGCCCAAGTGTATTATAAACTTTATAAAAACATCCTACTATATTGTAAGATAGCTTTTTGTATAAAACTTTCTCCATATTTGTGTTAATTCGTGTGTGATTAGCGATAATCCGTGTTATCTTGTTCGTATTCTCGGGTCAGCCAAAGCATAACTGATATCGGCTAAAAGATTGCCTAAAAGAGTCAAAACAGAGCCTATAACCAATCCTCCCATAATCAAATTGTAATCCCGCATCATAACTGCCATATAAAACAACTGTCCCATGCCCGGTATGGCAAATATAGTTTCAAAAATAACACTTCCGCCTACAAGTGCCGGGACAGATAATCCTAAAATGGTTATTACCGGCAAAAGAGCATTGCGCAAAGCGTGCTTGTATATAACTTTTCCTTCAGAAAGGCCCTTAGCCCTGGCTGTAGTTATATAATCCTGTCTTATTACTTCAAGCATGTTACTGCGCATATACCGGGAAAGCCCGGCCATGCCTCCAAAAGCTGAAATGAATACCGGTAGGATTAGATGCCTGGCCCTATCAGTAATTTTTCCTAATACAGACAGATGCTCATACCCCAAGGACTGCAAGCCGGAGATAGGCAGCCAATTCAAATAAACTCCGAAAAATAACATCAACAATAGAGCCAACCAGAAAGCCGGCGTGGCAAATCCTATGAAAACAAAAACAGTAATTAGTTTATCCGGCAAAGAATATTGATGCTGGGCAGAATATATGCCTATTGGTATGGCTACCAAAAAAATAATAAACATAGAGATGATATTAATTGAAATGGTTATGGGCAGGCGTTCCTTTATCTTATCCCATACCGGACGCCTGTCAGTAGAAAGAGAGTCTCCAAAGTCAAGCCTGGCCAGGTTCTTCAGCCAGACCCCGTATTGGACGATTATTGGTTTATCCAGGCCCCACTGTTTCTGAAGTTGGATGCGCGCCTCAGGCGTCATTCTGGGGTTAAGTTCTCCCATTATGTCGGTAGGCTTACCCGGAGCAAGATGAAGAATAAAAAAAGAAATTAAAGTTATACCTATAAAGGTAGGAACAATTTGCAATAGTCTTTTAAAAAAATACTTAATCATATCTATATAAAGTAGCAAGTAGAGAGTAGAGGGTAGAGAGAAAATTTACACCCATTTTTTAATTAAAGAGTGAAGCATAGCTCTAATTTCATTTAAAACAAACAAGCGTTTTTCTATTGCATTTTCCGGTAGAAACTTCCTTAATCTTTTATATCGCCCTCTAGCCTCTCCAGCAGAACCTTTCGCAATTCTAAAGAAATTCTTTATCTCTTTCCCAGCCTTACGCTCATAGCCTTCTTCCATATTAGCACATATAGAATCAAGACACCTTAATTGATTAGCCGCTAATGTTCTTCCAGTAAAAGTATTTTGTAAAACAGGTAAATCCTTTTCTATGAAATTTTCAAATAATTTTACAGCTTTTTGATAAACTTCAAAATCTTCAACGCTTTTTATTCTTCTTTCCTCCATCTCTCTACTCTCTACCCTCTACTCTCTACTTATCGTATACTTCCTCAATTGCTTGGGCACAAACCACTTTTCAATATTATAAGAAATGCCTATAGGCTCAGGCTTTATACCTTTAAATCTGGCACTAACTATCGGCAAAGAATCTCCCACATATAAAAAAACATAAGGAAGCTCTTCGGCTAAAATTTCCTGGAGCCGGTAATAATATTTTTTCCTCTCTTCTATATTAAAAGTTCTCCGGCCAGCTTCAAGGAGCTTGTCTACTTCTTTATTTTTAAAACCTACAAAGTTAAGTTCTTTCTCTCCGGTTTTTTTCGAGTGCCAAATATCATACTGGTCGGGGTCAAGCCCAATGCTCCAGCCTAAAATTACCGCCTCAAACTTTCGTTTATCAATAAATTCATTTATAAAAGTTGACCACTCAAGAACTCTTATTTTAACACTTATGCCTACAGCTTTGAGCCTATGCTGTATCAAAGTAGCAGTTTTTAAACGCGAAGAATTGCCCATGTTGGTAAGAATTGTAAACTCAAATTTCTTTCCTTGTTTTTCCAGAATCCCGTCACCATCATCATCCCGCCATCCTACACTTTTAAGCAACGCCTTCGCTTTTTCGGGATTATACTCGTATTTTTTAACCTCAGGGTTGTACGGCCAGGTCCCCGGAACATAAGGGCCGGTAGATACTACCCCTAAACCGAAAAGCACACCTTTTATAACCTCTTCTTTGTCAATAGCATAGGCTATTGCTTGCCTTATTCTTTTATCCTTAAACCAGGGATGGCGTAAATTAAACCCCATATAAGTATAAGCAAAGGCAGGATACCTGAATTTACGAAAATTATTATTAAAATACCTGCTATTGGTCTGCCGCTTATATTGAACCGGCGCCAGGCCCATCAAGTCAATACTACCGGCTTTAAGTTCCATAAACATCGTTGCTGAGTCAGGGATTATCCGGTATATATATTTATCAAGGTAGGGGCGCCCCTCAAAATAATCCGGGTTTGCCTCAAGGGTTATTTTTTGTCCGGTGACCCATTCTTTGAGTTTAAACGGCCCGGTCCCTGTAGGCCTGCGGGAAAAAGAAGTTTTGGTTATATCTTTTCCTTCTAAAATATGCTTAGGCAAAACTACAAGGCTTCCCCAGCTGCTTAGAGCCGGAGCAAAAGGTTTTACATAAGTAACTCTGAAAGTATATTTATCCAGGACTTCGGCTTTTTTCACCTGGAGGTAATCCTCTTTATAGGCGGAAGGAGTCTTCTCATTTATAATAGTTTGATAACCGAACATAATATCCTCGGCAGTAAACTCAACCCCATCCTGCCACTTTACGCCTTTTTTAAGATGAAATGTTATAGTTAAATTATCATCACTTATCTGCCAGCTTTCAGCCAAATCTCCCATTAAAGTTAAATCTGTGTCATATTTAACTAAACCGTTAAAGATAAGGCCGGAAACCCCGTGAGAAGCACTATCAGAGGCAAGCATGGGAATTAAATTGCTTGGCTCTGCCGTTGTGCCGTCAACTAGCATTCCTCCGTAGGCAGGCTGGAAATTTTCATCTAACAAAACTTTTTCAGACTCTTGTGGGCTACTGCAAGCGGTAAAAAAACCGGCAAACAACAATAGGATGGCTAATCTTGAAATGTAAAATTTTCTTTGCCAGGCATATTTCATATCTAATAAATTATACCTGATTAGATGTAGCAAATAAAGAAAGAATTGAGGTAATAATAGTGCCTACAGTTTCGCATGTCGCATTTCGTATTTTGTATATCGTGTGTTATTTTCTTCGGGGGAATTTCGTGACGCCTCTTTTGGATCTTCACTTAAAAATTCCGGGGATACAATACTTGTTTAGGGTTCCGGCTTTGAAAGATTTCCGCCGTTGTCGAGGCTTGGCGGATTAAAGAACTTCAAAAGGTCAGCCCTATTTCCTACGAACTGATTCGCTATATTTTTCGATAGGAGATTTCTTTAGATTGGTTTCAACTTTATTTGTAACGGCAATCTGGGTTCCATGTTGTACAATTGAACCATTATCAAGCTTTCCATGTTTTACTGCATCGGATGTTTTGCTTGTCTCATACCACGAACCCTTTGCCAACCCGGCCGCAGCTTCATGAAATTCAACTACCTTCAAATCATCAGCAAGCTCGTTTATTTCATGCATTCCTATGTGGTTTGAACCATGCCCAACATAGTCATACCCCTTAATTGCGTCATCTATAGATATAGCATGTCCACTTTTATGAGCGAACCCTTTCCCCTTGTCCATAAGAATAAATCTTAGCATATTTACTTTTTTACCATCCGAACTTATGCTTGGCCGAATTAATAAAAGTCCATTGTTGTCTCCGTGTTCCCGCAAATTTCCTAAAGCATGGAATAAGGCATCGTCAAACCTTTCAATGCTATTTGGTGCATTTGCGGTTCCGAATAAATCATTGTACGTTTTCTTTACAAACATAATCAAACTTTTATAATCTCCGATATAAGCGATATAGCCTAAACCTGAAAGCGCACTACGTGTATTATTTTCTAAACAGCCATTTGAGAAAAACTCCCGCCAAGCATTATTAATTTTCTGCGTCTCTGTCACTGTCACTGGGGACGATTCTGGCTCTGAACTTACACCTGCCCCCGGCTGTAACTCAAGTCCGTCCTCCGACGCGGGTTGTAGCGTTGGTTCAGTGCTTTGGAACAAGTTTGAGCGTAGCGCAGGAGCAGTTATGGGTGTGACACCAGAATCGTCCATCGCAATATCCCAAACTGGAAAAGTTCCTTTCAGTGTATATTTTGAAGGATCCGTTCCCCATTGAATCACCTCGGCTTTGAAAAAACCGCTCCTCCCCCAAGCCTTCGCGGATGACTGCGTAGTCGGAGAACAAAGAATATTCCAGCCTCTGAATTTATCAACTAAATGATTAGATGTTGCTACCCACCGATAAACAAGTGGCATAATCCGCTTGCCTTGACTATCTACAAAAATTCTTTTTAAATATATTATATTTTCACCAAACCAATCATGATTATCAAATGCAGACATTTTCAGGATTCCACATCTACCCTTGCTGTCATTAATCTTGACCAACAGATCATAATCTAAATCAACGGAATCTTCCATTTCTAATCTGACACCTCTCTGACGCAAGGCTTCTTCAATCATAGAATGAATCAACTCTCTATCCTTCAAGTGGTCCAGTAAATCCAAGCCAGTATCAATTTCTGTTACTTTTTCGCTAGTCAAAAACTTTATCGTTAAGGATCTGGCTGATTCCCGCTCCTTCAAGTCTTCATTCTCGCATCCTTCGTCAGCATCGTCTCCTTGCCCCTTTTTCGTGGGCCCCCGTTCAGTAGTATCCGCGACTTCGTCCTTATCCGCCAGGGGGCTTGGACAATCCTCGGACAACACGTAATAACGTTTCCTGTTCGGAGACCAGTTGCCGAATTTTTCCGGATTCGCCGGCGAAGAGCCGCCGTTGTCGAGGCTTGGCGAGCTGACACCATTTATCATTTGATCACCTTCTTCTCTAAATATTCTTTCGAACATCATATTATAAGGGCGTATTTTGCGTAACTGTATAAACAATTCAGTTTTCATAGGGTGCGAACTAAAGTCACTTCTGTAAAAACGTAGCAAGACACCATGTCGTTGTGCGACCAACGCGAATTTTCGCAATCCGGAACCTTTTCCATCAAAATGCCAACCCCATTCCCTGTCGTTGTGCGTATTCAAGAGAAAATGGATACCTTCCTCCCGTACTCTTTCAGCATTCCCCTGCAAACGCCTCCAATCTCCATCTGTACTTGCGGATTGAATAATGCTTACTTTAAGCACTGCTTGATCAGGTAAAATGAATTCGTCTAAACTCCAACATATTTGTCCGGGTATAAATTCGCCCATGGCTCTGCAAATGCCACCTTTGGCGTTACCCAATATTTCCATGACCATACGCTCAACGGGTAGCCCATTGGTTGAATCTTTAACAGCGACATTCAAATAGTCGTGATCTGTAGTTATACCATCGGGTGTCGCGGAATCGTTAACCGGCTCATCGACGTGACGCACAAAGGCAAACTTATCGATTTGGCCAAGCAATCCATGTGGAAAATTTAATGAAAAATTAACTCTTTCTGAATCTGTTAATTTTGAAAAATACCGACGGTCCATTTCGAAAAATAAAGATACCACAGGCGCCGACAAGGAGGCGTGGGGCGATTTGTGACCTGTGACTTGTAGCCTGTGACTTTTTGAGCCCGGCGAGCTGGCGCGACTGCTACCTATAGGTACACCAAAATAAAAAACTGTTCCGGCTTCTTCATCCGGCGCATAAAACTGACCCATATCGATTCTTTCTATTCTATGAAACTTTTTACACGACTGAGCTAATCCTGGATAGGTTGATAATATCCATGCCCTCTTCCATTCCCCATCAAGGTGAGAAAGAAACTGATTAGTTTTATCAGAATCTTCAAGCTGATGAAGAACCGTATTTGCTAAAACTAAATTTGGCGAAGCACGATTAAACAAATCAGGATTATAAATATCCCTCATCTCGAAAGATAATGCCTGCTGAAATTTTTCATGGTACCTGCTTAGAGTAGCCATAACTTCTTCCGCATACATACATGAAGAGTTATATACAAATGATGACTCTGCCCTGCATCTTCTTTCCGCTTCCTCCAACACCTCTTCATCCCAATCTACGGCATCAATCCAAATTTTCCAGGAATCAGGGTTTTCAGAAAGTTCCTTGAGCCCAGTTATACTCTCATGAAAACTTCGTGCCGCCTCTTCCCCGGTACTAATTCCTAAAATCAAAATACGAATTTCTCTTTTACCAGTCTCTTTAACCTTTTCAATCATTCTCGGAAGAAAGTTTAAATGCACCCACTCCCATTGTCTGGGATATCTATCTAAAAAAGACATCTTTTCTGTAGAGTATTGTTTAGAGTGAGCTTTTCTTGGGATAGGAGACGGAAAAGAACCCTCTGAATAACCACTTGGCGAACTGGCATTATTTCGTATTCCGTATTTCGTATATCGCATATCGTGTGCCGGCGAGGAGCCGCCGTTGTCGAGACTTTCCTTATCCGTTTCTAACTGGTTCCTTTCTTCACCCAACCACCATAATGGAAAATCAAGCCTATGCCTGACAATTGCCCTAGAATCATAAAGAACCCCTCTGTATTCATTAGTAATAAATAAGATTCCTAGAATTTCTGAGCTTGTAAGGTTTCGGATAATTTCTTCTATTTTTTTAACATTATCAAAATCCTCTTTCTTCAAAAAAGAGAGATAGAGAATGAAAAAATCTCTTCTGCCTGGAAGTATTTCTGAATTATACGGAACACAAATAAGGGAGTTTGATTCCTCATCAAAATCAAATCGTAACGCCAAAGACATGGAAGATTTCCGTAACGTTGTTGCAGTAAAAAAATTATCGGCAACCGATTTAATATATCTCCGTAACTCTGGCGTAAGCTTAAGACAATCATTAACCATTCTAGTTGGTAATGCCGGGTGATTATGCCAGTTGCGATGCGTCATCACCCACCCCAAATTAAAAACTTCCTTTTCTGGAAGAGGAATAGGCGAAGAAGTACTGTCGCCGTTATCTAATGAGGCCTGCTTTCGTTCACGCAGACAATCTATTTGCCTAAATATAAAATCCCCTTCTGTAAACTGCCACCATTCACTGCGTAAAACACTTATCTTATTACTGTTTACTATCTGAGAATAAAGATTTTTTATCTGCTTTTCTAATTCAGAGGTTTGTTTACGTTGTTGAGATATTTTTCTGATTTTATCTGGAGTTATCCCTTTGTCGTGCACAGATCTTTCAGAAAAGCTCTGACATTCAGCATTTGTTAAATGCAATGCGTCTTCAAAAAGACCGTGAACTTGCTTAGCCATTGGCTGCATTAACTTTAAAACATGCGATTTCAGCTTTAGTTCTAATTGTCTCCAAATAAACTGATTTTGCAAATTCGCCGCTCCTTCAATAGGCCCCCTTCTAACTTCCCAATCATATTCGTTCCGAGCCCGGCTTATATCAGATAACCCGCCTATAAATGAATCGCCTTGGGCTTCGCGTTCTGTTTCTTCATCGTAATCAAGTATTTGATTAATAAAACTAAGATAATCTTCATCTTCATTTTTTATTTGCCTAACCGCTTCATCTACTATTTCTCTATGCAGAGATAAAAGTTCTTTTCTCTGCTGCAGCCATACAGTTCTCATCCATTGTCCAAAAAGAACATGTGTCGTCAAACACATCGGATCACCTAATGCACGGCCATCAAGATAATCAAAATGGCCTTCTGGTTGACTACAGATATAATCTTCCAATTCTTTATTTAATAAATCATAATAGGCCCAAAACTTTATACTATGAAATAGGGGCGGTAAATTAATAACCACCTTCCCGCCTAATGGTGCCACTGCTGCTAAGGCACGGTTAATCGCTACTTTACTTAAACCTATTGACCCCAACATATAATTAACCAGCGGTAATACTCCTGACCGCACCATCATTGCTCGACGAGTAAGTGAATAGCCTTCTCCTGATGAAGAAATCACTTCATCTTCAGGGCTGACATCTTCAGATCCGTTATCAAGAGAATCCGGCGAGGAGCCGCCGTTGTCGAGAGATGGCGAGCTGGCCCTTCGACTCGCTACCGCTCGCTCAGGACAGGCATTATTTCGTATTCCGTATTTCGTATATCGCATATCGTGTGCCGGAGAGGAGCCGCCGTTGTCATAAGAGCCCAATCGGACTCTCGCTATAAAGCGCCTCATGAGCCCTTCATATAACCCCCCCTCCTGCGGGCTAACGATAGAATAAGCGGGTTTGGCCCACTCGGCAAAGGCCTCGAGTTTATCTTCCAGGCCTTTAAATGGCGAATATACATCAATAGCGATACTCAAGCCCTGCGCTTCCAATGCCTCGGCCAAAGCCTGAAGATTGTGCCAATGGTCGCCTCCCAGGTCGTCCATACCTCCATTCAGACCATTGATTTTTGTGAGCGAACCGTTAACAAAAAGGTTAAGCAAATCCGGATCATTAAAGGAAGAGGGATTCGCGCGGAATAAGCGGACAAGCATGCCGGCATGATAAAACGAATTAAGATAATATCTGGCTTCGCCGTATTTTTTCATTCTGTCGGCGATATTGGGAGCCCATTGGCGTATTTTGCCCAGGTATTCTCCACCCCTGTTTTCATCCAGCATGAAATCCAAAAGCGCCACAAATTCCAGCGAATACGAGTGCATAATATGCGGATTGAAAACTTTTAAAAATCCTTCATAGGTAGTATTCTGAATATCGCTGTTTGAAAAGATTTGCCTCGCTACTTTATTTTCCGCTTCATTATGCTTAAGCCCTGCTGAAGTAAGAGAACTTATAACTCCATAAAAGGCCAGAATCTCCACTGGTTCTAAGCCTGCTGTTATTTCTAGCATAAATTTTTCTGCCAAAGCGGCTACTTCACCTGATTTCGGCGCCATGCATTCAAGCCTGATTATGCTTCGGATTATGAAGGCTATGTCCATATAGATATTTGAGGCATCGCTAAAAGCATAGGAGCTTTCGCTGCACTTTTTCAAAATCAGTTTAACCAGATCCGGATTAAACAAAGCTTCGAGAGTTTCTATCGCCTCGCTTGGATTAAGTTTTTCAATGGAATCAAAGTCAGGCCGGATTTTATTCCGGATGTAATCGCAAATATCCTTCTGTGTTTTGAGTGCAGAGATTGCAATTATCATTTCTTCTTTTAAGACCCCTGCAGGGCAGCGACGGTTGCTTTGAGCGTTTCCGAAATATTCAGAACGAGAACCGTTATCTAAAGATTCCGGCGAGCTGGCATTATTTCGTATTCCGTATTTCGTATATCGCATATCGTGTGCCGGCGAGGAACCGCCGTTATCGAGAGACAGCGAGCTAGACCCATCAGATGTTGCCGATTCGTTACTTTCCGTATCTCTAACGGGGCTGGCCATTGGAGAAACGATATCAGGCAAAGTAACGGTCACCTCGGTCCCAACACCCTCTTCGCTGTCAATAGTAACCTTGCCTAAGAGATAGCTTACCAGAAAACCAACTTCCCAAAGCCCCCTTCCTCCAACACCATAACTATACGCCTTTTGCGCGTTGCTTGCCCGATATCGGTTCATTTTTCGCACTTGGGCCAATTCATCCGCAGGAATTCCTATCCCCTTATCTTTTACTTTAAGAATAAGTTTTTTGTTTGGATTATATTCAATCGTAATAGTAATAACTGGCTGATCATCGTATTCTTTTTGATATTTCCACGCATTTTGATACAGGTGATACAGGATACTTACCATCAAAACAAATATATTTCTATTTAAAAGCGTATTTGGAGGTGCATTGGAATAATATGTTTTAATTCCTATATTGTCATGAGCCATATCCAAGCGGCCAGAAGAAGTAAAATGCTCTACAAGCATATGAGGGATAATCTGTCCAAGTGAATAAAGATTTGAAATATATTGCGATATAAAATAACTAATGTTTTCAGGTTCTGTCTGGCCGCCGTTGTCGAGGGAATTTGGCGATATAGCCCCTGGAGAAATTGCCTTAGTTATACCTATAACCACTTGGTGTTCATCAGACGCTAACTCTAAACATCTCCACCCTTTTATAGACAGCTTCTGCAAAACAGCTTCTTTCTTTATAACTGTTTTTTTACCGGCTGCTTCCTGAGCTAAAACAATATATTCACCGCAAGCATCATAATCCGCACCTACAACGACAAGGCCTTTGTTAATTTCTATCTGATGCGGTTTATAGAATGAAAAAACAAATCTGCCGTCTGAATTCATATATCTCCTTATCCAGTCAAAAAAATCATCGAGCTCCTTTTCAGTTAAATAATAATTAACATTAATGAGTGTCCCTTTATTAATTGTTTGTTCATAAAATTGTTTAAAGAAGTAATATTCTATTTGCCTACGCTCAGCTGGATCTCTTATATCCGCAAGCATTACTCTCATATTTCTCAAACCCGTTTTACTTACTCTTGGAAGAGAATAATCAACTACTAAATATTTCTCCGGCAAGATGTTGTTGTTTCTTAAAAATACAAGAAAATCTCCTGATCCGCCACCAAAATCTATAAAAGTATCGGTTTCATCTAGATTTAGAAATCCAGCAGCTTTTTGAAACACTTCCGAATCTGTCGGATTAACCGGTAAAACGCTTTCGGGATCTTTTAGCGTTTCTGCTTCTATCTGTGGCCGTATATGTCCATAAGCATGATAATATGTAAGGCGCCTTTGTATCGCCTGCCTTTCTTCGGTAAAACGTTTCACAGCCATCTCTTTTGGACAATAGCTATATGATGAGGTATAAATAATCGGTTCGGGGTTGTGGTAAACATCATACCAAATATCACCTAAGGCAAACGCGTTAAGCGGTGTCCTGAAAGAATAATTTCTAAAAAGATTAAGGCTTTCTTCTTCTAATCCGGGATACTCCATAAGTGATGTTACATCCGCAACAGATATAGACCGAGACATAATAGCATAATAATAGTCATCCGATTCATATACCATTGTCCACACCCCTTCCGGATGATAGGAGATGCCATAAGAAAAATGTTCACACAGGCATCTTATGATCCTCTCCACACTAAGATAAAAATCATCAACTCCTGCTACGCCCGCATTTCGCAGCTTTTCTATGATGTTGTCAAGATCTTTGCACATACGGATATTAACTAAAGTTGGCTTAAGCAGCCCATCTCTAATACGAATAACATCCCATTTGTTGACTTCATCCCCGTCTGATATTCTATCGGACAAAGCAGCTGCCACATCTGTATCTCTCCAAGAACACACCCTGCAATCACGCAACTCTAAGAGACATTTAGCAAATAACTCAAAATAAGCTGTCAATAGACCGTTAAGTAGATGCTGGCTGTTTTCTTTGAGTTTTTTACGTAGTTTTCCAAAAGCACCCTCGTCAGTGCCTCTTTCATAGCAAAATTTTGACAATGCATCTAAATTAAGCTCTTCTTTCCCCACAAGTTCTGTAACGCTGCCGCTTTTTTCTCGGACAGCAGGAATCTTTCTTCCTGCAGAATCTTGCATATAACCCGGTATCTCCACTGGGTCATGGTGCGTAAAAATAATGCCGCTTTTGTATAATTTTTGTCGTTTTCCGGCCAGGTGATATTCACTAACCTTATCGCCATTAGCATGAACAAACATAAATTTTCCAAAGAAACTCATAGCATCTTGGACTATGCAGTTTTTCGCTTCGGCTAGATTACAAGAGGGCTTTTTTTCAGCAAAAATGATTACACGATGCGGTACATCTCCCTCATACGGACAATAAGGTTCTATGCAACTATACATATACAGATGCGCATCATCTGTATGCCCATATATGAAAATTATCTTATCTTCTTCTATCCACTTAGTAATCTTTTTAGCCAAAGAATAAGTCTCTTTGCTTTTGTCTTCCTCTGATTTAGACACTAATTCAGACGTTAATTCCTCTAAATCGATAAAAACGCTTTTTTCCCTTATATCTCCATACTCATTTCGTAATTCCGGGTCATTTTCGAAACGATCAATAAACGCCTCAGCAGTTTTTCTTTGTTCCGAGAGAGGTATACCGCTAACAAACAAACAGCTATTCTTATCCCGCCGATTACGCAACAATAAGGCATCCTTGATGCAGGAATATACGCTATCTCTAACGAGATTGACATTACCTTCAGCTCGCACCTGCCTACCGGCAAGACAGGGTGTTCGATTATCAATTTTCGATACTCGGTGTTCGGAATTAGAGCCAGGCGAACCGCCGTTGTCGACAGGGCTTGAGGCAAGAAAAAAGTCGCTACCCCCTTTTTTGTTGTCCCTATTTTTGCTCAGGGCTTCCTTATCGCGGTATTCGGCTTGCCGTAAAGCCAGCCTTAGGTAATGAAATACCTTTACCGCAGCTTTCCACAAAGCTTCGATAATCGGCATTATCGGCGGAAATACGCCATAGAATTCCGTGGATTGCCCGTTCTCGTCTTCATAACTCACAATAATAAGTTCCGCGTGCTCTATAAATTCAAAAGCCTCATTCAGCCTTTCGATATGACTCTCAGCCAGCGGCTTAAAAAGAATGTCTTGAATGCGCGCTTTAATCATGCTAAGCATCCGGGGATTGATTTTCTTAAAACTTTGCATGTCAAGCGGCAAGAGATATGGCTCCAGGTCTGTTTCGAGAGACTTAATTTTCTTCTTCGTATCCAGCTCCGTAGCTTCTCTACAAACATGTCCTATCTTAGCGCGAACAATTTGCAAGTAGACGGAGGAGTTTCTCCAGTCAAATTCCATATCAAAGGTCAATGCCTCCGCCGCCGTTTTCAAAATGGCTAAAAAGTCTGCGGTCCTTATTTCCTGCAAAATTCGGTCGTTTTTGTTTCGTTGAGAACCGGCCATTTGTTCCAATTGTGACAGAGGATCTAAATAATATCCAAAAAACTTTGTGCAAAATTCGTCATAAGTAATCCAAATCGGGTTACTTACCACGATTTGCAGATTCATAAAATCGCTGCGATTTCGATCGAATGCGTACCGCATAGACGACAGCACATCAAGGAAATCTTTATACTCCTTTTCAAACTCTCCTTTTTCGGATAAAAGCGTTTCTAGCCTGTGAATCACAACACAAGCCATTCTGCGGTCAGCATCTTCATGATATTGGCCTAAGCCTCCATCCAGACGATGCCCTATCTCGGTAAAGACTGCCGCAAGCGGCGCCTTAAGCCTCTCATGATCCCGGGTTATGTCGATTGGGTTTAGTTCTCTGTACCTGATTGCGCGCCACGAAAGACCGACTGAAATAAATAAATCCTCCGGATCTTTAGAATGCAATGCCTCATCCAGCAATTCTATCTCGTATCTCCAATCCGGATAAGTTTGCTGAATCTTCTTCTTTACCTTTAACAGCCGCTCCCAGTACGGTGTAATAAAAGGCTCTTCAGGCCTCGAAAGATTCCCGCCATTGTCGAAAGAATCCGGCGAGCTGGATGAAGAACCGCCATTGTCGAAGCTTTCTTTTCTGTCAAAAAAAGGTGTCTGTCCCATTTTTCTTGGATTTATAAAGATTATATAGGGAAAGTGGCTATTGAGCATGACCGGTTTTTCTTTCTCAAGTTCTTTAGATAGCAAGCGGTGTTCTCTTTCGTCATATCCGGACTCAGAAGACATCGAATATCTAATAACTATCAACCCCTGTGGCGCAGTAACATCTTTTATGACTCTCAACATTTTTCTATTTTTGTTCTCATTGCCACGAATGCCGTAGAAAATTCCACTTGCCCTTACGAAACTGGCAGAACCAGGCGGAATGTATTTATAAATATTCTCGGCATCGATATTGTAGACTTTGATGCGTTTTTTAATTTCTTCGGGATAATCATTCCATATCATTTCTGTCTCGGCAGAAACTATTTGCAGCACATCATTAACAAGATGATAAGCGGAAGCCCCGGGGCATAGTTTGTATATCATCCCGAATTCTTCCGCCGTAAAACCTAAAATAACCACTTCTCTGTCTCTGGTAAATTCTTTTAAATCTATACCATTTATTTCGAAATTTTCTGCTTCGAGATTCAACCATTCCGGCGTAAATTTATGCGGGCCCTGGGGCTCTTTCGGTTCAGCCAAAGGCGTTACTAAAAGGCTTTTCCAGCTTGTGCCCGCCGTCTTCCAAGATAATGAAGATGGTTCTGTTTTTTCGTCTGGTTTTCCGGACGGCTCTCTCTGTTCCGGCAGGCGCCTTTCTCCTCCTGTAGGATTAGCGAGTCCATCCTCATCCGGCAGGATATTCGGGCCATCCGCAGGCGGTATGAGATAGCGGCGACTGTCCGGAAAGGCAATCCTTGATGGAGCAGCTAAATCAATCGCCCGAAATAAATCTTTTTTCTCCGCCCTGGCTGCCTCACTCATTAGTTCCCAGTACTTGTCAATCATCTCATTCCAGAATCCTCTTAGTGCCTCTTGCCGGAATGGGCTTATTTTTACGGCGTTCTCAGTATTATCAAGTCGTTTGTTTAACCTCTCAATTGCACAAGTGAAACTGACATGTAAATAGGCAAGAATATGAGTGGCTCCACCCTCGCGCATTCTTAGCTTTTCACGGGCCGAAAAGAGTTGCTCCACAAAACCTTTCTTTCTATATTCAATTTCCCGGAAAATTGAATCAAAAATAGGTTTGTGAAGCATTCGAAGCAATTCGTTTATAATATTCAGCGCGTTCTGCCGGGAAGCCTCCCTTGCTTCATCGTCCTCCGTACTCCTCCGGTGGATCGTGGACTGTGGATCGTGGACTTCCTCTCGTCCTTTGTCCGTAGCAGGCTCTTCGTTCGTAGCCTTTTGCTCAGCCGCCGCCTTGCCTTGGAATAATTTAGCTTCTTCCCCAGTCTCCCCTCGGACAGATGCAGGTGTTACCATCAATTCAACTTTTTGAGGGTTGTCCAGAAATTCGGCGTATGTCATAACTTTCGCAAATCGCTTTTCGGCTTTATCGCGGGTTACAAAAGAAAATTTAACAGCTTCCTCAAGGCCTTTCTGTAAAAACAATTTTGCTTTATCGTTCGGAACAAGATATATGGCATGATATTCTTCCGGAATCATGTATCCCAACGAATCACCATTCCACAGTCGGTTAAAAGGGGTATCATTTTTAAATATTATGTAATAAGGCCCATAATAGGCGGGCTTTAAACCGGCGTATTTATTGGTATCCAAGATCCCGGCGTCTCCGCGACTCAGCTCTCCCTGAATTATAATATTAAGAAGAGCCCAGTGATGAGAACACATATACAATTTTCGAATGAAGCTACCGGGCTTATTCGCAGTTCCATGGGCAATTAATTCATGTTGAGCTGAATATTCTAATACCTTCAATGACAAATCTTCATTCGCCGTAAGCAAAGAACCATCGTCAAATGTATGAAGCGGTTCCCATAGTTCGTAAACCGGCGCGTAACTGGAATCGTAACTATTAGTTAAAAGGCCATGCAGCGGGCTGACTGACATATATTTGCTTCCTTTTCCATCATCATGCATTGTAAAGTCAGTACCGTTTGCGAATCTGTCAAAAGCCTCACGATCCTCCCTCTCCAGCGCTTCTATAGATGCCCTGAGGCGCCAGATGTTAACGGCCTCTGGATTTAAGCAGAATTTTTCAAACTCGTCCTTGCATCTTTCAAGGTTAAACAAACAGTTTTTCCATCGAGTATTAGGGGACAGTTCTATTTTTTCGTCTGGTTTTTCGAACGGCTCTTCCCGTTTCGGCAGGCGTTTTTCTCCTCCCTTCATACCCGCAAATCCTTCCCCGTTCGGCGTGACGTTCGACTCTTCCTCTTCAGGCATATAGTTGTGCCTTCCTGTCGGGGGCCGATTACCGGGCTTTTTGGGGATTGCCGGTTGTTTGGCAGGAGGTGATTCTGGTTTTGTTTTGGAAAGATCTCTTTTTCGCATGCTATTCAGCTTCAGCCCGATAGGAAGGTTCAAGAATCTTTCTCCATAGATAACACTGTTGAATTCTATAGTTTTTTCAACATCTATACACGAAACTGGTATATGTCCCAACTTACCTCTCCGTAAAAGATCACCCAGTTTAAACGCTAAATATTTGTAACCAACACCTTGGGATTTTATTCCTTCCCGGATAAGAGTATGGAATAATTCCCAGGGCAGGCTGTCTGTTTTGGCGTTTTCTGATAAAACAATAGTGGTGGGGTGTTCCGGGTTCAGAATCCAACTTTGCGGAATTCTGAAAGCTAAAACTATTTTCTCCCCTTCTTTTCCCTGTGTTTGTTGATCAACCCATTGTTCCCATTCCTCATAAGCTAACGATTTCCTGCAACTTCCGTCTTCGATACAAAGGTCGCCTCCGTAAGACCACATACTAAGAGAAAAGTCCACAGCGGGCAAATAAAAACCGTAGTCTAGAATGATATTCGCCCTGCGAACGGTAGTTACACGCGATACCAATACTTCTTTTTTTAAATTAGGTACAGGCTCTTCTTTATCTTTGCCACGCGGCGAACCAGACTCCACAGCCTCCGCCTGATCCGCATCCGGCACTGTGTTTCCTGCCACTGGCGTTAAATGGCCGCTGTCCCCTTTTCCCCTTCCCGTATCAGCACCCATTTTAACCCCTGGGGTTAAAATGCCGGTCCTATTAGACTTCTTTGAGGCCGGCGAAGAGCCGCCGTCTCTCATTTGCCGAGAAATAGGCATAAAACAATACGTACCGGGTTGTAACGATTTTGTTGCCCGATATTCAGAATGGACACCAGGTGAAGAATATACCTCTAGTATCCCCAGGCTGTTCAACACAACCGTTACTGTGGGAGATTGCGGGAATACAGTTATTTCAGGAATTTCTCTAATTCTATGGCTAGAAATAAAATCCTGTACTGATTTCGCAGTTATGCCTAATTTCGCATATCTACTGGGTGTTCTATGTTTTATTATTACTCGAGTCCAATCAGGGTTTAATATAGGTGTCAATAACTCCTCCGTAAATTGCCCTGGATTGCTCCCTTCCGGCACAATTCCCCTGAAATGAATAAGCACTCGTTCATTTGTTGTATTATTAAAAGCAGCGACCAGAAAACAAATTCCAATACTGCTTACAAGCGCTTCATGAGGATTTTTTGCCCTTCCAATTTTATTTTCAAATACAGGAATTTCTGTATCACCAAAACACTCCGGAGGTAAGTTTAGCATTGCTCTCTGACCTAATTTGTAAATATTTGCCGGCAAGCTAAGGCTATTGCCAGAAAAACCGCCATTATCGAAAGATTCCGGTGAAGAGGCGCGGATATCTTTCTTACGCAAATTATTGCCTTCTTGAAGGTGTTTTCTTCTTTCTTTTAGAAATTTGCCTGCTTTTTCCATTGTTAACCTGTGCATCAAGGAAAGTGTAAAGGGGCCTTCTTTTTCTTTTTTCTCATGCATTATCGCAGCTACTTTAGCCAATAACCCTCCTACACGTTGCGCGTCCTCTTTTTCCACAGCACCTTCTAACTCATCCATACAGGAATTTAGTGATGCCTCTAAATCTGAAGACGCAGCTGTATGGATTTTATCTTTAGGCGTCATCCCCGTTGCACCGGCTTGGATATCGGATAGATATCCCATACCCTTCAGTGTTAATTCCGCATCGGCATAGTCTTTGGCGTCATAAGGATTATCAAATTCTTTTTTATGATTACGTTTTCCGTCAAGATCATCAATCACACAATTGAGAATACGCTCTGCTTCTTCCCTGCGTTCTGCTTCTCCGTGGCCTTTTATATTAATCAAAGCACGGGCTTTAATTATAGCGATATATCTAAGTTCTTTATCTATCGCCAGAGCTTGGTCAGCAGCTTCTATCGCTCCCTTAAAATCTCTATCCCGAAGGCATTTTTTTGCTTTCTCGTACAGAGCCTCTATCCTTGAATCAGGTTTTTTCTTTTCTTTCTTTTCCGGTTTCCTTTCTTCGGAAAGTTTCTGAGGCAGATTTTCTGCGGATTTTTTAGCAATAGTGTTTACGGGTTGCTCCGCGATAGGGGCTCTCGCCGGTATAGGCGTTTCAATAGGCACAGGCGCTTGGGGCAGCTTATGAAGTTTTTTAACACGGAGGGGTTTAATACTTTTAGGTTTTTTTTCACCCGGAGTAATAAAAATTTCGTCATCATTAAAAAACCTTCTGATTAGCCTTCTCGCTTCCTGGGAGGGCCTATTGCCTCTTTCCCACTGGGCAATAGTGCTTCTTTTAGCCTTTTCCTCCTTTACATCAAACATCAATCCTTCTTTTTCCAGTGCCAGCGCAAGTTCAATCTGCGTCATACCCCTTCGCAATCTGTGCAATATTAATTTTCGGGCATCATCTATCTTCTCTCTAACCACAGGCCAAGGCTCTCCTTCTACTATGAGAATAGGATCTACTTTCAAAACTTTTGATACAGCATATAAATTGCGGGGAAGCGGAATACGGTCGCTATTTATCATGCTGGAAAATGTAGAACTTTTAATGCCTGACTTTATTCTTACATGGTTCGGATACTCAAAGCCTCTTTCATCTATTATTGCCAGCATACGTTCACCCCTTGTCATCCCGGGCAATTTATTCATTAAATCATCTGAGATAGGCTCAATTTCATAATTTACCCCCAATCTTGAATCAAAGTTTTCTTGGCCTCTTTCAACCCTCTCGGCCAAATCAATAGATTTACCAATTCTGCCTCGCCTTTCTACAAAACTTATGGCTATTTTTATATCTTCGATATTATAGCTGGCAGCCTCTCCAGTAATCATTTTTTCTAAAAGATTATTAATTAAATGATGCAGGCCAAAAATAGCGCCTATTTCATGGATAAGCACTTTTTGAAAAGTTTGAGGGTTATTTAATATGGCAGGGTCAATAATTATCCAACCGTGATAATTAAAAGCCTGAATGCCTAAACATTTGAATACTCCCTTAAGCCACCTTGGCCCGGCCCGAATGCGGCCGGTCTTCGCAAAGTAATCCAGCAATAATAATGGGATATCCGACTCCCGTAACCTTTGACGGAATATATCTATATGCTCATCAACATTTTTAATCTTAGGAAACACCCCATAAAAAGGCCTTAGGGCAACTCGCAGCGTCTTTAAAATATTTTTTCTAAACGGGCTAAGTGGTTCGCCAGCCGCTAAGTCAGAACCACCCTTATCCTGCTCTGTAAATTCCTTGTCTCTTATAAATACTGCTTCTATAGCTTGGAAAATATCTTCAATCTCCTCTCCGGTTAATGGTTTATTCCCGGGTTTTGTCCTTATCATAAACTCTACTTCAAGGCCAGGGCCTATTGAATCTCTAAAATTGAATATGCTTCCTGGGATTTGCATTTGAACCGGTAATACTATCCATATTTCGGCCCGAGGATTATTTCTAGCAATATCGCTCAAATCAGCTGAAGGACGCGAATGCAGGCCTCTTTCGGAAGTAGTAAATTTACGCCGTTCGTAATTCTTTTTTTCAATCTCTATTTTGAGATCTATTATCTCATCCAGGTAGGTTCCTTTACCGGGTCTATGTAAGGCTTCATAATCATTAATAAGTCTCTTCATAATATCCAAGGCTTTAGTAAAAACAGTTCTATCAGTCTCATAGCCAAGATTACCCCCGGATGATTCTGCTTCCAGTCGTAATCTGTCTCCTTCTCTAATGCCCAGCATCATAATATGATTTATACTCGTTGCATATGCAAATCCCTCATCAGGCAATTTTGTTATCGTAAGAGTAATCCCCAAATCTCGATCTATAATATTAGCATACTTGGCTATTACGCTTGCTAATCTTAAATGAATTCTCTCTTTAAGCTCATAAACCATTTCCACACTCGGCAATGACGGCTGACCGTTTATGTTTTGTGGTGCCGGTGAAGAACCGCCGTTGTCGAGGCTTGGCGAGCTGGCGTTATTTCGTATTCCGTATTTCGTATATCGCATATCGCGTGCCGGCGAGGAGCCGCCGTTGTCGAAAGGTTCCAGCGAACATCCGCTCTCACCAAGAGACGAACTAGCCCGCGAATCTTGACCTTGAGCTACACTCCACATCACTTTCATTTTGCCAAACTTAAGATCAACAACTGTTGGAAACAACATTACCACATCATTCTCTTCAAAGTGCGCACACGCTACCTGGTGACTGACAAAATTGGGCATAAGCTCCACCCATTTCGCATGTCTTTTCCGCTCGTCATCTACAACTTTTATCAAAAAAAGCTTATTGCTCATCTGATATTTAAACCCTACTACTCTCGCCTCAACTTTAACGCCTGACTTTGCAGCTTCATAAACCGGCTGAAACCTTATTCTTTGGCTTACCGGATCTATTATCCAATTAAAACTTCCTCCTAACCTTGGAACTCCAAACTGTTCAAGCCTGGAGCATGCTTCATTCTCTGAACCCTCTTTGATTGCTCTCGCTATATCCTCAGCTTCTTGTGGCGAGCAAGTACCGTAAACTTCTAGTTTTCTACATATCCAATCCACCGCGTATTCATATACTGGTTTTTTTTGGAAAACACCCTGATTATTTTCCGGGGAGCTGGCCCTTCGACTCGCTACCGCTCGCTCAGGACAGGCATTATTTCGTATTCCGTATTTCGTATATCGCATATCGCGTGCCGGCGAGGAGCCGCCGTTGTCGAGAAATGGCGAGCTAGCCCTAAGATCATTAGAAGAAGGGAAAGTATTCTTTCCTTTTTTATCAAGCACTTGCGCGAAATAATACAACAATTCTTCTATAGGGTAGTGCTTTCCTGCCACTTTTGGATTATCAGACTGTAACATATGCAGCTTTAAGCTTAAACACATGGCGCTTCCCCATCTTTGTTGTATTTCCTCAATAGATAACAACTGTTTGTTGCTGACAATTTCAATGGGTATATATTTCCATCCCCAATACTCATTGGCACCAAAAAATACACTTATCCAACTAGGTTGTACTGCAAAAATTACATTCATAGATAGGCCATTTACCATTCCTGTGGCAACAGTTACAATGGTAAAAGTTAAGAATTTCTTAAGAGTAGCTAAATCATCGTTCGACGGACTAGCATATTTTTTTATTAGCAAACGTTCTTCTGACTTGATTTCATATGATATAGGATGAGAATGCCAAAGCATATGATTTTTATCACGCTGTTTACGCCCAAGTATCAATAATGCATGAGGTGTTGTTATGCCAAACAAAGCTTCACTTTCAACACCTTTGCTCTCTGTAGCATAAAAACTATTAAAATAACTTCTTTGAGCTATAAGTAACCCAGAGAGCTCTAATATATTATCTTGGGAATGAGCTTGCGGAAAATCATCTTTTACTTGTCTGAATATTTGATCAACTAAATCTTGCTCTAAAACTATTTTCTTTGGAGCAATAAAAAGCCTTGTGCTGTAAATAAAAATATCTAATAAAAGAGCAAAAGAATCCACCATTAATAAAGCTAGTATCAACCAATTTAAAACCATAAGATTAAGACCAACCGCACCTAAAAGTAAACTAAACAAGATAGCAAATGATAACCGAAATTTAGCCGCCATCGCTACATTATGTAATAAAGAATCTGCCGTTGAACTAGCCCCGTTAGAGGTTGCCGATTCGTTACTTTCCGTATCTCTAACGGAGCTGGACCCTGGAGAGTCAATAGTCGATAGTCCATAGGCCATAGACTTCTTTGAGACCGGCGAGGAGCCGCCGTTGTCGAGGGAATTTGACAAATTAGTAAAATCGGCTTTTTTTCTTAAATAATAGGCTTCATATCTTGGATGACGGCTCAAGTATCCTTCTTTTATTAATTTTCTAAGTTCAGCTTCAGCCTCAGCCAACGACTTACCAAGACAGTTTGGCCGCCTAAGGTAATCATAAACAGTAAAGTCTTTTCCTGCTTTTGCCCCGTCTCTATGTCCCGAGAAGATTCCAACAACGGTATCTAATTCAACTCTACAGCTTCTATCCGCCAGAGTATCGCCAGCGGAAAAAGAAACGCTCTTGGCCCGGCTTTCTATTTTTCTTCTAAGCAAATTAATTTCCTCTCTTAGAGGGAGCAGGTGTCGCAAAACCCCGCCATCAACCGGCGATTGCCTAAAATCAGCCATTGGTGACGCATCATGGGCATCCATAAAAGACCTGTACAAATCTTCTAACTGCCTAAGCCTTTCCTCTCTTTCTCTAAGCATACTTCTTAAAACATTGGGGTTATTATCAGCCATATCTTCTAATAGCCCTATAAAATCCCCTGAAGCAGCGTTGCTTCCATTTTTTGAAGAAAGAGAAAGGCACCGGTTAATAGCATCAAAAGGCACAGAGCGAATAGCAGACACGAGCTTAGTGGCCTTTGAATAAATCCCCCATAATTCGCTTGATATAGCCCTTATTTTATCTGGCGGCCACGTCCATGCGTCGAGAAGCCTTTTGTCTCCTATTTTATCAACAGCACAAAGTTTAAAGACCATCGGACGTTTTAATATTTTGTGAGTAATAGAATGAAGCCCGCAGTTAAAACCAAGTGACTTCAATTGATCTTTTATGCCGTATACTGCGCTTTCAAGATCATATTTAGCTCTAAAAAGATCATTTACCTTACAGCTTGCTGCCGGAATAGAAGAAATAGGATTCGCCCGTAAGGTAAGCGGGTTCGGCGGTAGAGCGGCTCCGGCAACCACCCCCATCGTTGTTTTAAGAAATTCTCTTCGCGCGGCAATCTGTTCTTTAGGCTCCGCGTAGCGTAAAGCATAATCATAAGTCAACTGCAATAGTTCCTGAACAGGATTAACAATAATACTTTGGTTTCTTATTAACATCTTACTTAAAATATGCTCAAGCGCTGTTAACAAATTTCCTCCTACCTCTGGATTGGGGTTAAAGGCTATATATTTTGCCATTTTTTTGGCTGCCCGTTCTATAGGATCAGCCTGAAACATGAATTGCGTGAATTTTTCCCAGGTAGATTCATCAACGGGCCTATTTATCTGCTTCTGAGCCCACCTTATAAGATATTGTTCAAGAATGCCGGGCTCTAAGCCAATATTCATTCCGGCAGGCGATGCAGATTTCAAATTTTCAGGCAGCCTCTTGCTTGGTGAAAAATCCGAATCTTGTCGGCCGCCGTTGTCGAGAGAATCAGCCTTTTTTTCTAAAACAATAGGCAAGCCGGCTTCCTTAAACCATAGAACTACAATTGCCAAAAATTCAGCAAATCGCGCAGCAACATATTCGTTTTCAAGCCTACGAGTAGTATAGTATGACAATTCGAACTCATAAATTTTTTGGACAGCGCCCTGAACTTCTCCAATGCCGCAGCCTACTTTTTCTTTAATACTAGATCCATCCGGAGAAAAGCTGAGCTTAAAATAAGCGAAAGTGCCTTCCTGGCTCGGATGGTTTATCCGTATATTCATACAGCTCGAATCATCGCCAACCGATGAATTATCAACAATAAACGGCCCGAAAGCTGTTTGAGAAAGGATCTCTGTTTGCTGATTCTTATGCTCAATCAACTCCTCCCACCGAGACCACACCCTCTTAATTGGCTTTCGAGATGTAATAAACGCCGCTAACATCTGCCGGCGAATGTAAGGATCGGCCGAACTCATAAGCCGGTTTAAAGTTTTAACTGGAACAGAATGCTGTCTTTTTTGATAAAGTTCAGCTATCATTTCAGCAGTCATACGCCTAAAATCTTTAGTAAGCTTGTGCGGCAAAGATAAATATTTCTCCTCTATCATTCGCAAATTCTGCTTACACTCACCCTGTTGCGCATTGTTCTCTATCAAATTAATGATAGACTCCGCCTCGTCATATTTTAAACAAGCTAACTTAAATACAGCGAATACCGTTTCTTGGCTAAGGTTAGTCGCTCCCCAATTCTCCGCTGTAACCCGTATAAGATGCCAAACCGGAGTTAATTGGCTAAGCTTCATTCCTTCATATATATCGCCATAAACAACGATATCTTTCATATATTCTGAAACAAAAATGGCCGCAAAAGAAATGTTTTCTTGCGGAATATCCAGCTTTTGAGAAAGTTCAAAAGATAAACTTCCTAAAGCTATACCGTCAACAGACGCATCGTCCATTAGAACTAACCCGTCATCAAAAATCATAACCTCGGCTCCCGCCCCCTCATTCTGCCGTAATCTATTTAACTCTTCTTCGCAATTAGGGTCATCACGCCAAACCATATGGATTTTTTCATCCGGGTAAAGAGCTTGCCACATAAGTTTAAACAGTTTACCGGCCCAAGTTCCGCTGCCACCGATGACAATGAAAATCCGTTCATTCCTTTGATATAATTTTTGTGTAAGCTTGTAAACAGCTTGAGCTACAAAACACCTTTCTTCACCTTGCATAACCGAATAAGGTTCATGTTCAAAGCTTTCTGCCTGTTCCTTAAGCGCTTCTTCTTCGGTCTTTTGAGACTCATGGAGACTAATTTGAAAAATTATATATTCAGCATCTTCGGGGTTGGCCAGTATTTGAAGAATTTGGTCAGGAATAATATTCCAAATAACACTACCGTCATCATTACGCTGGGCAATTATAAAATTCTGCGGCGGGCCGCGATACTGAATCCATCCCCGGTCTTGAGCCGTTTTAACTATTTCTACAAGCTTTTTTCCTATATATATAAACTCCTGCGCATATTTAGGATACTTGTTCGCCGCCTTAAACATTCCCTTGGCGGTAATAGAATGCGAAGAGCCGCCGTTGTCAAGGCTTGCCGCTTCATTATGCAATTGCACAACCACACCCGTAAGGCGATATAAAACATATTGCACATCATCATACAATGTCGCCTGATTTTCTTTAAGAATAGTATCAAGCTCGTTGCAAGTTCCAATAATCTCCGATCGTTTTATAAGCCAATCTCCGGGCCGGGAAGAATACCCTATACGCTTTGCCAAATCCATGAAACCAGAGATAGAGCGTATATACCTGATTGTTTCAACAATAGTATATATATCATATTGGTTGATATCAAAATCCTTTATTAATTCACTGGACTGCCATAATCTGACATGGCCTTCAAAACAGGGAGCGAATCGCTCAATATCTTGAGTAAACCACGCCCCTTCTAAAGCCGCATCGTGGTCAAAATATATAGGGATACCTTCGATATAAGTACGGTTAAACATGTGCGGATCGTATATTCGTAAAAATACATCTATAACTAACTGCGCGCTGCGTGCCTTTTTGTGGTCCTTAACGGTTAATTCACTCTTTTGATAAATCGCTGTTAACTTAACTAAATAAAATCTTTTTGCCAAATCAGGGTCAATTCCTAAATCCGGCGCTTCTTGCCTATTGATATAGCGTATCTCGGCTATGTTAGCCCTGTCGGTAAAGAGCATAAATGGCAGCATTTCTCTTTTCGGATCATTATTAGTTTTTTTGGCTGTATGCAAATCATGTTCTTTTAATATAAAGACACCGCCAAACTCATCAATATAAAGCGGAAAAGACAACACCTTATCTTTGCTGAAAACACAATCTTTTCCGTCTTCGGTGCGTAAATCTCCTCCTACAAGATAAGATATCAGCTGGCGTATTTCTTTGCCTTCATCTGTTTCCTTATCAAGTGTAATGTAAGAATGAAGCGCACCGTCATCTTTATCTTTTTTCGTTATCCAGTTTACCGTATAAGCTTTAATTTTATCGGCTAACAACTGCCGTGCTTTCTGTTCATAAGAATCTTTGATGACAGCGACTCTTCCGGTTTCTGCTTCTGTGTTAAGCTGCCACAATTGCTGGCGCAATAATACCGCTTGCCGCACATACTCCATAAAGAGGCGCAAATCAGACACATCTCCTTGAGCCTCCATCTCTATTTCGATAACTCTGGTGCGCTGTTTCAAATCCTTCTGGTATTCTCTTTCGCCTCTAATTATAGTGGCATTTTTTATGTTGAAAATTTTGCCTTTGGCCGCACCAGATAAATCAAAATAATCAGCCTGGGCTGACAATGCAAGAGCTTCACTTTCCAGCGTAGTACTATACTTTTTATCTACCGAAAAACCGATATAGCCGGCGCCGTTGTCAAGAGATGATGAGCTGGCCCTTCGACTTGCTGCTGCTCGCTCAGGGCTGGCGCGAAAGATACGAAGATGCTGGCCGTCTAATATCCCTGCGTTTTTTAAAACTTTAACTGCTATCGGTTCAAGCACTTCTCGCGCTCGCTTCTCTATTTGCTGGGCTCGTGCCCGGCTAATTCCTAAACGATCAGAAATTGCTTGAAATGTTAACGGTTCAACCGGCTCAACCGCACTCAGCATATCATTCCGTAGCCGCCACTGCCAAATCCTCATATCTCTTTCTAAATTAGGCTTAAATCTCCATTTTCGCCTTAGAGCGGCTTCTGTTCGTTCAATGATGGTTAATATGAGTCTGTGAAGTATCATAAGGTCGATTCCCTCATCTATATCGGCAAGTTCATCTTCCAAGGTAACGCCTCGTTCAGTTTCATCTCTACCAACAGCGGTTTTATCAATGGACAGAATGGGTAAATTCCTGCTCCTAAACCCTTCAGCTTCTTGAATTGATACACCAGCGGCCTCAGCTATTCTTGCCGGAGAGATTTGTAAATCCATTGGATCAACATTAGCCCTGCGGCAACGTTCTTTGAATCTCTTATCTTTTTCCTGCTGGCTTAAAGCTATGCGTATTGATCTTTTAAAATCAGCTATTGCCCTGGAAATAGCTTGGCGAATCCACCAAGTAGCGTAAGTAGAAAACTTGCCTCCAAGCTGAGGTTCAAACCTTGGAACAGCTTTTCTTAGGCCTAAATTTCCCTCCCCGATTAAATCTAAAAGCGATAAGTTAGGCGGGAGTTTATATCCCTTGGCTATATTTACTACAAGCCTAAGATTAGACTCCCAGGCTCTATCCTCTGCTTCTCTGGCTGGTTCTTTTCCTGCTTCTTCATTTTTTTCCTGCGCTTCTTGGCCTTGTTTTTGTTCTGTTTGTTTCTTTTTCTCCTTGGCTTTTCTTTCTTTTTCTGCGTCTTCATTCTCAAATCTGGCCCGCATGCACAAAATTACTTCCCCCAAAGAAGTAAGAAGAGGAAATCTTGCCATATCCCCAAAATACAGTTTCACCTCATCTAAAAGCTTCTTCTGAGCGGCTTGCGGTTTATTTTTTCTTTGCTCGTTTTTTCCAGGCTTAAATAAATAACTCTGTGGAACATATTCCTCAAAAAATATTCTACCTGCTTTTTGAATTTGCTCTTCATAAGGCCCTCTATAATCCAAAAATTTAGAAACCTCTCTGGCAAAATATAACGCCCCTTCAATATCTTCATCTAGCACTAAGAGATATTTGAAATAAGCCCTTAAATATAAAACTCCTGAATCCCTGGGGTTCGAGCCAACAGCATCAGAAAAAAGCCTTAAAGTAGTTTTAGTATTATCTGCCAAGCGCTTGAGATACTCAGCAATCCAACCTGTGTCTCGCTTGGTAAATTCAAAACGGTCTTTAAGCTTAAATATTCGAACGCCCCTTACACCTATCCGTTGAGAAATTAGCAAATAGTCTCTCTCAAGAGCAGCTAAATCTCTTCCGATTGTCCTGCGGCTGGCCTTACCTGTAAAAACTGCCGCAACTTCTGAAACACTTACCCACTTTAATTTATCAGGTTTATTCTTTGTCAGCCTCTGAACCGCTTTAAATACCTTAGCCCTTCTTCGATAAATTATATTTCTTTTATTGGGAGATAAACCGCCGTTATCAAGAGAAGCAGATGAGCCAGCCTTGCTTTGTAAAACTGGTAAGAAACCATACTTATCTCTTTTTAAATCACTTGCAGGCTGTTTAACAAAAACACACGCTGTCTCTTTCTGCCTGATTAAAGAACCTCCTGACAACTGGTCGCGGTAAGAAAGGTCTTTTTCGAATTCTCCGATAAACCGCATTGAAGAACTGGCAGGATAGCTGGTTATTGCAAAAGGGTTCACAGAAATATGCAGGCCGCCAGACGCAATAACTCTCTCAATCTCACTTTGCGCCTGTTGAATCTGTGTAGAATCGAAAGACCTAAGTTCTACCGCATCAAATAATTTCCTATCGGTAACTATTCCCATCTTTTCCGTAAAACTATCAGGTAATTCTAAAGCATTACAGCGATACCCGTAGATTTGAGTTCGTCCGCTCCGAACCCTTTTTGACAATATAGGGCGATTATTTAACATCTCATTCAAAAAATGATCTAAAACATAAAAAACATCCCAGTTAACATCAGTAAAATGAATAGCTTTAATGCCCGGATAGCTTTCAAGTAATCTTATAAATAGCTTGGGGTTAGTTCCCGGGCCCTGAAACAGTACTTCCACCCCGGAAAGATTAGAATCAAACGGGAAATGCGAATTATAGCTTCTCCTAGCCTGTTCAATAAAATACTCTAAAAAATGGTGCCTAGTGCTATCGAGTGGTTGGATGCTTGTGTAACAATGTTGGTTGGCAAGCGCTGACCCGGATTTTTCAGTTTTATATTTCAAACCGGCTTTTAAAATTTCTCTTGCACTTAGCCACTGACAAATCTTTATGACTTTAAGTTTTGGTTGTTTATCATTTAGTAATTCATTCAAATCAAACAAACGGCTATCAGCATCTTTCTGAGAGGCTAAGCTAAAAATCGGCGAGGAAACAGCCACTGTTGAATGGCACTCTCTCAATGGACTATAGGCCATAGGCTTCTTTGATGCCGGCGAAGAACCGCCATTATCAAAAACTGAGCTTGGACCTGCGATACTACTGCTTTTCTTTTTTGTTTTTAACCGCTTAAGAATATTTGCCATATTAGCAATAGTATCCGAAAGCTCTTCGGCAAGCGCCTTTGTCTTTTCTTCTATTAGCAACTCCATGGGAAAACCGCCTCTGAGTTCCTCAAGCCCTCTTAATACGGCCTCTGACTTTTCAGCCGATTTCGCTTTTATCTGTTTTTCAAAATCGCTGAACTCCCGCCGTATGTAACTACGCGTCTCATCTATAAGTTGTTCGTGCTCCCTCCATAACATTTTGTCCTCTTCTAAAAGCCATCTATCTTGCGCGTATCTATCAAACTTCAGGAAATTATTTTTTATAAGCAAGTAATCGAGAAGGTTATACATAAATTCTGCTAAGTCGCCGTCTTTAATGTTAACCCTCATTTTCTTAACTAAATAATAAGCCGAAATACTCCATACGCCCATTTCTCCCATCACCTTATACAGATTCTCAATGTCAACATTACGGATAAGGCTAAGCAACTCTGAACTAGGCATACGTTTAATTTCTTTAGCAGTACTCTTTCCATAATCAAGCTCGATAAGCCGGCCGATGAAACCTTTTAAATATACCGGCTTTTCTCTCAAAATCACCTCTATCACATCCACCATTTGGCCGCCGTAATAATGGCTGTGCTCATCCGTAAATTCCTTTTCAAACAATACTTTTGCCTGGCGCTCTAAGATGACATTAACCATATCTGCTAAGTAATAAAAAACGGCTCTTCTTTCGAGCAAATTTCTTATGTACTCATCAAGAATATGCCCTTTGTTTTTGCGGGCTTCTGGAGTGTAATTTTCTTTAAACAGCTGGCGCATCTCTGGTTTAGTAAAAATTCCGGCCGCCAATTCCGAAAAGAAAAATTCAGTTATTAAATCTACGTCTAGTTCAAGTAAATTTTCTTTACCTACAAAAAGAATATCCCTTTGTGTATCGAAATGTAACAGGCAATAATCATCTTCTCCTTTAGGCTGAGTTACGTGCTTCACAGACGCCACTGCTACGCCAAACACAGCCCAATATCTCGCTTGTGCTGGCTTTAATATTCGGCTTCTGAGGATTTCTTCTAGGTTCTTTTTGCTTTCAAAGATTCCGAGAGCTTCCTCTATCTTTTTTTGTAGTCTTCTAAGAATTTCTTCGCGTTTATCAAGACTCTCCCCTGTTAAAAATTCATAAAAACTATAGTTAATAACATCCTGCATCATATCAGCGGCAGAACGTTGTTTTGATGCTGATGAGGAAACACAACCGCCATTATCAAGGCTGCTATCTTTTAATGGAAAATCACTGCCCTGATGATTTCTGACAGAAATAGCGTTGTCTTGCTCGGCGCTAAGTAACTGAAGGTATAATTTAGCCAGATCATCCCCTCTTCCGGCATCGGCTCTAAGATAGGCCAAAGTCTTCTGAGATGCTCTATTTAATCCTTCTTCTATGGCTTCTTTGCCGATTATCCAGGAATATGGAACCTCACTTGCAAACCCTAAACAATCAAGCTCATCAGGCCCAAACCCCATACACTTAAGTTGCTCGTATGCTCCCGGCAAAGACAAATCAATCGAAGCTCCTTCATTGCCTAATGTATATATTGTCCAAGCCAAAAGTGTTTGCGCTGAACCCCGGCTAACTTTATTAACAACTGTGCCGAGCCCGCTGTCATCCGGAAAATGTTTAAACATTTCATTCTGCGGTGCATTCTGCCAATAGCAAAGAGTTGCTTGCGGACCTGAAAACAACACTTCAATAACTGCTTCAACTCCAAGAATTCCCGCTTCGTTGATATTTGAAATCTGTATAGGCTCGCCTTTTACTCTTAAAGCTAAAAAGAGATCACGATCATCGGATTGGTTTCCTGAAAATTCTTTAACTATATCACGTGCCTGCCCCATATGAGCGGACAATTTCGACAGAACCGATAGCCCGTCATTTCCTTGCCAGACTGTATTAGATTGTCTTATTAACTTAAAATTTTCAAACCATACATCCAAACTCTTTTCTACAGCCTCAAGTTGCTTTCTTGAGAGCTCACTCATACGTGCGGCTAAAAACAAACATGTTTGTTTTCCTGCCAAAGAATATTCATGTGCAATAAGAATATTCTTAAAATTACCGGCAAATTGATTAAAAATCGGACTTATGACAGGCGCCGACAAGGAGGCGTGGGACGACTTGCGACCTGTGACTTGTAGCCTGTGACTTTTTGAGCCCGGCGAGCTGACGCGGGACTCTGGATTCTTTCTTTCCGCTCTTAACTTTTCTGCAAACTCCCTGCATATTTCATATATGCTTTTAAGAAAAAACGTATTTTGCCTTATATCTTGCTTGCAACTCTCCAAAAGTTCTCCCGCTACAATATCAAGCGGCCGGGCCATTAATTGAGCTAAAATTTTTCTGTATACCTCATCATATCTTACTTCATCCTTCACAATAGACATAGTCATAGTACGCTCGTCTAATGTATAAGTAACGCTTTCGTCAAGCGCGTGCATAGCCGCTTCGCCATCTATATATTCTTCCATCCAAGAGTTTACTCTTTCACGATCGGCCATACTGCATTCACCCCTCAGAAATCCTTCTAGTATTTTTCTTTTTTCATGAAATATTTTTGATAATTCCAAGGCTCCCATTCTCAATTCTTTCCTATTTCGATATATTTCTTCCTTGGCATCTTTAGAGGCCAAATCGCCTAATGTCTTATAAAGCAAAGAGCCGGGTTGTGAGATTGCTCCGGCAAGCTTCCACAATGCCGATCTTCTTTGTAAAGGGGTGTCGTCGGTTTCCTCATCCGGTGTGACTCTGGAAAGCCCGGGCGTTTCCGTTTCCGCTTCAACCTCAGCAGGAGACGGCACTTGCGGCGTTTTATCGTCTTTTGGTTCGGTGCCATGCATGCCCTGCCAGAACCTGTTGGATGGGTTATGCTCTCCACCGTTATCAAGAAAGTCTGGCAAATTAACACTAGTTCCACCATTATTATCAAAAATATGCTCTGAGGATTCCGCATCGGAAATATTTTCTGACATAGAGTATGCTTCTACCTTTTGCGTTAATAAAATAAATTTTTCTCTTATCCGTACTATCTGTTCTCTTATCTCCTTGAGTTCAGCCAAATGATCTTTCCTTAATTCATCTTGATGGGCCTCTGCCGTAGCAATAATCCCCTGCGAGAGAAACATCATAGGCCCCTCTAAAGCAAACCATTTTTGCTCCTCAATTCTTGTTCCAGTTTCTAACTGCATACAGATAAAATCTATTAATTTAGTGGCGTGGTCGAAATCCCTTGCTGCTGCCTGAAGAGTTTGATTAGTAACTTCGCGATTAGATGACATTACCATTGATAGTTCAATATAGTGTTTAAGGCCGTGCCTAATCCCCTCCTGCAGCTGTGTGCCCACTAAATATGGCTCCCTACCTTCCAGTCTCTTGATGAGACAATCATACAAATATCCCATAACCCCAGAAAATTTTATTAAGTCTTGGTCGTTCAAGAAAAGTAAAGAACCGCCATTGTCAACACTTTGGTCTCTTTCAAATAAAGACAGCCGAACTTTTTTTTCTCCTAACCCCTGGCAGGTAAGGGAATTCTCCGAAATCATATCCGCAGGCAAAGGAATTAAAGTTTTAAACATTGCTATATAAGCGTCTATCGTTCGAGACAACACTTCAGCCAAATCTTTATCCTCAGCTCTTACTCTAGGCAGCTCTTTCTTGGCACCAACTAACATCTCTATTATTTGAGGCTGCATCACAGAGCATTCATAACAAAGAGCTGTATTAATTGTTATATCGGCCTCCGGCCAATGAGAATAGATTCTTTTGTTTTCTCTTTCCTTTAGATATGCCCAGCTTCTCATCAAAGCTAAAATATGCTCTGGGCTCATTTCTTCTTTCCGGCGGTTTTTACGGTCAAGAAGTTCACGAAAAAGGCGTAACTCTCGAGCAACAATAAACCTTCTTTCATGCTCGCTTATAACAAAACTAAAACTTGGCGCTGCATGGACAAACACCTTGAATACGTTGCCTGGCTCAAAAGTCTCGGCTAAACCATAGGGGTTTTCACCTTCAATTATTAGGATTTCATCTCCCTTTAGCTGGGCCAACTCCCAAACTTGCCCTTCACTATTATAGACGTTAAGAGTTTCCGGATTCCCCTTTATCAAACTCCTTATAGAATCCTCTGAATTTATGTCCTGATCAATTAAAACCACTCGATTTCCTTGGTCTCTTAACCTATTCTTTATTCTCCAGGAAACAGCAGTTTTATAAGAAGTAACCGGGCCGCAAAGGAGTATTGCGCGTAGAATTTTCTTACGGCCAAAACGATCTAAAGAAGCTTCTGTCACTCCATCTATCTGCTTATTCAATTTAATATCGGCTAAAGCAACCATTTCTTCTGCTCTTCCCGCCTGTATATACCTATTAATTAAGACATTGGTCGTCGGCTCCATTACCGGCAACTGCCTAAAGGCGTCAATATTGCCATCTATCGCTGCCTCAGCATAAGCTATTTTTCGCAAAGCCAATTTTATTGCGGCTTCGCGCATAGTGATATTATTCTCCTTCATAAAATCCATAACTGTTTCAACAGAATTTTCTATTCTGTCCAATAGCATTCTGTCAACAACCGAAGTAGCCCAACGCTCATGAGTTAAATTCTGCACCTGGCAAAAGAATGATACATCTACCCCTCCGGCATTAGATATTATATCTACCAAAACCATAGTTTTTTTGCTAAGCAGCACTGCTTCTGCATCTGTTGTGTTGGGCCCATTGGCTAATTCTAACTCATATCTGGCTTTTATAACTCCGGCGACCTCTTCTGTCACCTCGTTTGCTCTAGCTGCCGGAGCCACAACATCACAATCAAGCCCCCAGAATTCTTTACTCCCAATGCTTTGGACTCCCTCAAAATCCTCAAAAGGAAATTCTGTTGTCCCGCGGGCTTCTATTTCAGATGCAATCCATTTATTTAATGCATCTATATCAATACCTTCTTTATTGCAAACACTAAAAACTTTGATTCCCCCGGTAGTTTTTCTATAAGCAGACTGTATGCCGACAATATTCATCCCAGCCTCATACATTATGAGCGCGGCATGACTGCCAACATTGCCATATCCTTGAATGATAACTTTTTTACCTTTAACGCTTTCACCTAAATAATGTAAAGCTGACCGCAAAGTAAAAAAACCACCTTGACCGGTTGCCTTGTCTCTGCCGCATGAACCGCCCCGGTAAGGATTTTCGGGATTTTCCTTTTCTCCCGGCTCTTCTCCGGCCGGCTTACCGGTAAAGGCAGCAAGTTCGGTTGTAACTATAGTAGAATCAGCTTTGGCAATCTGTATATATTCATCTACGATTAAAGGTTCCTGGGGATTGTCTAAATCATTATAAGATACTCCCCAAATGCCTTTTTCCTTTATAAACTTTTCTAAATGTTTCTGCAGCCGCGGATCAAAAATCTGATTATTCTCTATCATTATTTTTAGATACTGCTCCAACCACCAAATCATAACTACGCCATCAGTATTCATATCCGGAGCAGGCACATCCACATAAGGCCCGATTGCATTCAACCCTGCTTTATCTAACAGCATAACAATAAAACCGCGGCTTAAACGGGCTCTTTCTCTTAAAGAAAGACCTTTAGGATCAACAACTATATCGGCTTTACCGCCGCCTAAAGGAAGGCTGGCGGCAGCGGTTTTAAGGCTCATTTCCGCAGAAAGAGCGCCAGCCTCATCTCTTGCCTTTAGCGGGCAATGCTCGTCACTCATTCTTCCTCCGCCTTTATAACCTCCCAGGCTATTATTGTGCTGCAAGCGGCAGGCATAGCTAAAATGCATTTTTTGGTTATCATCTCGCCAAGGTATTAAGCCTTCTATAGTTCGATTAGGTTTAATAATCCTTTTGCGTAAGTATTGAAGAGAGGCGTCTTGTGGAAAAAACCGATCAATGTTTTTCCTTACACGCTCTAGATGTGACTCCTGGTATATACTATTTTGAGGGTTAGTTTCGATAAAGTAATAGTTGAGCTCTGCTTGTTCTGCTTGTTGATGATTTCCTGCAACCAAAGCCTTCAACTCATGAACCAAAGTCAGTCCCGGAAACGGGTTTTCATTGAGAGCAATAAAGATTACCGGATTTTCTTTATTTTGATTATTGCCGCCGTAAATGATTTTTCTATTATCCGGGCCGGCACGGATCATTCCTTTTCTCTTAATATATTCTATATATTGAGCATCTTCTGGATTACGTTGGGCATATTTTTGTAGTGTATTTTGCACCCAATCTTCGTTGATAGCATCCCTTGCACCTGGGAAATTCTGTTTTTCTAACTGTTGAAAGCGCAGCCTTGCCTGCTCTTGGCTTACCTCCGGACGAGGTTTGGTGTGGTCTTTTTTGTTTGAAATGCTTTTTGGCCACGGTTTTAATCCAACAACGCTTTTCTGAACAAAATCTTTAGCCGGGCCATAATCTTGCAAGATGCTTAGAAGATTTCTATGATTATATTTTGCAAAAAGGCCATAAGTTTTATCAAACAAATATACATCTAAAATCCACCCTGAAGGAACCAGCCCGTAAGTTTCATACTGTCCTTTTACATCTCTCCATATTACATTTTTAGTTTTATCAACTCCTAGTACCACACACAAGAAATTCTCTTTGGGCGGCCTTTTTGCCGGATTTGGCTTAAAAGCAAAAGAAATTGCCTCCTCGGGGTTATCAGTAAAAGTTGTTCCAATGTCTTCAGCCTCATTCATTATAACCGCGTTTTCCCATCTCGATTCAATACCATTCTCTAAAGCATCACATAACCCAGGCAATTGTAAACGCATGCCGCGATACGCAAGCCGAACACCATCCTGTTGCATTCCGGATCCTTTAGCAATTTCGCTGTACGGTGGGCCTCTATTTCCAATAACATCTTCCAACTCTTTAGGGTTAGTAAATAGAAATTTTTTAATCAACAAACCGTGGTCAATATGCAAACCCTGTAATGATCTACCGCCATTATCAAAAAAAGGAGAAAAATCCCCGTCGTCTTCTCCGTTTAACATTACCTCGCTGATTCTCCTGGCTGCCTCATAGACGATATACCTGCCGTCCTCAACATCAATGCTCTCCACAAAAGCCCTCTTATAAAATCCTACAACAATATTAGCAACATTGCCTGAAACATCTTCTACCGTATCAATAAAACTAAAATTAGCTTCTATGTATTCAGCTATCCTCCCAATATCAAAATCGTTTATGAGCTCGGTTTCATTCGGCATTTTATGCTTAGTTATATCTATATCCATATTTTGTAAAATCCGCAGCACTATATAAAGAATAACAGTATCCATCTGCTCGGATACAATAGTGGCTTCTCCATGGTCAATGGCAACTTCGCTTAAAGCTAGCAACAACGGCCAAAGGCCCTGGTTCCATTCACCGGGTAACCCCTTTTCTGTCCAGCCTTTTGCTAAAGCCGTCATAATTTCGCGGGAAACGTGCCTATTTTCAACAGCAGCCACCAACCTTCTGTAAAACGCTGAAGTTTGCTTATTACTATAAGCCCCAATTGAATCAAAAAGCTCGTTAACCTCATCTATATTAGTAGGTATAGATATTTCCTCAGATGGAAATTTAGCATCCCTGTTTCCGTTATCAAGGGAATCCGCTAAAAGACTATTCTTAAACGATCCGCATCGTTGTCTGCCAAAGCTAAATTTACCCCCGGCAGATATAAAAAATCTTGGCTTTTTCTCATCAAAATTAGCAAATTTGACACGCTGTTCGCCTTGAAAACCACCTGCGATTTTTTCTATAATATTTCTGTAAGATTTATCACTCATTATAAATCTTGTTTGTTCTTGCGGCATACCTTCGGTATGTATAAACCTTATGAATTTCCATACTAAAGGATTTGAAAAATCTGGGCTGGATTCAAGAATTTCCTTAATCAACAAAGTTAAATAAGCTATTATTTCAGATCGAGACCATTTCCGGCCCGAGGCATCAAATACGTTGCCTACTGAAGTTTCAATAGTTAATCTTATTTTTGGCCGTTTAGCAAAAATATCCCGTAAGCTTTTCTTTATAGCTTCTAAACGTTCTCGCCTTTGAGGCTTAACATGGTAGATATCGCAAGATATACCAAGCCAGCTAACATAGCTCAGCACCTTTAATAACTGGGGCGTGAGACTGGCGTTAGTAACAAGGCTAATTTTCATCCCCCTATTTACTGCATACTGTAAAATATCAGGCGTATCAGGCCTTAAAGTAGGCTCTCCTCCGGTAATCTCTATAACTTTTACTCTTTGTTTAGAAAGACAATCAATTAATGAGATGGCTTCTTTGTTGTTTAATTCCCTATCTAATTTACCTGATTTTCTATGCGCTGATGTAAAACAATGTTCACATTTGAAATTACACCTGCGGGTTATCTGCCAGACAACGCTTCTAGGCAAAATAAATGCTTGGGGTAAATCTAAAGCATCTGCTACCAATTTATTAGTACCCCTTGTCAAAACTGCAACTATCTCTGCGGCTAAGCCTTCAGCCCCGCACCCCCTAACTTCAATATTCGCTGTATCTCCTTGCCTAATTCCAAGAAGCATGCCTCTTAAAGGAGAGAAATCAAGGCCTTGGCCTTCCCAAAACACACCTTTCATAATTGATCCCGGGGTAGCATTCTCAATACGCACTACATTTTTAGATTTGCCAATCACCTTGGCCAAAGAAACCCCCATTCTGGCATGCAAGCCGCCATCCTCAATACACATATCCTCTTTTTCTACCACTGCGATATTCTTAACTTTTGCATATTCTTTTTGCATACTGCCATTGTCAAAACAATAGTCAGGCAGGCTTTGTTTTTTGCCTTCAAGCTGTTTAAACCATTCAAGAAACCCTCGCGGGTTTTGTTTTCTGGAAAAAGTTTCATAATAAAGGCCATGATTTTCAGTATCTTGGGGAAATTCTATAGGCTCAAGCTCTAACCTTTGTCTGAGTATATTCATAATATCCCAGCCTGCCCGTGTATTACCGTCATAGAAAGGATGAATAACCTGGTGAAAAAGCCAAAAGGCGATTGCCGCGCGAACTGAAGGCTTCTCTAATCCAACATCCTCCCACGAGCTTGTATCACCAATCCACTTAGCCAATGATTCATAAAAACGCGGGTCTTTATAAACTCTTTGCGGTAAATTAATCCACCTTAAAAAATCATTAACCTGCTGGGGAATTACTTCGTGATTATTAAACTGTGCTATGATGTTTCCGTCAAAGTCTTCAATTTCAGTTAGCGTTGAAGAATCCTCTCGCGAACGATACGGCGCAATTGGTATCACTGATTCAAATACCGTAATCATATCTAAATCACCGTGCTCAATAGTCCAATATAAATAGCCAATCTGACGGATATCAATTTCAGTAATCTCTTCCTTGGATTCGGCGAATCCCAAAATAAAACCTTTAATAAATCGGCTGAATCTATGCCTCTTTTCTTTTGCCTCATCTTTTCCTAAGATATTATTTTGGCCACCATTATCAAAAGCGGATAGAAAAATCTCTGCGGATAGTCTACGGCGAGTATCATCTGTTTTGTAGCTTTTTTTAGGAGGAGCCCGGGTATCTGGCCGTATAAACTGTTCCTCTTTATCTAAAATACCGGCTGCGGCAGCGAAAGTCCCTGCCAGCCGCGCCTGTGTGCCGAAACACTGAACTCCGCCAAGAAAGCCAATCGCCCGCCAGCCACGGAAGAGGAGAAATTGACTTCTTTTTGAATTCGGTACTTCAGCATGCGGGTACGGAAAAAACGATCTCTCGTTATTCTGCCGCAACCGATTTGTATCTATTCTATACGAAAAAAAACCGCCATTATCAAGGCTTTGATTTATTTCAGCTTTAAGGTTAACCGCGTTGAAAACTATGCGAAATGCATCAACTAAAGAATCGAAAAACTCCGGTTCATCGGCTGTATATTCTCTGGGCTCATCGCTTAATTCCTCTATCTCCAATTGGAAATCATCCTTATTGCGGCCGCTCTGGCGGCGAAGGATAAGCTCTTTCGCGTTATCTGTCACCTTTTTGGTATATTCTAAATCTCCGGTTAGTTCGCCCATTAAAACAAAATAAGCAAAAAACCCTAAATCTCCGAGACTGCTATGATCATCAACTGCCTGTGGAGCGGCAAAATAACTGTTTCTACTATTTATACTTCGGCGAGCTTCCTTTAAGAAATCGGGAAAGAAATATGCCTGAAGCTTATCAACTAAAACTTCTTCGTAAAAATAATCGGGCAAATCATAAAACGCTTTCATAATTCTGACAAGCTTACTTTGCTCCTCTATAGACAATCTCATGGTGAGATATTTATGGCTTCTTTCTTCTTTATCTTTGAGGCCGCAAGCAACAAAGAATTCTTTTTGCCCCTGTGACTGTATTGCGAAGGGAAAGCCCAAAGCAAATATACGATGGGCAATTTCTTCATTAATTGCTTCAGCAATATCGGCAATTGTTAATTTCGCCTTAAGAGGCGGAGTTAAAGGGATTACTAAGGCATCCAACTCTTCATCGTAAGCGGCCGCCCCCCCTTGAAAATCATCTAAGATAATCCGAGGGAATTCAACCCGCGAAACATCTTCATTTATGCAGTTAGCCGCATTTTTTTCTATTTCAGTAACAACAGCTATAAAATTATGCAAAGCTTCAGGATTCCACCCTACCGCTTGAGCTTCTTGTGTTCTAAGCCATTCTTCTGTTTTTTCAACTGCCCCTTGTCCGCTGGCATAGCCTTCCCCGAAACCAAAATGTCTTAAAGCAGGGCTTGTAACTCCAGCCAGCTTTTCATTCCTGGCAAAAAGTTCTCTGACCGTCATTTTTCCGCCATTATCCAAGCTCGATTGAGAATTAGATTTTTTAATGCGCCGATGCTTGCCAAATATATCTGTAGTTTTTTCACCAAAGGCCTTCGCGATTTTTCTTTTCCGTTTCAAAGGCAAACGCAACACCCTCCCCTTCATCCAAACAGACACAGCGGCTTTTGTCACTCCTACTTTTTTGGCAAGCTCATCCATAGTCAAATTTTTTTCATACATTAAAAGTTTTATTTTGCGTGCTACTAAATTCCCGTATTCAGTTTTATCCTCAGGAGATACTTGCTGCACCATAAACTCTTCTTTTTCCATTCCGGATAAAAAATACCACACCGTAACATTAAAATATTTTGCAAGTTTTAATGTATTCTCCCTGCTGGGCATAGTTTTGCCTTTGAGCCAAAACCAAAGAGTAGACTTCCCTACTCCAATAATCCGCATGATATCTCTTGGCATTAAATCGTTTTTATCCATCAACTCCCTAAGCCGTCCGGCAAACGAGTTTTCATACACAACTCTTGTTTTCTTATGATACATATCATTTTTTAACTGCCGCCGGGATTTTTCTCCCCGCAAAATAGCTGTTATAGTCCTCCAAGATAACTTACGAAGTTCATCTTCCGAAATACCACGGTTATTTTTCCTTGCCTCTATGAAAGCACAAAAGACTTCCTGCTCCACATCATCTAAATGAGTTTCAAAATACACTCCCCTTTTAAAGAAAAACTTTAAGCATAGACGTATGAGTTTCCTATCGGAATCGCTGATGTCCCAAACATTGACAGAATGCAAAAAGTTTTCCTGGCCGCCGTTATCAAGTGACGGCTGCCGGGCAGAAACAGTGTTTTCGGGAAGAGAATATAAATCTTTATCTATTTTATTGAAACCTCGATCAACAAGATAGGCGGTGATTACCGATTTTTCTATTTTTTCCTTATAATAACAGTAAATACTCTCAACGCTTACGCTTTCAACCGTAGGATGTTCCAAAAGCTCTTGAACTCCTTTTTCAAAATCTTCCAGAATAACTTCAACAGGCATCGCTTTATTGATACCGCTCAAAGTTACCCCAGCTTCTATTGGTTTTTTCTTCCCGCCATTATCAAGGCTTTTATCTATTAAAGAATGTTTTCTAAAATCCAAGCCTACTCGTAAATCATAAACGCTAATCCTACCGCCTGAAAAACCATATCTTTTTGCTATCCTAACTATACTCTCCATTCCGCGAATAGTGTCTTCGCTAAACCAATCAGCAAACGTTTGCCACACCTCAAGAAAACCAACCATTTTGTCCCCATAAATCTTTTGATTCGCTAATATATCAAGCAAAACCGGAAAGACCATAGAACCAAGCCCCATGCCTCGATATTGCCTATCGGCCCGAGCATTACGGCCTCCGTGTATTCCAAACCTGAATTTGGTTTCTTTTTCTGAAGCATAGTATATTGAAGCGCCGTGGCCAATGACTTTTTTGTTCCTTATAAGAGAAAATACTTTCATCCCTTTCCAAAACTCTATTTTTACATTAAAAACAACCACCTCTATTACGCCATAGTTAAATATTAAGCTTTTTTCTTCATCCACGGCGTCATCTAAAGAAAAATTTAAAATATCCGGCCGATAGCCTCCAAGAATCATTTCGTTAATTAATTCGTTTTTAAAAATCCTGGTAGATGCCGCGTTATTTATAATAACTTCCGGAAACTGGCATCCCGGTTCAGGATGAGATGAGCTGCCACTACCAAGAGTACCCTTTATTTGCTTACCCGGGCTTGGCCTATGCGTAAACCTAAGGGGGCTCTCAATTAAATCATTTATATTTATAAAGACAACACCGTCATTGATAGCTTTTCGGGCAGTGTCATCCTGTTTCCAGTTTTCAGAAACAACCTTTCGTACGCTTCTAAATACGCTATTTAAGTTTTCTTCAATCTGTCTACGTAGATGCTTGTACGGAATTGCCGAAGGCAAGAAAAGTTCGCTTGTTGAAGGATGATCCTGCATGCAAGTATTCAGATCTCCTTCTTCTAAGAATAATCTTACTTTGTCCTCACAGCCGGGATAAAGCCGCAAAATTGTTTCCTTTTGCCTTGCGGTCATTACAAAAATAATTTTTGCTTCTTTGATGTCAGCGTCCGTATGACAGCGTGGCGAATGCCTGCTTAAAATGGGGTCTTTTTCGGTATACATATCTATTGTGGGATCTGGCGCTATATCATAAATAGCCGCGGAAGCAATCTCCACCTTACCTTTTAAATCCTCAGGCAGGTTATTCCTCAACATAGCTGCCGCTAACGGCGAACGCTCTTTATTCTGATTACAAAGAATTAATACTTTTATCCTGGCATTATCCGTTCCAGGAAAAGATGTTCCTCCATTGTCAAGGCTCTGGTTTGAAAAAGTGACAACAAGGCTTTCGCCAAAATAATAATCTTGGTAGTCTCGTAAGAGCGCGTTTAGTTCATCTGGCAAATCATTTTCTGTTAAAGGCTGGACCTGGGCGATATCGATTTCACAAACAGGATTAATTGGTAAAAGAAAGCATAAGGCCGGATTATCCAAATGATATCCCCTGATTTTTATTTTCTGTCCTCCCTCGTTTACAGACTTGATAGAAAGCCCAATAAATTTAACCAACGGCTTCAGCCCTTGATGTAAATATTTTAAATCCTGAGTTATTTTTCCGGTAAGCCCTTCCCGGCTAATAGTAACTTTTCCGTTTCGAAAAGCCGTGGTCGATGATAAATCCCTTACAAAAACGTTAATGGAATGACAAATCATCGCTTCATATTGATGAGACAGCTTTAAACCGCCGTTATCAAGAGGCTTGTTCTGCCCGTCTTTACCCTTGTTCGGGAAATATTTACACCTTTTTATAAATTTTATAGCTTCAAGTATCCTCGCGTATTCAGTGCCTGAAGCCCTGTTTAATATGGTATTACTTAAATGCTTTTTTAGAATACCGATTACCTCGTGCCGCACAGAATAAAATCCATATTCCATAAGCGTCCTAAAAGATTCCTGTTCGCTTTCAGAAGCCTCACGGCCTATTTCTAACCGGCTCAAGAATACCATCTCTCTCCTCAAGCGGCTAAGCATCTTTTGCCTGGCTAAAATGTACACAATCCTAAAGTTGATTTGCATAGGAAGCCAACCCGTATCAATATCAGGATTTTCCTCAATACCTTTTAGAGATTCTATTGCCAACCCGTAATGTTTGACCGCTTTATCGCGGCTATCTTCAAAATCATAAAGGCAGGCCATCAAAATATGCAACCTGGATAAGCGGTCAAGAATTATCCTCGGCTCAAGCGCTTCCTTATTAGATACGCTATGTAACATTTCCATATCTTGCAATCGTTTTTCTTCTTTAGCAATTTCCCTGCGCGCCTGTTCACGCTGCTTCCTCACTACAGCAACAGTAAACATATCACTTACGGCCATCATCCGCCTGCATCGTATACTTATCCTTCTGTATACACCAAAAGGGTCTACCTTCATGGCTTTTGCATGGGCATCTTCGACTACTTTATTAGTTACGATTTCTCCTCTTTCCAGAAATTTTGAAAAATCTTCTATTTCCATCTGGTCGTGATGTAATATTGTAGCTATATAACTAAGATCCTCTACGTCTTCCATAAACATCATTGGCACATAAATTGTCCGGCTCCCTTTCCCAACATGAGTAACTTGATAATAGGCTTGATTAAAAACGTCTCTGCCATAAAGTAGAAAGTGGCTGGGCATATCAACTTCTATGACCGCTGTTTCTTTTTCAAGCCTTCTAGCTCTTTCTGATATACCTTTATTTTTGCCGCGTGGTTTTATTCTCTTTAGGGCTTCTATACTTTTAGCTATTTTTCGTGCGCTTGGTGAGTTTAGCGCCAGCGGAATGCTGTCATACCAGGGTTTACTTTTCCGATAAATTCCTTTTTTTATCAGCCTTTTAGGAAATGCCTGAATGACCAAATCTGATTGATAATGCCTTTGGGCAAGATTTCCTTCTCCAAAGAAAACATTCGGAGAATGACAATAGAAATCACTCCAAAAATCTCCTCCGTTATCTAAACTCAGAGGGAATTTATCAGATTTTTCTTTAGAAAATCTTGCCCTTAATTCCCTAAACGCTCTTTTAGATTTGACAGCTATCCCTTTTATTAAAAAATCACAGCCATCATGAAATAATTTAGATATCATCTCTAATGGATGAACAATAAACTTATCTATAAAAATCCAGAAAAGCAACCCAAGCAAAGCTCCCAAGCCAGCCCCCAAGATTCCTGCCGGTAACATCACTATAAAAAAACCCAGTATGTGTTCAATAACTCCATAACCATAAATATACGCACAGTAAGCAAGCAAAAGAAACCCAACTGATCCCGTTAATGAAAAACCTGCCATAACAAATAGCCCTGCCCTTTCTTTGGTTTTTCTGTAAGTGTATTGATGTAGGGTGCTTTTTCTTAATAATTTTTTTTGCAACCGGCCATAGCGCGATATAAACTGCCTTGCCCCTTTGGGGCTAACTATAGCTAGCTGGCCGTCAATCCGAAGGTTACTCTTCTGCATAGCTTCTTGGGAAGGCTTTCGTTCCACCCAAAATGCCGGTATTTTACCGTTTGTTTTTCCCACACAATATAACGAATTACTTCCTGTAACACTACTCCAAAAAACGCGGGCCGCATTCCTACCGGCCACTATCCCTTCGCCGCCGGCTAACAAAGACTCTTCGATAACATAACGCAGGAGCCCAACCGCTGATTTTTTGTATAAGCCTCTCGGTTTAGTACCTATGTAAAATATATAAATGGCACCATCGGTAAACTCTACCGGCATTCTGTCAACATGCCACATATTCTTAACCGCTTCCATAGAGCAGTCTCGGCCAACAATATTGTATTCGATAAATCCCTGCATGCCTTTACCTGGGCCAATAAGAATAGCCCTTCTCATTTTTAAAGCTTCAGCTGAAGCAGCAAGCATTCCCCATTCTCCCAGCAGCCGCGCAAATTCACTTTCGCTAACACCGGATTTTATCTTTGCAGATATTCCTAATCCCTTATCATCTTCAATGAATATGTTTTCTGCATCAAAAGAATTCTTAGAGAATACCCTTTGGATAACCTTATACAAAACCGGTACTAACAGCAAAACTGCCAAAAACATAACTAATTCAGGAATACTTAAGGCTTGCCCAGAATTATATCCAGTGTAAATAAAAGGTAAAATGGGAACTGAAAAGCTGTTTCTTCTCTTATTACTTTTTTGTCTATCCTGATGCCCCCTGCCGGCTCTTTGGGAAGCCTGATTTATTTCTCTTTGGTGCTGTTCTTTTCTAACTCTTTCTCGATGTCTAAAAATCCTATAACGATAAAGCCTGGACCCAGCATCGCGAATAATTAAAACGAGCAGCCCTAACCCAGTGGCAGCCAATAAAACTTTAAGAATATAGCCTATCCAATTTAGCCCTTCCTTGCTGACTCCTTCGAACTCATCTCCATAAATGACTGTCTCTACTTCGGCAATCTTTGCCTCTTTTAAGCCCGGATTTTTTATGTCCTTGAGGCTAAAAAACACATTCTTAAAAACAGGCTTGGGAGTGGCGCCTTTTGCTTTATTTATGTAAACTCTCACCGGACAAGGGTTGCCTTCTTTAAACACTACATCTATTACTTCAATATCATAATATCTCTGGCTATGCTTAAGCAGGAGCTTGGAAACAACGTTATTTATTCTATTAACCAGTTCCGGGAATTTACCTTGAGTCTGGTCGTTGATTTTTTTACTTACATCAACATTGAGCCCCTGCTGAGCCATGAGATTATTTCCCGAAGATGAATATAAAACACCCGCAAACAAAATAGTTTTTAGAAAATTCCTTCTTATCTGCCCTGTTGGCCTTATAGCATTTTGTTTGTTTTCTCTTTCCCGTAAAGATACATCGCGTATAAAAACAACTCTTGTTCCGCTTTCAACTGGAGCATCGTGATGAAATTGTTCCGCGTCAAATCCTTTTTCCCAATGCCGGCACAACTTTCTTTTTCCCTGGCCAGTTACGGTGGTAATTAAGATATGGTCAGAATTGTCAACCATGATCGTTAAACCCATACCAAGCTTCCCTTTTTCTCCAAACGATACACCTGGCAATACAGCTTTTTCTATAGGTGCGTTTTTTCCGTAACGATCAATAAAACCTTTACCTCTATCTAAAAGAATAAAAGAAAAACGCCCGCGCTTTGGGCTTAAAATACGAAAACGTAATAACAAGGCTCCCCTGTCTTCGTTATTCGCGTTTCTTCCATGCTGATAAACATTCTCCAAGGCTTTATTAAGAGCGTTATCGGCCAAATCATTATCCTCGGCAGAGATACAGCTGGAACACTTTACTAAAAAATCTTTAGAAAATCTTGCCAGCTCAATCGTATTGCCAACAATTACACCCTGCATGTCAAAAGGGTCATTTCTTACAAATTTTTCTTGTATTTTTTGACAAGCAGCCTCATAGCCATGCCGATAGAAAGGGAAAATGCTCAACCATAATCTATTAACTCCTGATTCTAAGCTGTTTTGCGCTTGCTCAATATATCTTTTCGAAAAAGGCCTAACCTCTCCTACCCGCAGCCCATTATTGGAAAAACCGCCATTGTCTAAGAAAGATTCATCCTCATTCTCATTGCGGCCTCCCCTTCTGGCCACCCGAGATTCTACATAAATATCAAGGCGCGTGAGAATATTATCTACAGTCAATTTGCCGGCGCCATTCAGCACACTAAACCCTGGTGCAACATGGCTTGACCTCAATGAGAAAGCCATTCTGCCTCCCGGCCCGGCCGGCTTTGCAGGTATATTCGCTAAATTATTTACGGCAAAGGTAATCGGAGATAATTCACCTTCTTTAATCGCCATAATTGCATAACCTTGTGCGGTAAAAACCTGCACTCTATTAGAAGCAAATCCTCTTTCATTGACCAATCTCTTTTTTAGTGCTTGCCCCCTTTCGGGCTTCTGGTCAAAGACAACGGTTATTCCTTGACGCCATAAATTCCATAATTGCTGGGCTGCCTCATCCGGTGCACCTATCTTCTTACCGCCGTTGTCGAGAGACTCGAACAAATTCTTGGTTCTATCCACCTCTTTTCTTGAAGTTTGCCTGCTTCCACCATTATCAAGGCTAAATACAACTCTATATTTTTTAATTCCGGTTGCATAAAGAGCTCTGTAAATAACAGCTAATTCTTCTTCACTCAAATTAACGTCTTTATCCCTGGCATCCTGCTTTAGAGCCTCAATGAGCTGTTTTTTACTATCTTCTGCCAATAAAAATAAAGGAATAGGTAAGCAGGTGTAATCGTAACCGTCCCAGCGGCCTACCTTTATATACATGTCACCTTTCTTAGCATCAAAAACATAACGGTACTCACCTGTCAATAAATCTTTGATAAATAGATCAAGGCTTCCCGGGCTTACCGGAATATTATGATTTGATAAATCTATTTGTTTAAATTTAAGAATAACTGGCCTTCCGCCAAATCTGTGGACTGCGCCTTGAGCAAATGCATGAATATTAGCAGTTTCACCTCGACTATCAAGATAAGTGAAATATTTAATAGCCCCTAAATGATCTTCTTCAGGCTGAGGATTTAAAAAACCGCCCGATTCTAAAATCATATCTTTTACGCGTTGGCTTGATGTCCCATGATAAAATAATTCCGGAACAGGTGCCATAACCAGCTTGCCGTGATAAGACACAACCTCCCTCTCTCTCAACCGGCCATTATATTCTCGGTTAGGAGCATCTGAAAGATGACGCAGAACCTCTTTAGGGCTTACGTCAAAAGGCTTCCTATTAAAGCCACCGTTATCAAGGCTTTCTTTCGTAAATTCGGAAGACACAATGCTTATTCCGGGTTCCGCCTTTGAAAAATTTCCGTCGTTTTCGAGAGACAGCAAATTAGATTGTTTGTTGCTTGTCGAAGGGGTGTTAGAAACTCTGTAACTTAAAAAAGCTGCCAATCTTTCCTGCTCAGTTGCCGCGGATTTTCTATATAATCTGCTATAATAAGGATCAGCATTATCCAATTGATTTGCCCTTTCTTCTAACGCTTTTACTATTCCTTCTTGGCGCTCGATTAAGGCATCCCATAAATTATTCGAGGCGGGCATAAAAAAGCCGGCGCTATTTCCTGTTCCGGGCATCGCATGCCGCATTGTTTGGCCGCCGTTATCGAGGCTTCCTGTATCCCCGTTTTCTTTAGAATGGCTGCTATTACTAACTCCATTTATCATCTCCACTGAACCTGCGGCAAAATGAAGTTCTATCGGATAATTTCTGCCGCTTAAGCTGACCAAAGCCGCTAAATGGGAACTCATGAGTGCAGCATCGCGTAACTCCCTGAAATTTGGCTCTACATGATAAGTTGAACCAAGCATATTTGTTATGGCCATAGTTATGGCTCTTGAAATTTCATCAAATTTTTCCGCTCCTAAAATATATGCGGAAAGCCCTGCGCTAAATCCGGAGCACACAGCCATTCGGCTGCGCACATTAATCTTAAAGTAATCAACACGGGAAAAAATATGTCTCAACATACTCGTCAAGGCTGTTAAATTAAGTTTAAAGTCTGTAGTTATATCTGTAATAGCCAAGCATATAGCATTTCCAAACTTTCTTATTTCCTCAGGGAAAAGGTCCAACTGGTTAAAAGGTAAACCGGAAATATTGATTAATTCAAGACAATCTGCATAGAACAACGGCCTCAGGCTAAATCCGTCAAATTCCGGCCTTTCACACCTTAAGTCAAAAACGTCCTCATTTCTTATTTGTTCAAGCCGGGGTTTCTGCTTAACCCATTTATGCATCGTTTTTGACTTTTGGCCACGAAATTTCTCAGATTTTTCCCACAAAGTTCTTGAAACACCAATCATCTTGGCCAAAGACTTATCTCTAAAAGTACCTAAAGCTCCTCTGGAATCTTCCCTAAACATCTGGGGCATACAATCTCCGGCTTGTTTAACTTTCTCAACTACAGAATCAAAATCTATTATCCCTTTAAAAGTTAAGGCCTTAAAAACACTTAATACTGCCAAAGCCGCCGCCAAACCGTTTCTGTCAATACAGGGAACTTCAACATAACCCTTTGCCGGCTCGCAAGTTGCTCCCAACCAATGAAGAAGGCCAAAAGATGCAGCGTTAAAAATCTGTTCGTCATTTCCTCCTTCTAAATACATCAGCGCACCGGCAGCCATTGCCGTAGCAGCCCCTATCTCAGCCTGACAGCCCCCCTTGGCTCCGGCAAGAGTATAATTTACCTGGACAATTCTTCCTATTACCTGAGCAAGGAAAAGGGCCTCAATAAGCTTTTCCTTTTCAACTATCTGGCCGAGTTTTTTCTTTGCTTCACAAAAGCTGTAAAGCACACCCGGGACTACTCCGCAAGAGCCTCCGGTAGGGGCACCAACAATCAGCCGTCCCCGGGCATTTTCTTCAGATACCGAAATCGCATACAGAGCAGCCCTCACATACCAGTCATCAAACTGATCATTATCTTCTAAATACTTCTTAAACCTGCAGGAAACATCTCCCGCGTACCTGGCAAGGGTCGATTCCCGGCAAACAAGCCCTCTTTCAATACTTCTAAACATTGTGCCTACTAGCTCCTCTTGAAAAGAATAGACAGCCTGTTTTGAACCCATATTTTCAATTTCTTTTTCGAGCACAACGTCAAAAAATCTTTTACCGGCCGCATTAGCTAAAGAAAAAAGTTCACCGGCTTTAGTGAAATCATGAGGATCGAGAGCCTTTGCCTTGCCTTGATGTTCGCTGACAACCCCCAATTCTTCAATTATGTTGCCGCTTTCGTCCTCTACATGAGCTTTGGCAAAAATTTTAGCAGCTCCCAGAGATTCGCCCACAATCTTTATTATTTTATTCTTGCCCTGCACAACGACAATTGCCGTATTGGGATGGTTAACTGAAGTTTCAGTGTCACTTTCTAAAACAAAAGGAATATCAAAACCTGCGATAGACACAAATCCTTCATGTTTTCCTACTGCATCCTTCCTGAGTTCGGTCTCTTTTATACCGGCATTTTCTGCCGCATCTTTAAGGCTGTTATCATCCATAGTAACACCAAGTAATCCTCCCATTAAAGCCTGGGGAGTCTGGTGGCCTTGGCCGGTTGTAGCAAAAGAACTGTATAAAACAACTTTAATACCTGACAACTGTCCAATTTTTAAATGGTTACTCTCGATAAATTCTCTCGCTGCCCGGCCGATTTTATTTGCGCCGGCAGTATGAGAACTTGAAGGCCCGCAAAAGGCTTCAAACATCCCGCCGATTGAGACTATTCTTAACTGCGGGCCTGTTCCGCCGTTATCCAGAGAAATTTGTTTGCTTTGGCTTCGAAGAAGGGCTTTGGCTCTGTTTTTGTCTGCTATTCCATTTGATACGGCAGATAAATATACCTCAACTTTTATGGTTACTTTTTTCTGAAAAGGCACCGAAGTTAACTCAACGCCTTCACCGGTAACTACCCATAATTTATCACCGGCCATTACCGTCATTTGCCCGGCAACAATACTTTTTTCAAAAAAAGCTCTAACTCTAAATAACCCCTGGCCCCAGCCAGCAACAATATCTCTTTTATTCGGCCAAGTAGTAAACCCAAATTGGCTTGCCTCATCAAAATTAAACCCTTCATTAGGCAAAGGATTACTAAAAATAGCAACTAATTTTCCCGCGCGTTTTTTGAACGAAGCTTTCAAGGGTTTGCCCGGCCAAATATAATTGCCATTATGGACTAGATTTTTTGTTAGCTCCATTAAGCTATACACAACAATATCTTCTTTAGTTTTAACCCATGCCGGTAAGTTTCGTAAGGCTTTCCGGGTTTTACAATCAAGAGCTTTTTCTGGAAGTTTTACCGCTAAAGAGTAATCTTGCCCGCGAATAAAAGGTTCCACATCATCTTCAAAATTTCTAATCAATACTTCCGGGTATTTTGAACTAGAGACTATTATGGACCTGTAATATCTTCGCCAGAGAGCCCTTATAAAGTGAAAGCCGATCAATACAAAAGAACATATCAAAAAGGCCGGCACAAAAAGCAGTAAAGAATTCATATTCGCGCCAATTTCAATGCTGCTTGCAGAAGCAGCGAAAAGTAAAATAGGCGCGAAGAAAAACCCTTCAATCCCGTTATCAAAAAAATTGTTACCTCTGCCGCCATACATTAACGCTCCTACATAATCAGTATCTTTTAATAGAGAGACTGAATTTCTGATGTTCTCATCAACCTCAGAACCCTGAGAAATTACACCCCCTGCAACTATATATCCGGCCTCAGGATCATAATCAATACTCCAGTTGCCTGGGTATTCCTGTTCAATCTCAATTAAAAATAAAAAACCATTTTCATTTCCTTGATCAAACACTACAACAATAGGAAGGCCTCTATCTTGCGGATCACATGAGAAATGATAAATACAGAATTTATCCAGAATTATATTTAGAGATTTCTTCAAAGATATCCCTATACCTTTTAAATCAAAAAAAGATAAACCCCTTCTGATAAACATAACAGCAATATCTTCAACACTCATATCTGTTAAATTCGCTAGTATTCTTATTAAGTAATTTCTTGCCAAAGCGGTTTTTAATAATCCCGATTTATATTCATTATCAATATGGCCACTCAGCAATCTCGCCAGTTCTAAAAACGAACTAAGCTTTTCTGCTGGAGACTTAACCCAATAGTCTAAATTTGCCGAAAGAGAGTCACGGGAAGGATTTTTCTTTATTGAATTGATTTGATGAAATAAGGCATCTTCCTGAATTATTTCAGGCGTAAAGCACAAGAGAGGATGTAAATTGATGGTCGAGGTCAAGGTTTCAGCCGCGGCTAAATAAATCTTGCCCTTGCTGGTTCCCTTAAGTTTTTCAGAATCCAGAGTAAAATTTAAAGTAAGCTGCGGCGGGGCATTTATTAGAAATCCTTTTCTGGCATTAATTAATTCCGCAATATAATCGGTATCTATATCAGAAACCGGATATTCAACGTGGCTTACCTGAAAAACTCTGTATCTTCCGGTTAAGTCTTTCCTAAAGGTTACTCTTCCTAAGTCTTTTTCTCCAAATCTAGTAGCTAACATGCGGTGCTTTTCACTTGGCACAGTAAAAGGATAAGCATTCTTTTCTATAGGCTTAGGCAAACCACCATTATCAAACGGCTTATCACGCACAATATAATCCCGAATTATCGGCGGTAAATTATTTTTTGGCTCATAAGGCTCTTTCTTAGGCCTACTGCGTGCTATGATATCTCTTATAACTATGGGTGTGGTAGGTTTATCAATAGTTATGTGTGCGGGAATCCTACGGCGCATTTCCCTATTCATTAAATAGCCCAAGGCTGAAGACACTTCTATCCTATTAATCTCATGCACATCTTGTTTTTTACCGATACCATCAAGCAATGAAATAGTGAGCTCTCCACCCAAGTGCCTGCGAAAACTCTCCAGGCCCGGCCAGATTGCCCCCACAGTTATCCCTATATCATATATAGGTAAGCCAATTGCCTCTAAAACTGTTAAAATACGCTCTAACTCCTTTTCACTAATGTAGCCTCGTTTGTAAGAGATGTAGCTATCTATAGCCATCCCTACGCCCACTGCTTCGCCATGGTTAAGCCGGTGGTTCGTCACCATCTCTAAACGATGGCCCCACTCATGGCCATAATCAAGCGGCCGGGCAAGCTCTAACTCATAGGGATCGGTATGAATTTGCTCTAAATGCGCAACGATAGTCAGCCACATAATTTCCTGCATTTTGCTCTCGGGCGATGAAT
>JAQUWY010000034.1 GCA_028692655.1 Candidatus Omnitrophota bacterium | reverse complement strand
TCAATTAAGCCCCAAGGCAAACATACAACCTATAACCTATCTACTCTGAGACTATCTGTGTATTTTACCGATAATCCAGAGCTTTCACCAACTGTCATGGAACAATTATCGTATCATCTCCTTTTAATTAATTTCAGCCATTTTGTTTCCTTAAAAAATAGTTTATCGCTATGTGCAAATTTCCTGGAATTTACAATTCCTGCATTTCCAAGCATCCTTGGATTTAGAGCATTTCTGAACATCAATAACATTATTACTGGAATCCGCCAAGATATTCTTCATCTTAGCAATACTTTCCCTCATGTAAATCTTTACATCCGCAACAGCTAAAGCTTCTACCGGCTTAAAAGAAACATGCTCTTGGTTTAAATAGACAGGGACTACATGTATGCTCTTTTCGAGAACACCCCACTTTTCAACCGCATAGAGTACATAAAAAGAAAGTTGCAGTACGTCTTTATCAGAAGGCTTGCCGGTTTTCCAATCATATAGATAATACCCCTCACTTTTAATAGCAAAATCAGGTATGGCAAAAACCTTAGTGCCCTCAAAGTCAAAGCTATCCAAATCTTCAACGCTTAAAAAGCTCTCTTTAGAAAGAAATGATAGTTCCTCAAAGAGCTTAGAATGATAAAAATTGTTTATGCTTTTTGTGACCTTTTCAAGCTTGCTACGCAGCAGTTCCCTATCTAAATCGCGCTTGTAATAATGCTCTAGTAAATTAAGATTGTATTTAGGATTATCCTCCCACAACCGGCTACGTGACTGTTCCCAAGTTTTAGTTAATAGCTGTTTGGCTTTTTGCTTTGACTCTTCAAAGGTAATATTTTTTTTTACAACTTTGTTCTGGATAACCCACTTAATAATCTGGTGTATAATATCACCTATCCATATATCAATAGACCGCATATTCTTAAGAATGTAAGCTTTACGGGAAAAATCATCCGCATCTTTTGACCACCCACCCCATGAAGCGTAATAATTGTAATAATAAGCCCTCCGGCACTCATTAAAGAGGCGGTCACGCGAAAATGACCAAGTTAATTCGCTTTTTAATTTTCCCATAGCAAAAATATCTCTTTTTTAATCACAGGGCTCGGTATGAACCGAAACGAAAGTTCTCTCACCAAAATGATTCTTGAGTTTTTCTTCGACTTTAGTTGCTATATCATGGGCCTGTACTATACTAAAGCCCTTATCCACTTTAATATGGATATCAATGGCTACGTTGCTGCCTATAGTCCTTGTTTTCATATTATGAGGGAATTGTACGCCCGGGGTGCTTTTAACTATTTCCAAAATTTTACTTTCAGCCTCTTCATTCAAAGATGTTTCCAGCAATTCCCCCACACTGCTTAAGAATATAGTTACGGCCACCTTAATAATAAAAACACATACTACAATCGCAGCCAAAGGATCGAGGATTCGCCAACGCTCTCCCAGAACTATAGCTCCCCCTATACCTAAAACAGTACCAACGGAAGAAAAAACATCGGAACGATGATGCCAGGCATTAGCTACGACTGCCTTGCTATTAACTCTTACGGCAACCCTGATAGTGTATCGATAAAGCCACTCTTTAACCACAATCGAAACTGCCGCCACCCAGAATGCTATCCATCCCGGACTAGATAGCACCCCGCCGGAAAAAGAAAAAATTATCCTGCGTAAACCGCCGGAAAAAATCTTTATGCCGACAAAAAAAAGAACTATCCCGATTACCGCAGAAATTAACGTCTCAAATTTGCCGTGGCCATAGTCATGATCTTTATCAGCGGGTTTATCTACAATTCTAAACCCCAAAAGGACCACTATATCTGTGGAAAAATCTGACAGAGAATGAAACCCGTCAGCGACTAAAGCAGAGCTCTTTCCCGAAAACCCGGCTAATAGTTTAAAAACCGTCAACAAGGCATTAGTCAGTAAACCGATCCAGGTAACCCGGTATATATCTCTGGTTCTTGTTCCGGAAACATTCTTCATGTCTTAGAAGCGCGCCCCCTTGTCATTGACGATCCAAGCTAACAACGGCAGTCTTTTTAAAAAAATACCCGCCTTCCTGGCCGACCAAAACAAGCCTAATGGCATGTATCGTCCCATCATTCGCTTCAAAATACAAAAGATCAGCACTACCATGAGAAGAAACACCCTTGAGACTGCCCCAGTCTGAAGGTATGTAAACTTGCTCTTCAGTATTAGCTTTGTTAAGATTCAAAAAAGTTAAAGCTAATCCTAAAAATACAGCTGCAAGAAGTATACCCTTTATTTTTTTCATAAAAACACCTCCTGGATATGCGGCTTACGCCGGAAAAATCTATTTCTGAACACTGATCCCTCCTTGATCGTCCACAATACGCACATTGAGATTAACTCCTTGAATAATCGAAATAAAACAATGGGTTTTGCCCGAGCCTACTGAGCATGACCTGTTTTCCATAGAAACGGAACTATTGTCCTCTCCAATATCGTCTTTTGCGCCAAGAACCTGTTTCTTGAGCACAGCATGGATCTGCTTACCATCAAACTCCGAATAAGTAAGAGTATATTCTCCATAATAACTGACAGGCTTGCCATCAACCTCGCCGCCATAGTGCTTAATCAGGCACCTGCACATAGTATCACCCGGTAAAATAGGCTGACTTTCATTGACCCAGAATTCCTGAACTTCGGACGCAGCAAAAACCGGACAAATCAGGCAAGAAACCGCTATGCCAATCAAAAAGAAACTCACGTTTCGCATCTTACCTCCTTCTTTATTGAAACTATTTGTCACAATTTGATTTACCTAAGTATTGTAGCAAATTTAAGGCCCAAAAACAATCAGTAACATAAATCCCCGCATTTGAAACAACCATGATACCTCTGCTTAAAATATCCCCCTCTTTTTGTGAGTAAATGACAAAATCTTTTTTTATGATATGATGAATTTATAAACAATGCAGGCAGGTACATATGAAGTTTTCAAAATACGGTGTAACTATGGCAAAAGAGCAGGAACTGGCCGCTTTGATGAAAAAACTACAAATAAACGAAAAGGATATTAAAGAAAAATTTATACGCTCAAACGGCCCGGGCGGCCAAAATGTAAATAAAACCTCGACCTGCGTCTATTTAAAACACCTGCCTTCGGGAATACAGGTAAAATGCCAAAATCAACGCTCACAGGCTCTAAATAGGTTTTTCGCTCGAAGACTCCTGGCTCAAAAAATTGAATCTTTGTTGTTAAAAACAAAAAGTAAAAAACAACAAGAAATTGAAAAAATAAGACGCCAGAAAAGAAAACGTTCAAAACGGGCAAAAGAAAAAATATTAAGACTCAAGCGCCGGCAAGGAGAAAAAAAGAAATTTCGTAGTAAAACGCTTATCGATGAATAACCCCTGTTACCTGGATAAAATCAGGAAGGTATTTCTTTAAACTCGGCGTCGACAATTTTTTGCTTTCGTAATGTACTATCAGGCGATGAAATCCCAAAACCATTTTTTCCCCGATCTACAGCAGGCCCTCTGCACTTAGAGCGGCGATTTAATGAGCTTAAACTCATCTTCAGAATACGTCCAAGAGCTTTTAAAAGCGGGTAGAAAATAAAAAAAGCAAATAGAATGTAAAAAAGGCGCACTAAAAGCCTCCCTGATTTTTAAGCCTTCTTGACTTAGCCGCTCTTTTTACTTTTATCCAAAAGTTCAAGTACTTTGTTTACTCTTTGGGCAAAAGGAGCCATCATGTCCCCCTTACGCAAACGTATGCGTAAAGAGTAATCTCCATCCAGGACTTCTTCAAGAATCCTTTCCATACGAGAAAGAGCTCCACAGCTATAATGCAGAATAAACGCTATGGCTATAAGAAGTATGACTATTATACCGATAAAATTAACCTGAAAACTTATAAACCTGAATTCTCCTCCAAAAAGTATCTTGCCTTCTTCAATCATCTTCATCGAAACATAAGCGTTCACAAACATCGAAGCTACCGCCAAAAATAAAACCCAGTTTATAAACTTGAAGCGATTAACAGTCTCTAATCGTAAAAAGCGCCTTTTCCTTTTTTCCTTCATCGAGCCTCCTTGTGTTATGTACAGGATAAAAAATTATTTTACCCTTCGAAAATACTCTTTAATATACGTATTCTCTTCCACCTTGGGATTATCTTTATCCTTTAATATATTTTTAAGAAAAGGTACTGTATCGCTATATTCTTCCAATATTTTTAATTTAGCATCTAAGAGAGGGTTTTCGGGATCTTTTGAGTAAGCTTTTAAATCAATAATATCTGTGGGGGGGTATTTTTTGTACTCTGAAAATTGAGGGAAAACATTAATAAAATAGTAAACTTCCGGTTTATAGCTTAACTCATCGTAAATTTCGGATACCATAGCAGAGGTTGCTTTATGATTTTGATGCCCTTCGTAGCCATAAGGGGAAAAGGTCAATATAATTCCGGGTTTCTTTTCTTCAATGGCTTCTTTAAGCTGAGGCTTAATCTTTTCTATATCGGCCTTGCCCATCCCCCACCCAAAAACATTACGCCAGGAATTGTTTAGGTTTATATACCCCTGAAGATATTCCTCATTCATCCATTTTATAGTCTTCTCACGTAACGCAATCTGGCTTTCGTTCAGAAAATCAGAGATTGTACCAAGATTTAAAACATAACATTCATTATCCTGCTGGCCGCAGGCATAGGCAATAGTACCGGCAATAAATATTTCGTCATCCGAGTGCGGCTCTATAATCATTATCTTCTTGCCGCTTTGTATGCTCCGGCGCAAATCGCCATTATCACAAAACCGGCCTGTATCAACAGGTTTCATACATCCGCTTAAGATTAAAACTAAAATCAAAAAATAAATATTTTTTTTCAGCATAATTAAGGCTCCTTATCTTCGGAAATTAAACGGCTGTATAATAATATTTAATGCCTTAGCTATTCTTATATAAAAAAACCATTACACCAAATATAGAAAGTGTTGCTGCAAAAAAAGCCACAGTCAATACTTTCTCGGGTATATTTAAATTTAAAAAATTGCTGGTATCATAAAAAAAATATATTAAAAATGTTGCGAATACTCCCCAAGCGTATTTCTTCTTTTTTCTCAGAATAAGAGCCAAACTTACAAAAACAATGGAGATTTCAATAATCAAAGAAAATATCTTTAGGCAAAACATAACATTTCTGCTCTTAACAGCGAGTTGTACCTTGTTTAAGACCGGCAACCGTAGCGGCTATGCCCTACGAACTGCTTAACTTCCTGACGATGGGTATCTGCTATATCCACAAATTCAATCCCTGCCTGCAAGCCTATGCTAGAATCCTTAGCCTTTGACACCCAGCAGACTTTGACTTTAGAATAGACCGTAACGCCTTCTGGCAGCTGGAACTCAAGCTGAAAAACGTCTCTCTTAGACACCATATTTGTTTCCATAAACAGGCACATGCCTCCTTCGGAAATATTGCTGCCTTTGTCTAAATTGTCCAAAGTATCAAACCTTCTCCATAGAATCGGCCGGTTAAAATTTACCCTGGGAAACCTTCTTCTTTCCTCCATTGTTTACATCCTCCTTAGAATGCTCAAAGAGCATTCTAAAACAGCACAATTAATATGCACTTTCATATGCCCTAAAAAATTATAGCTGTTTTTAGTCAATAATGCAAAGAGAAAAATATTGAATTTTCAATGAATAGTTGCTTTTAGGAAATAGGCGGGTTTTGTTACCGAAAAACTTTAGAAATAGAAAATCGAAATTGAGCCAAATAAAGTGCGGCAAAATTCAGCAAACAAAGTCCGAGCATTTTTTTTGCCCTTTAATAAACTCAGGACAAGTAGCCGAAGGTATTATCTAATGCCTATAAACTCGGTTCGTTAGGGGCTATGCTACTCTTGCCTTCAGTAGATCCTCGTCCGGAGTCCGTTTTCTCAATGAGACTAGGCCTTTTGAAATTACTGTTTCAAAGAGGCCTTAGCCGAATTGATGCCTGAGGCGTCCTCAAAAAATTTTGGAAATATTTTTTGAGTATCAAAACGCCCAGACAGATCTTAATTTCATGTTATAAGAGCCCGTTTGAAACTCCGGCTCGTTCTCCTCGTCTGTAAATATCCTGGAAATTCCTTCGTAAATTTCCAGGAAAGGTTTCGGAGTTAATTCAGCTAATCCCGATTTAATAATAATTAAATCGGGGAAGTTTCATTAAGGAGCCTCGTCCGGAGTCCATTTTATTTTTTTGCTCGCTTCTTAAGACCTCTCACTTCGTTCGAGGTCCGTTCAAAATTTCGCTTAAAATTTTAAACGGAGGGGAGAGGATTCGAACCCCCGGTGGGTATAACCCCACAACGGTTTTCAAGACCGCCGCGTTAAACCAGACTCTGCCACCCCTCCGAAATTTTTTAAAGAAAAATTTCGGATCTCGAGTCCATTAAGAATGGACGAGAGATCTTAATGCTTTAAAAAAGCTATAAGTTGTAAGCCTTAAGCTCTAAAAAATCAAATATCATGAACAATAAATCGTGTGTCTTAAGGCTTAGGTTGTAATTTAAGAAAGCGATTATACCACAAGGATAGCTATCTTCAACTTTTTCAAAATCACTTCTCAAATTCAGTAATTTTCGGCTAAAATTTCATAGTAGCCTTGAGGGTGTTTGCATGCCGGACATTCTTTCGGCGCCTCACTGCTCTCCGCAATAAATCCACAGTTAATGCAATGCCACTTTATGGGTTTGTCTTTTTTAAATACCTTTTTGTCTTCTATATTTTTAATCAGTTTTCTGTAACGAGCTTCATGAAACTTTTCCACTTTAGCAATTTGCTCAAAAGAACGTGCAATCTCGGGGAATCCTTCATCCCGGGCAGTTTTAGCGAAATCAGAATAAAGAGTTGTCCACTCCATATTCTCTCCAGCAGCAGCTTCCTGCAAATTGCTTTTTGTATCTTTAATTTCCCCCGCCGGATAACCCGCAGTGATTTCAACTTCTCCTCCCTCAAGATATTTAAAAAACACCTTGGCATGCTCTTTCTCATTTTCGGCGGTTTCGGCAAAAATATTAGATATCTGTATAAAACCTTCTTTTTTTGCCACACTTGAAAAATATGTGTAACGGTTTCTTGCCTGAGACTCTCCGGCAAAGGATTTGAGAAGATTTTTCTCAGTTTCTGTGCCTTTTATAGATTTCCCCATAATTAGATACCTCCTTAATTTATATTTTTTCCATCGGCTTACCACAACAAACCAATTCCCCGCCGCCTACTTTAATAACTTCAACCTCATTGCCGCAAACATTACAACGATATTTTTCTCCCACAGATTTCACAGCCATACGCCTACCTCCTAATTTTCACTCGTATCAAAAAAATCTTCTATCGATACGTTTGGATTTCGATAACGCCTTTTAAAAAGAGTTTTTTTCTGATATTGGATAGCTCCTTTAGGACACCATTGCAAACACGCAAAGCATTGTTCGCATTTATGAAGCCATATGGGCTTTTTGCCAAATACCTTTACATTTCCTACCGGGCAAACCTTCTGGCAAATCCCGCAGTAATTGCAGCTATCGTCGGCCCAGAATCCCTTATCAAGCCCGAAAATTCTTGGAGACATATTTTTGTATATCGCCGAACCTATAATGTTAAAGATGAAAAAACTTTTTTCCGGCTTTTTTTTGACTCCGGAATGTATAAGTTTAGCTATCTTTCTTACTTTTTGTGATTCCTTTTTAAACAACTTAGCCTGGCGTTCAGAAGAAATAGCTTCATAAAGCGGGATATAATTACCGGGCATCTTGATTAAAAATCCTGACGAAAGTTTTAATCCCCTGGCTTTCAATTCATTATTTGCCTGCCCAAGAGCCTCTCCAGCTGCTCCCGCAAAAGTAGCCACAGCAAAAATATACACATCATGGGAAACATCCAGCCTCTTAAGAAAATCTCGGACAATCAAAGGTATGCCAAACATATAAACAGGAAATACCAGCCCTATCCTTTTAGGAGATATCTTGACTTCACGGCCGGCAACTTTAGCAATAGAAACAATCTCGCTATTTCCTAACTCTCTGGCTAAATCCCGTGCTACCTGCAGAGAATTACCCGTACCGGAAAAATAAAAAATAATATTTTCCATACAATACTGCCTTTGTTGTTCACCGCTTTACTGCCAGCCCAAACAACGCTATTAAACCTTGAAACTTATCTGGACCTTTTCGTCACAACCTATTATACATAAACCATTATTTCTGCAATAAAAAAATAAACAGGGGTTATTCTAAAACAAAAAGAGAAGCCTTAGGCCTCTCTTTTTGTTTTAACCAAATTCGTTATTTCTCCTACTTATTTAGCTAATTTATTATAAACCCAGGCAATAACAAGCCCTCCTATACCAGCATCTACAAACCCCCAGATAGCACCAATAACGCTACCCTTTATTGTGGGAGCCGTTCCTAAATAAACTGTACCCAGAGCTCTCATAAAACCCGCGCCGTATCCAAAAGCTGTGGCCAAAATTCCCATAATAAAAATTCCCGCAGCCCAAACCAAGCCAAGAGTCAGCCCTAAGGCTTTTGCATCTAACTTTGCCATACGCACCTCCCCTTTTTTAATCCCCAACCACACAAAGGCCTCAGGCCCCTACCTAAGAGCCTGAGTAAATATATTTTGTATTAACGCAGCTCCGTCTTTCATCCCTTCTAAAATAACCTGGTTCAATTGCATATTAAAAGAAATTTTTAAATACAGCCCCAGGATTACCAGGTTCAGCATAAACAATATACTGAAAATAAAAAAATAGTTTATAACTGAAGCGAAATTATGCCCTTTGTTGGCGCTGGCAACAAAAATTAAATGGCAAGTCAAAGAAAATCCACCCGCAAAAATAAATATATCTTTGTTAAACGCAATATTTAATATTTTGGGCAAGAAAAAGTAACCAATGCTTAAAACTATGAGTGCTGATGGGAAAACTACAGAAAAAAACGTTGACCGGAAGAAAAAGTTCTGGATATTTTTATATAAATTATTCAGGTCCACTATGAAGGTGTAAAAAGCAAAAGCAGACACAAACGAAAGGACTAAAATATTTATGTCGAACCCCTCGGTAGTTCTTAGCTCTCTCCAAAAGCTTTTGGTAAGCTCCGTTAGAAAACAGAGAATTATCAAGAAAAGAACAAACTTTATCAACGTAAAGAGATAATTGTTGTGGAGGCCTCTTTCCTCTATGGCTTGCATAAAACTACCCTACAGTTAGCCGTTTATGGCTCAATTTTATCGACTTGGCCCATATATTTTCGCAAAACATCCGGAACCAGAATACTGCCATCTTCCTGCTGATAATTTTCTAATAACGCCGCCATAAGCCGCGGCAAAGCCACTCCCGAACCATTAAGAGTATGAACAAGCTCTTTTTTCCCGGTTGCTTCTTCCTTATAGCGTATGTTACCACGCCGAGCCTGAAAACTCTCGAAATTAGAACAGCTGGAGACCTCGAGCCATTTATCCATACCCGGAGCATATAATTCAATATCATAAGTTTTCGCTGAAGCAAAGCTGATATCTGCCGTCGATAGCAACACTGTTCTGTAAGGCAACTTCAATTCATCAAGAACCTTGCAAGCATCAGCTAATAAACCTTCAAGCTCATTGTAAGAATCCTGGGGCTTGACAAATTTTACTAACTCAACCTTGTTAAATTCATGAACCCGCATCAAACCTCTAGTGTCTTTGCCGTAAGATCCCGCTTCTCTTCTAAAGCAAGGTGTAAAAGCCGCATATTTTACAGGCAAATCTTTCTCCTGTAATACCTCGTCCCGATGGATATTGGTAAGGGGGACTTCCGCCGTAGGTATAAGGTATAAACCGTCCTGCTGGAGACAATACATATCTTCTTTAAGGTTAGGAAGCTGTCCTGTGGCCTCCATAGAAGCGGGATTAACTAAAACCGGAGGAAAAATCTCTCTGTATCCATGCTCACGCGTGTGTAAATCCAGCATAAAGTTTATCAGTGCCCTTTCAAGCTGGGCCCCTTTACCTTTCAGGAGAATAAAATTAGAACCGGAAAGTTTTACTGAACGCTTAAAGTCAATAATGTCAAGCTTCTCAGCTAAGACAATATGATCTTTAGGCTTAAAATCAAATCGTTTAAGCTCTGAGCTCTGACGTAACACCTGATTCTGGGGGGCTCCTCCAACCGGGAGAGATTCGTGATTTATATTAGGAATGCGCAGAAGTTGATCCCGCCAGGATTTTTCTATATTACTAAAATCAGCCTTGAGGCTTTCTAATTTTTCTTTAATTTGTTTACTTTCGGATATTTTGGGAGCAGGATCTTTTTTGTCTTTCAGAATAACCTGAAGCTCCTGGTTTATTTTATTCTGGCTGGCGCGTAATTGCTCTATATCTCCTAAGGCATTCCGATAGTTGACATCAAGGGCTAAGAAACCTTTTAAATCAAACTTACAATTACGGGCTTTAAGAGTTTTTTCTAAAATTTTGGGATTCTGACGTATAAATTTTATATCAAGCATTTTTATCCCCACACCTAAGCTATTCAATGTTACATATACAGATTATCACAGATTTTTTAAAATTCAATGATTTCAAAGCCATCTGCGATCATCTGCGTATTTCTCTATCTGCGACCATCTGCGTAATCAGCCTTTAACCACGCATAGCGGTCGCATTCTGCAGACTTTCTTCGCCAACCCAGCTCTATCAACAATCTCGATAACATTATCAATGTTCTTATAAACCGATGGTGCTTCCTCGACAAGTGTCTTTTCCCCGCTAGAACGGACTTCAATACCTTTTTGACGAAGTTCTTTTATTAGCAGGTCATAATCTACTGTCCTTATAGCCTCACTGCGAGATTTTAGCCGCCCGGCACCATGACAGGTAGAGCCAAAAGTTTCCTCTTGCGCCTTTTTAGTGCCGACTAACAAATAAGAAGCCGTACCCATATCTCCGGGGATTATCACCGGTTGACCGACGTTACGATACCTCTCAGGCAGTTCAGGGTTGCCCGGGCCAAAAGCCCTGGTTGCACCTTTTCTGTGCACGCATAAAGTTTTCGTTTTACCATCAATAGTATATTTTTCAAACTTAGCAATATTGTGAGCGACATCATAAATTAAATCCATACCTAAAGACTGCCAGCTTTTCGAAAATAATTTTCCGAAACTTTCACGCACTAAATGCATTAAAACCTGCCGGTTGACCCAAGCATAATTGGCTGCTGCCCGCATTGCTCCAATATAAGCTTTAGCCTCAGAGCTATATATTGGTGCACAAGCCAGTTGACGATCCGGGACTTTTATCGCGTATTTAGCAAGACACTTACCCATCACTTTCACGTAATCATCACAAACCTGATAACCAAAACCCCGGGATCCGGAATGAATCATCACTGTAATCTGGCCGATGTGTAAATCAAAGACTTCAGCAGCTGCTTGATCGAATATATCCTCAATAACCTGAACTTCTAAAAAATGATTGCCGCTGCCCAAGGTTCCGGCCTGAGGCTTACCGCGCTCAAAGGCTCGCTCAGATACACTGTCAGGATCTGCGCCCTCGATTGCGCCGGACTCTTCACAATACTCCAAATCTTCCTTTACCCCAAAGCCTTGAGCAACTGCCCATTTCGCACCGCTTAAAAGAAGTTTCTTTTCTTGCTGATAAGAAACTTTTACCTGTCCTTTAGAACCGACCCCCGAAGGAACATCATTGTATAAAACATTAACTATTTTTTCGATTTTTCCTTTTAAGTCCTCCAAAACTAAATTAGTTTTAAACAGCCTAACCCCGCAGTTAATATCATAGCCTACGCCGCCGGGAGAAACCACCCCACCTTGATCAGGATCAGTCGCCGCGACTCCACCAATAGGGAAACCATAACCCCAATGAATATCCGGCATAGCCAAGGAAGCTTTTACGATACCCGGTAAATGAGCAACATTAGCAACTTGCTCCGGTGCCTTATCCTGCTTAACATTATCTATCAGCTTATCATCAGCATAGATAATACCGTCAACAAGCATACCGGGTTTATAGCTTTTCGGGATACGATACTGACAATCGGATATTTTCTCTAAAGGTCCATCCCACATTAATGAGACTCCATTCTCCTAAGCCAAAATTTTATATAAAAATCTGTTAATCGAATTTTACCACCAGTACTTAACAGTGTAAGTGAGTTTCTTTTCTTGGTCTTTTTTTAAGTTGACATTGAATTCAATAGTTGAAGCATCAATTTTTTTCCATTTATCTGATGACTCAAGTATCTGCCAATTAGCATAGCGCCACATTTTTTCATTAACCTTAACCGTAACTACCTTGTCTTTGTGATTTTTTAGTTCAATCTCAAAAGACTCTCTGGCAGTTTTATTCTCCCGTCGATAGCTTTTCCTTGTGCGTTTACCGGTCACATCAAAAGCATCACCGATATGAAGCCGTATTTCTTCATCTTTAGGGGTATGTTTAATCGCATCTTCACCAATAAATTGCAAGGACTGGTCATGATCTTTTTTATAAACTTTAACTTTCCCCTGAGGCAAAGGCATGCCTAAATTATTATCTTTACTGTTTTGTAACACAAGTTCTACTCTTACCTTACCTTCAATGGTTTCTGTGTCAGAACGATAAGTTCTGACTCGAGAAAGATCGAAAATCAGTTCTTTCTTGGTTGGAACACTGAAAGCATTGAGCAAAGATACTTGTTTTGTTTGGTTATCCTTAAGAGTAGTTTTTCGCCCCAAAGCATACATATGATATTCAAAAAAAGTTTTTTCCTGAAATTGAGGAGCAGATGCTGTTTTCATAACAAAATCCTGCATCATACCTTTACGCCTGTACTCCACTTGTTCTTGCGCTCTTTTTACGTCTCCGGCAATTAATTTTAGGCCTGCATCCTCATAACTGGCTCCACTTTGATTATTAATACTTACCCAGCCATCAAGGTCGATATTCTCGTCATCTTTGTCTAAGACTACAACATACTCGCAATTCCATGATATGCCCTTTGTCAAATAAGATACTTCAGCTAAGTGCCTACCTTTCTTTTGACTGTCAATGCTCCAAACCAATGTTGGTTTAGTTATCAAATCTTTAGGTAATTTCTCAAAAAGAATTTGGCGTATATTATCCTGCCAACTTATCATCCGCAATCCCTCGGAAGTTTTAAGTATAAGTGTACTGTCGTCTTGGCTCAGCAAGTCGCCTTCGTAGATACGTCCATCTTCAAGCAAAACACTAATCCTGTTGTCAATATATTTTGAAAGCAACTTTTTCGAACTGACCAAATCATATTCATAATTTTGTTCTAGAATAGTACAGGCTCCAGGAGCTGTTAGTGAGCTGAAATGAACTGAAGTCGGTTCAATTTGACTAGCTACATCACGAAAGGATAAAACATTAATACCCCGGCCAAAATTAAAAAACCGTTTATCTTTTACCAAAGCAAAATTTTGATTATAAATTGTTAACTCAACCTCTTCTTTCTCGGCAGCGATCACACTAAAAGAAGTTATGCAAAGCAAAAAAAACACCAAAACATATTTCATCCTTCCTCCTATGTTAATTGTCCATAACTAATCTACTCTCAAAACACCAAGCCATTTATCGACAGCCCTTACGTCAGGCTGGAGATAAATGGTAAACTTTTTTATCAGTCTGTAGCTTAAAATTAGCAAAA
>JAQUWY010000008.1 GCA_028692655.1 Candidatus Omnitrophota bacterium | reverse complement strand
GTTGACAGCATATATTAAAAGTGATAATATTTAGGCACAAAGATAAAACAAATTGTGTTTCTTTTTACCGGTATGAATTCAAGCGGCAGCCTTTTGGAATTCTTATAAATAAAGCCTTGCCAAAAGGAGGAAAATAAAAGTGAAGAGTTCAATAACTAACTTAAGCCTTAAAAGAAGGGTTTGGATTGCGGTTGCATTGGTTTCTTTGATGCCTTTGATTGTGTTAGCGTATCATTTTTACGGATTTTACATATCTAATTGGGCCACGCTGATCTTGGCGGTTGTAATTGTTCTTGGCTGGGGGGTAATTTTCGATGTTTTCTCATCGGTAGTTAAAATTTATACGCAGTCTAAAAATAAGCTCAAAGATTTGGGTGAGGAGCCTCCGGTTATACCTAATGAGGTGCAGAGTTTAGAAGCGGTAATCAATCTTCTTTCCGATAAAGTAAGGGGGGGGTTTGAACAGCTTAAAGATTTTACCAAGCAAACCGAAGAACTTAACCGGGAGGTTACTAAAAAAGTTTTGATTCTTTCAGCTATCTTGCAGGCAAACGATTTGTTTTCACGTGAGGCACCGGCTGAGGAAGTCATAAAATTTTTAAGTAATCATCTCACTAAACTTTTAGAAGGTGAGATATATTTCTGCAGTTTGAGAGAAAACTCCATGGGAAAAATAAAGACTGTGGCCTCTTCGGGCATTGACAGTGCTATGATAAAAAAATTCGTCGATTTACATGATAAAGATCTTTCGTCTTTAGGCAAAGTCGTATTAGTAGATAAAGAAAATCAACCTAAAAACTATATGGAATGGGCAGGTTTGCTGGGTGCTAAAAATTTAGTTGCTTGCCCGGTTGTTTCTAATGGGAAAGCTATAGGGGTTGTAGGTGTTGGTAACAATAAAGGAGATTATATTTTCTCGAAAGATGACTTGGATGTGCTCAATCTTTTTTCTCAAAATGTTACTCTTATCTGGGAGCATGAAAGGCTTTCTTCAAAAATAGAAGAACTGGAAATCCTGGATTACTTAACCGGCTTATATAATGAAAAGACAATTCTGAAGCGTTTAGACGAGGAGATAAGCAGGGCCACTCTTTACCAAAGGCCCTGCGGGTTTATTCAGGTCAGTATAGCCAACTATGATGATTACCAGAAAGAATTCGGCCTGATAGAGACAGAAAAAATGCTTAAAAAAATGGCTAAAGTTTTTAAAAAAGCTTTAAGAACTGTTGATATATCCGGAAGAGTCTCTCCGGCAGCTTTGGGAGCGGTTCTTATCGAAAAAAATAAACGGCAATGTCAGGAAGTGATAGGAGTGCTCAAGAAAGACCTAGGACAACTCTGTTCGCCAAAAATGTCTCTGGGGTTCTCTATAGCTGAAAGCCCGGTGGATGGGGTTAATGCCGGAGAACTTGTAAAGTTTGCCAACAACAATATTAATTCATAATTAATTCGTAAACCAAATGAAGTCTCATAGAAAAGTAGATAAACCTTTAGGCCAGATTTTAGTCGAGAGAGGGGTTATTAATAATACCCAGCTTAAAGAGGCTCTTGAAGCTCAGAAGGCTAAGGGAGGGCTTATAGGAGAAGTTATAGTGAATTTGGGATTTGCCAAAGAAGAGGATATTGCTTACTGCCTGTCATTGCAATTTGGTTATCCTTATCTTCCTCTGGAAAATTATGATATATCAGCAGAAGTCATAAAACTGGTATCGGAAAATGTCTGCGGGCATTATTGCCTTATACCCATAGATAAAATAGGTAACACTCTTACTGTAGCTATGGCAAATCCCTTAAATATCCAGGCCATAGAAGACTTGGAAGATACGACTCAGTGCGATATACAGATTTTTGTCAGTACTCCTTCCGATATACGGGCGGGAATAAAAAAGTTTTATCACCAGCAAGCTTAAACCCGGAGTCATGTTTATAGTATCAAGTTCCTATATTTAGAAAAAGTTTCCGGTTGAAGCTTTCTTTTCGGAGAAGTTGATAAAAACACTAGTGCTTGGGTGTGGTGCTTTTTTAAACAGCCTCTCTTGGATAGATAATGAGTAAAAAGAAATTTACAGAATACCTTCTTGATGAAGGATTGCTTGATAAAAACAGCCTCCAGAAAGTCCTGGATGTGCATAAAAAAACCAAAGGTTCCCTGGTAGAACTCTTGGCTAAGCTTGGATACATAAAGGAGCCGCAGTTAGTCAATGCACTGGCAGACTATCTTTCTATCCCGCCAATCAGAATTCTTAATATTGCTATAGCCAAAGATGTCCTGGCTTTAATTCCGGAACGTATAGCCAGAGAAAACAATATTCTACCAATAGGTAAAATAGGCAATGCCGTGACTTTAGCTATGGCAGACCCCCTCAATGTCCTTGCTATTGATAACGTAAAAAAAATGACTAAATGTGAAGTCAATCCTATAATCGCCCCTTTTTCAGAAATAAAAGAAGTTATATCAACCCAGTATAGCCAGGCACCGGTTGAAGCCATAGAAGATATTATCAAGGACCATAATGTAGAAAATCTAGAAATTATAAAAAGGAGTAAAAAATCAGAAACACAGGAAGAAGCTGTTGTCTCTATCGAAGAAGCCCCGGTAATAAAATTTACCAACTCTCTTCTTGAGCGGGCGGTTGAAGATAAAACTTCCGATATACTTATTGAGCCCCTGGAGGATGTTAGCAGAATACGTTTGCGGGTAGACGGTTTGTTAAAAGAGTTGGAACCATTTTCCAAGAAAATACATCCTTTTGTCGTTTCGAGAATAAAAGTTATGTGCAATCTCAACATTGCTGAACACCGGCTTCCCCAGGAGGGGAGGTTCCGGGGAAAAATCCTGAATAAGGATGTGGATTTTAGAGTTTCGGTGCTTCCTACCAGTATGGGTGAAAAAATCGCCATTCGTGTATTAGATAAAACAACAGCCCTCTTGAATTTAGATCTTTTGGGGTTTGAGGATTATGTTTTAAGAGATATGAAAGAAGACAGCCTCAAGGCTCATGGATTAATTTTGACTTGTGGGCCTACAGGGGCAGGCAAAACTACTACTTTGTACTCTGTCTTAAGCCACATTCACAGCCCCGAAAAGAATATCGTTACAGTAGAAGATCCCATAGAGTATCAATTAAAAGGAATTAATCAGGTTAGTATTAATCCGGCCATAGATCTGACTTTTGCATCTGCTTTGCGGTCTATATTACGCCAGGATCCCGATATAATTATGATTGGAGAAATAAGAGATGCCGACACTGCAGATATGGCTATAAAATCGGCTCTTACAGGCCATTTGGTCCTTTCAACACTACATACTACTACCAGTGCCGGTTCAGTAACCCGTCTTATCAATATGGGTGTTGAACCGTTTTTATTATCTTCTACTTTGATAGGAGTTCTCACCCAGAGGCTTGTTCGTCTGCTTTGTCCGGAATGTAAAGAGAAAATTGATATGCCTAAAAGTGTCAGAGAGAAATACCTTATCAGCGAAAAAGCAATAATATATAAAGCTAAGGGGTGCCGAAGATGCCATAACACAGGATATAGAGGAAGAGTATCTCTTTGTGAGTATTTAAAGGTTTCTCATCAGATAAGAAGCCTTATAAACTCTTCGGCTTCACAAGGCTCAATCAAGAAACAGGCGCGTTCATTGGGTATGCGAACTTTACGCGAGGACGGAATTATTAAATTGGAGAAGGGAATAACTACCCTGGAAGAGGTTCTTAAAGTTACTGAACCGGATGAAGCGATTAAAAAAGATTAAAAAAACTTATAAAGAAATAAAGACGTAAGGCCATGACTGTAAAGCAGAAAATACTTCAGTATATAGAAAATAATAAAAAAAGCGCTTCTAAACTTTTATCAGAAATAGATAAAAAAACCAAAGGCTACGATGATTTTAAAAAACTTTTAATCGAAAATGGCCTTGCCAATGAAGAGGAGCTTCTTTTGATTTTTTCAAAAGAGCTGAAAATACCTTTTTTGGACCTGCGTAAATACAAATTGCCTTATGGAAACCAGGCTTTTTTGCCGAAGGAGGCAGCGGTTAAGTATAAAGTCCTGCCTTTATGCAAAATAGGAAATGCGCTTACTTTAGCTACATCCAACCCCTTGGATATTATCATTTATGATGATATTAAAATAATCACTGGGGTCGAAAAGGTGGATTTAGTTCTTTCCCGCCAAAATGATATCGCCAAAGCCATTAATGATTTGTATAAAACAAACCAGGAGATTGCCGAAAGCTTTGATAAAGACACTTATTTTGAGCCGGAAGCTTCTTACGGGGAAGGAGAAAAAAGGGATGATTTAGAGACTCTTGTCAAGGAAAGCAAGCACCCCCCTATTGTTCGGGCAATAGATGTTATTATATATAATGCTCTTAAGAAAAGAGCTTCAGATATTCATATTGAGCCTTATGAGGATAAGTTGGTTGTCAGATACAGAATAGACGGGGTTTTGAGTGATGAATTCAGTTTTCCTAAAGCTAATCAGCAAGCCGTAATCGCCAGGCTCAAAATAATTTCATCTTTAGATATAACCGAATCACGCCTGCCGCAGGACGGCCGGTTCCGGGCAAAATTTGAAAGCCGGGAAATAGATTTCAGAGTTTCAAGCCTTCCGACTAATTTTGGTGAAAAGTTTGTTTTAAGAGTCCTTGATAAAGAAAGCCTTTCCATAGGGCTTAAAAAACTGGGGTTTTCTTCAAAGCCTTTGGAATTATTTGATCAGGCCGTAAAAGCACCTTTTGGGATAATTCTTGTTACCGGGCCTACCGGCAGCGGTAAGTCTACAACGCTTTATTCAATAATCAATCAAATCAATACTCCTGAAAAAAATATAGTCACCATTGAGGACCCGGTTGAATACCACTTAGAAGGCATAACCCAAATACAAGTTAATGCGGATATCGGCTTGACTTTTTCAGCCGGCCTGCGCTCGGTATTAAGGCAGTCTCCCGACGTGATTATGGTAGGAGAAATCAGAGATTCTGAAACAGCCGATATTGCCATTAAAGCTTCTTTGACGGGCGAAACAATACTTTCAACTCTGCATACCAACAGTGCTGTAGGGGCTATTACCCGTCTGCGGGATATGGGCACTGAGCCTTTTCTGCTTGCCTCTTCCCTGGTAGCTTTAACCGCTCAGAGGCTTGCCAGAAAATTATGCCCAAGGTGTAAAGAGAAGTATATTTTGCAAGAGGCAGAGAGTAAGCGCCTGGGTATAGATGAATTTTGCCGCCAGCACAAGACACGGGAATTTTATTCTCCTAAAGGGTGCCAATACTGTAATAACAGCGGTTATCGGGGAAGAATAGCTGTTCTTGAAATCATTCTTTTAGATGATAAGATAAAAGAAATGATTATAGAAAAAGTTCCGGAAGAAACAATTACTCAATATTCCCGTCAATATCGGGAGTACAAGTCGTTGAAAGAAGACGGTTTTCTTAAATGTGCCGAAGGCGTTACGTCATTGGAAGAGGTTATAAGGGTAACTTCAGAATAATATGAAATTATTTGCTTACGTTGTCAAGGACAAAGACGGCAATGTTACCAAAGGGACTGTTGAGGCTGAAACCAAAGAGTCTTTAATCCAGCATTTTCATAAACAGCAGCAGTTAATTTTTTCTATCAGCGAAACTAAAGTTAAACCGAAAAAGAAAGCTCACCGCGGTGTTAAAACCGATGATTTGGTGGTGTTCTCAAGGCAATTTACCACTCTTATAGAGAGCGGGATACCGGTTGTAGAGTGTTTGGGGATATTGGAAAGCCAGGTAGAAACCGCTTATTTTAAAAGTGTTATTACTGACAGCCTCAGAGAAGTAAAAGAGGGGGCATCGCTTTCAGCAGCTTTCAAAAAACACAAAGATGTTTTTCCGGATATCTACCTTAGCATGGTTGAAGCAGCGGAAGCTTCAGGGAATCTGCCCGATATTTTAAACAGGGTTTCGGTGTATCTTGAAAAAAGCAGTGCTTTGAGAAAGAAAGTCTTATCTGCTTTGTATTATCCGGTTGTTATAATATTGATGGCTATAGCTATAACCGGATTTTTAGTTTTTAAAGTAATTCCTACATTTAAGGAAATATTTGCTTCTTTAGGCGGAGTCCTGCCGCTTCCTACACAGATACTGATAGCTTTTTCTGATTTTATAAGAAAGCCTGTCATTCTTCTGTCTATACTTGGAATCCTTATAATAGTTTCTTTCATTTTTAAAAGGTATATTAGAACAGATAAGGGCAAGAGAAATTTCCATAAAATGCTCCTTAAGCTGCCCGTATTCGGAGAGCTTATAAGGAAAATGGCAATTGCCAAATTTTCCCGGACATTTGCTACTCTTGCTAAGAGCGGAGTTTCAATCATGAATTGCTTGGATATTGTCGCTAAAACTTCGGGAAATAAAATTATCGAAGAAGCGGTGCTGGCTTCGAAGAAATCCATTCAAGAAGGCCAGCCTATTTCTGTTCCTCTTGAGCGGACAGGAGTTTTTCCTCCCATGGTAGTTAAAATGGTAGCTATTGGAGAAAGAAGCGGCCGGCTGGAAGAGATGCTTTCTAAAATAGCTCAGTTTTACGAAGAACAGACCGATGCTATGGTAGCCGGCCTGGCCAGCCTTATCGAGCCGATGGTAATTGCTTTTTTGGGCGTAGTTGTGGGAGGAATAGTGGTCTCTTTATTCCTGCCGATTATAAAAATCACTCAATATATAGGTGGGATGCACTAACGTTGACATCTTTAGGTAGATATGCTATAGTTTAAATGGCGTAGAATAGTCTTTATAATATTATATTATTTATTAAGGCTCTTTGATAAAAGGAGGTGTAAAAAGCAAAACAGAGGGCCAAACCATTTAAGGAATGGAGGTGTAAGATGAAGAAAGGTTTTACTTTAGTCGAAATTATGATCGTTGTGGCCATTATCGCTCTTTTAGCAGCTATAGCTATTCCTAACCTGTTGAGAGCAAGGGTTTCTGCTCAGGAAGCCGCCGCCGCTGCAGCTTTGCATACGATAGCTGCCGCGGAAGTTCAGTATAGGGCAACACATTCTGCCTATGCTGCTTTGGCTAATCTTGATGATGATGACCCGCCGTATGTTGATTCCACTTTGGCCGCCGGAGCTAAGCAAGGTTATAACTTTACCGCTACTCCGGTGTCTGGAAGCACAGGTTCGCAGTTTATAGCGACTGCAGCTCCTCAGACTTTAAGTCAAGCTCATACTTTTTACATTGATGAAGACGGAGTTTTATGCAGGTCTAATTCTACGAATACCAGTGCGCCTACAACTCACACTGGTTCAGGATGTCCGACTGGATTTGCTGAAGTAGAATAAACAAGGTAATAGTAGAATTTAAAGGCGGTGGTTTAAACCACCGCCTTTTTTTAATGAGGCCTTGCTCGAAAATGCCAGATGGTTCGATTAGCACTTTCAAGAGCGCTCCTTCGACTTCGTTTATCCTGAGTGAAATCGAAGGGCTCAGGACAAGCACAGGACACCGGAAAAATCCTAAATCCGAAATACTAAACTCTAAACAAATCCTGTATTATTCGAAAGTTATATTTACAGTCTACTCTATAACCGTATCATTCATCGTTAGAGGGTTGCACGACTCGAAATGGCTGTTGTTAAACGTCAACCGTCTCTATTCATGAGATTTATTAACGCAGCCGGCAAACGAATAACGATACGAGTTACGCAACCGTATACCGTTTGCCTTTACACAAAATATGTAAACACATCTCTACAATTTTACACTTAGAGCTTATAACTTAGGGCTTAGAACTTATTCTGCTTGAAACTTTGTTGAAACGAGTTATTTCTATCTATTTCTGTATAATTCTACCGTATTTCCGCTAAAGAAATGTTCTTTCGGTTTTTGGTTAGCGCCTGCCTACCGGTAGGCAGGGTCTTAACTTCCCTATTCTTTATGTTTTTCAATCTTTTAGTTTTTATGTTCTTCGGTTTTTTGGTCTTTCAGCTTTTCAGTCTTTCTGTTTTTAGTTCTTTAGTTTTCTGTTTTTTTGTCTTTTGGTTTTTTAGTTTTTCTCAACCTCAACCGCAACCTTAACCTGTACAGCCTATCGTCTATGGACCATGGACTATCGACCGTGGACCGTGGACTTTTTTTAAGCCTCAACCTGCATGGTATATGCTATTTATAGCTTTTGACCCGTAACCTTTAGCCACATTCGTATTGCCTGCTTGCTTTAATATGATAAAATAAACTACCTGAAATATGAGAAAAAAAATATTTCCTATTTGCTTTCTTTTTCTTGCCGCGGGCTTCAATATTTACCTCTTATTATTTCCTGCGTATTTTCCTCAATACAAAGAACAAGCAGTCTTTAATGTAGATAAAAAAATGTTTCAGGAGGCCTATGAATTTGTCGAGAAGACAAGGCCGGAGTTTAACCCTTTAGTCAAAGAAAAAATAGCTAAAGAAGTAGTAACTGCCCGTAAAAAAAACAGAAAGCTTTTCAAAGAAGATACGTATAAAGAATATAAAAAGCTAAAGAGTAAATATCAGGATGATTCCGGGCAGACTTTTCTTCTGGAAGTGGACCCTTATTGCCGCCTGCGTTTTACCAGGCTTATTCTTGAGAATGGCTATCCCGGAAACAAAATCGAAGGCGGGAAAGTATATGATACATTTATGCTGGCTCCTCTGGGCAGCCAAGTTCCTTCCTACAGGTTTCTCTATTATCTTTCAGCCTGGTTGTACCGGGTACCTGCTATATTCATACCGGCTTTAAGCCTTGAGGCATTTGTTTTTTACCTACCAGTATTTTATGCGGGTTTACTTTTTTTGATTCTTTATTTATTCTGCCGGCATATTTTTACAAAAAGTTCTGGAATTTTAGCGGTTTTGTTTTTAGGCCTTTCGCCGGCTTTTATTAGCCGCAGTTGTGCCGGATGGTTTGACCAGGATACCTTAAGCCTTATTTTGCCGTTATTGGCCGTTTGGTCTTTGGCCGCCGGCCTAAAAAGCTCAAAATACTTTAAAAACATATTTTTAACAATTTTATCGGCTTTATTTTTAGCTGTATTCGCTTATACCTGGATTGGCTGGTGGTTCATATATCTTACTGTAATCATTTTTTTCATAATAACTATTTTAAACAAGCTTATCCTATTGCATGGCCGTCAAACTACAATAAAAGATTTAAGCGATTACTTGTTGTCTTTTGTTGTTTTTCTGGTTTTTAGTGAGGTTTTCTGCTTCACCGTGGCAGGCCTTGAGCCAATATCAAGCACTTATGCAGCTATAAGAGAGAATTTAGGCCTGGGAGTATCTATGACCATTTCTATATGGCCATTAGTTGTTTACACTGTTTCTGAACTAACACCCGGAGATTTTAGAAGTATTCCTGTGTATACGGGAGGCTCTTTTTTATTTATTTTAGCTATAGCAGGGTTTCTATGGCAGTATATAACGCGCAGAAAAACCAAACAGGCCGACAGTTTAATCTTATTAACGCTTTGGATGTTTTTTATGGTTTTTGCCAGTTTGAAAGGCCTGCGTTTTACATTTTTTCTCTGCCTTCCTCTAAGCGTTTTTTTGGGTTTAGGGCTCAGTGAAGCCGCAAAGAAGCTTTGGTCTTTTATAGAAGAGTTAAGGAGTGCTTCTTGGAAGAGAGTTTTTCGGTATTTGATTGTATTTTTTATAAGCTTAGGCGTCGTTTTTTTAACTAATAGGGGGATTATCCAGGCTCAAAGGCAAACGCCGTTAATGAATGACGCCTGGAACGATTTTTTAATTAAAATAAAAAAACAAACCCCAACAAACTGCATAGTAAATGCCTGGTGGGATTACGGTAACTGGATAAAAGAAGTTTCTCGGCGCCGTTCCGTGGTGGATCCTCAGGTTCAAGGCGGCCCCATTACCTATTGGATGGCAAGAGTTTTTTTAGCCGAAAACGAAGAGGAGGCTCTCAGGATATTGAGAATGATAAATAATTCTTCCGATAAACTTTTTATGGAAATAGAAAGCGCATTGGGCGATGAATTTAGAGCGATAGCTTGCCTCAATAAGATACTAAAATCAGAGGCTAAATCTGCCGATGCAATAATGCTTGAATACGGATTGTCGAAAGCCTTGCGTATTCGTATAAAAGAAACGATTTTTTCGCGCCGCCCCGCACCGGCCTGCATTCTAGTTAATAAGAAAATGACCAGGTATATATCAAACCTATCCTTTTTAGGTAATTGGGATTTTTCTAAAGTCTATATTGCTAAACACATAGGCTTAGACAAAGAAATCGTCATTGAAGGAACCAAGAATACTTTTGGGTTAAATACAAGCAGGGTTGAGCTTTTGTATGAAGAGGCGCTGCTAGCTTATTCAGGAAAAGAAAAGAGCGAAGAACTGTCTCGGCGTTGGCAGTTTTCCGGAACCGTGGGCACCGGTAGCCAGCAAGAAGAGGCTGTTTATTTTGATAACGGCGTAATTTTTTATCCCGACAGCGGCAAAGCCAGGATATATTTGGGCCAACAGAAACAATACAGGATGTTTAAATATGTGCTGTTTTTTGATGGCGGCAGGTTAATGTATAAAAAAAATGAAGCCTCAGAAGATACGCTTAAAACAGGGTGCCTTATTGTCAGGAACAAACTTGGGTGGAAATCCGTGGGTTTAACCAACGAGGGTTTAGGGAAAAGCCTGTTTAGCCGTCTGTATTTTGCCAAAGGAGAGGGCCTTAAATATTTTAAGCCTTTAGTTGCAGATGATAAAAATTCTTTATATGCCTTTATGATTGATTGGCCGGATGCAAACTGAAATAGGAATGCAGGTTGAGGCAAAGGCTAAGGTTGAGGTTGAGAAAAACTAAAAAACCAAAAGACAAAAAAACAGAAAACTAAAGAACTAAAAACAGAAAGACTGAAAAACATAAAGAATAGGGAAGTTAAGACCTTGCCTACCGGTAGGCAGGCAGCTCGAAGCGGCTGTCGTTGAACGTTAATCGCCTCTATTCATAAGATTTTATTAACGCAGCCGGCAAACGAATAACGATACGAGTTACGCAACCGTATACCGTTTGCCTTTACACAAAATATGTAAACACATCTTAAGAATTATATATCCGAAGCTTACGGCTTAAAGCTTGCAACTTATAGCTTCTTCTGGTTTTTCTTAATCTTAGCCTCAACCTTAACCTTAACCTTAATCTTAACCTCAACCTATATATTTTATAGACTGTTGGTTTCTTTATGCTTCCCGTTATGTCTCCAGTATAGCGTTGACAACCCTGAATAACTATAATAATATATATAGTATAAAGGTGCTGCGCGGGACGTGGAGTACTTCTATATTTTCGTGATTAAAAGAAATATTAGCCGGGTATTAACTTATCAAATCTTTCCAACACAAAGTATTGTTTCAGCGAGGTAAGATTTTATGAAAAAACATTCTTTCTCTCTAAAATGCCGCGATTTTACCCTGGTTGAAATCATGATTGTTGTGACCGTGATTATGATTTTGGTTTTTGCTTTCGTTCCGAGTATGCTCAGAGCCAGAGTTACCTCAAATGAGGCCACCGCTGTTGCTAATGTCAGGGCCTTATATACCTCGCTTCAAATGTATTATACCGACAATAATAAGAGATACCCTACAGAATTGAGCCAGTTAGTGGGTTACACCACATCTCAATTAGCGAGCGGTTCTAAGTCGGGGTATTTGTTTAATTATATATATGACGGCCCGGATTCTTTCCATATCAACGTTAATCCCCGCACGCCGGGTAAAACCGGGACAAGGTATTTTTACCTTGATGAGACCAACGTCTTAAGGGTTAATTCAGAAGGAGAAGCAACTGACAATGATCCACCTGCAGAATAAGTTTTTGGGGCCCAGCAGTGATAGTTTTGTGGGCATAGACATGGGTAATCTTTACCTTAAAGGGCTTATTGTCAAGGAAGGAAAAGTTTCTGATTACTTTATGGAAAAAAAAGAAGTTTTGTCTGAAGCCTTGAAAAAGATCTGGATTGATAAGAAAATAAGTGAAAGAAAAGTTAAAATATCTTTGAAAGATCCTGCCTGCCTTATCAGGTATTTCCCCTTTCCTAAAATGGAAAAAAAAAGGTTAAAAGAAGCTCTTTTTTACGAAATGAGCAAGTTCATACCCTTCTCTCCCGAAGAGGTTTATTATGACTATTTTGTTTTAAAGGAAAACAATCCTTCGGAGCTCATGATACTTTTGGCAGTGGCAAAAAAAGACTTCCTTGACGGTATCCTGGAAGACCTTAAAAAAATAAATTTGAAAGTCTCAGAAATAACTCTTGATAGCGTATGCTTAATAAACTTTTTTCTTGATAATTATAAGGAAAATCTTAATGCTAATGCCTGCATTCTTGATATAGGTTATAAGTTTTCCGCCATAACCATTCTTAATAAAGGAGTCCCTTTTCTTACCCGTGATATAAAGTTTAGCGCCCAGGATATTTTTCAGGTTATATCCCGCACTCAAAACATACAAATTTGCGATGTTCAGGAGTGGCTTAAGGCTTCTAAGAACGGACAGCTTTTATCCGACATAGTGCAGGACAGTCTTTCTAATTTAAGCAAGGAAATAAAAAGCTCTTTCGATTATTTCGAAGTCAACAAAGGCGGCCATATTGACTCTCTTTATGTAAGCGGAGGGCTTTCCGGCATTGATGGTATGTCCAAAGCACTTTCGGATTTCCTCGAGGTAAAAATAAATGTTTTAGAGGCTATACCGGTATCCCAAGATATTTTTAGCCCTTCTTTTTCTCGAGAAAGTTTTCAGCCCATAAAACATGGTTTCCCGGCTGTATTCGGGTTGATATCTTAGGCACTTTCGGCCCTTAAGGCATAATAGCAGAAGATTTTCTTACAAGAATAAAAGGCCTATGCACAAAGACCTCAAAAAAATTTACATAAACTTAAATCCCCAGAAAAAAGAAGCCGCAAACCTGACTTTGCAGAATTTCAGTAATTACACCCCTTTGATTGGCCTGGCTGCTGCCGTTGTTTTGGTTATCATTATTCTTCTTCAGGCGGTGGGTTTAAGGAAAATGTACACAGCCCGTATTTATAGGAACGAATGGCTTGAGTGGGAAGACAGAGCCTCTCTCATTAAAGATGTAAAATCGGAAACAGCGCTTCTAAATAAAGAAAAAGAATCCTTGCAGGAAGTGCTGACTCCTAAGTATGAAATGGTTTTTCTTCTGGAAGATATTTTTTCCTCCTTGCCTAAAAATATATGGTTTGAGGGGTTTGTTCTTGATAAAGACTTTTTGGATTTACGCGGATACGTAGTCAGATGGCAGGAGGATCATCTTGTTTCTTTAGACAAATTTATAAATTCTCTGCGAAAAAAGAAGTATTTCTCGTCAGTCTTCAGTAAGGTAAAAATAAAAAATTCTCAAATAGACAAAGTAAACGGTGTCGAAGTATTGAGGTTTTTCATAGAATGCAGAAGATAACTTTAGACAAACAAAGCATTATTTTTATCGGCCTAAGCATCTTTTTGATTCTCGAGGCAGTAGTGATGCTGCCTTTAAGCGTCAGGCAGATAATCGTTTTAAATAGAGAGATCTCCGGTTTTTCCCTTAAACTTAAGGATATAGCGAGAGAGTGGCCCAAGAAAGACGATTATGACAACCAGGAGCTTCTTTTAGAAGAAGAAATAAAAGTAATTCAGAAGAAGTTTGTTTCTTTTGACCAGGAATCTCAGCTGCTTTCATTTATATCTTCAGCAGGTAAATCCTTGGGGTTTGACATAAAATCATTTTCTTCCGAAAAAAGCGAGGATTATAACGGCTTAGAGCAGGGGAAATTTAAATATTTGCCCATTCATATAAGCGGCAGCAGTAAGTACCATAATCTCGCTTTGTTTTTTAATTATCTGCAGTCGAGCAAATACTTTTTTGATGTTAAAAAAATAAGTATAGCTACCGGGTTATCCGGTGATAAAATTGATATGGTGCTATACGGGATTATGAAGGAAGTTCCGGAGGGTCTTAAACAATAAAACCTTCGGCAGAGGTTGAAGCTATCTTTTCGAAAATATAAAAAATGCGCAAAAAAATATTCCCGCTTCTTTTAGCCGCGTTTCTTTCAAATTTTTTCCAGAATGGCTTTTCGCAAAGTTCCCGGTATGCTTTTAATGATAGTGCCCGGGATCCTTTTGAGCCCCTCGTAAATAAGGCAGGTTTTATACTCATACCTAAAGAGATAGATGTTACCGGATTGGCTGTCCAGGGGATTATTTATTCGAAGGATTTGCCCCTGGCTATAATCAACGGTGAAGTTGTTAAGCAGGGAGATTATATAGGAGATTACAATGTTGTCCAAATAGAAGTAAAAAGGGTAATTTTAAAAAAAGGTAATGAAAGTTTTACCTTAACCTTGGAGGAAGAATGAGATTAAGGAAATATAAAAAAGCTCTATTAAAAATGGCGGCAGTATTTATCGTGGTGTTGGTTTTTTTCGGAACCAGCTTTGTTTCGGCTCAGGAAAATTTAATCCCGGCCATAAAATTCAAAGATGTAGATATCAAGATAGTCCTTGAATCAATATCTCAGAAAGCCACCAAGGACGGTAAAAATGTGAATATTGTAGTCAGCCCTGATGTTATAGGCACTGTCAGTGTAAATTTAGAAGATGTCGACTGGTTTACAGCCCTGGAAGCAATAATCCGGCCATACAATTATGGGTACGAGTGGATAGGGAACAATATAGTTTTGGTTGATACTATGGAAAAAATAAGTCAGCGCGAAGCCCAGGCTAAAGAGCGCCAAGAGGTAGAGCCGGTCAGGACCAAAGTTTATCAGTTAAAGTATATTGATGCGAGTGATGCTAAAAAAGCCATAGAAACTATGGTTTCTCCTATGGGCAGGATTTCAATACTGGAAGTTACCGGCCAGGCGGGTTGGGAGTTTGGTACTGATATTGCCAAGCGCACCAGGGCCAGGGAAAGCAAAGTGTCCCGGACAAAAATAATGCTGGTTTCTGACATTTCAAAAAAACTTGATGAAATAGACGCCCTGCTTGACAAAATAGACGTTGAGCCCAAACAGATTTTGATAAAGACTAAAATTATGGAAGTCGGCCAGGATGTTCTTAGGGATATCGGCTTTGACTACGGTACCGGTTCAACCGGAGCCGATGACGCTGATACTTTTGTTTTTACTCCAGCCGATAAGAAAAACGGCATAGATTTGGCACAAATAGCTTCACATGTGGTTTTGCCTACACCGGCCGGATCAGGAGCCAAAACTGCCGGTTTAACCGAAAATGCCTTTAAAGTGATATACCAGAAATTAACAGGAACACAATTTGAAGTTATTTTTCATGCTCTTGAAGAAGACGGCAGAGTCAATACTCTTTCTGCTCCGGTGATACTTACTCTTAACAATCAGGAAGCTTCTATTTTGGTGGGGGATAAATTCCCGATTATAAAAACCGAGATAAGCACTGAGACTTCCCGGATAACCGGAGGCTCTCTTGATTATTACCAGGATATAGGAATTCAGCTTAATGTTGTTCCTCAAATAGCCGGAGAGAATGAGGAATTTATAAGTATGATTGTCCATCCGGCGGTGACTTCTCAGGATGGCACGGTTGATGTTAAAGCTTCAGCTAACGATACGCCGATAGTCAGTTATCCTAAGCTGACTACCCGGGAAGCGGAGACTCAGGTTATAATAAGAGATGGCGAGACTATAGCTATAGGAGGGCTTTTAAAAGATGTCAGGACCGACTACGACATAGGAATACCTTTCCTGAAGGATTTACCTTACATAGGGCAGTTTTTTAAACGCACCACACACGATACCGAGAAGATAGACCTTCTAATTTTTATTACTGCTAAAATAGTTAAACCGGGAGAGTTAATCGCCGAAGAATTCATGGGTACAGCTGCGGTTACTTCTCGATTTGAAGAAGAAAAGTAATAATTGTTTAACTAAAAGTTATGTATAGCCAGATGTATGGCCTCAAAGCTTCTCCTTTTAATGTTACCAGTGACCCTGATTTCTTTTTCGAAAGTACCTCTCACCGGGAGGCCCTTTCTACGCTTATATACGGCATACATAACAGAAAAGGGATTATTCTTATAACCGGCGAAGTCGGGACAGGTAAAACTACTCTTTGCAAGGCTTTGCTGGAAAGGCTTGAACCCGGTATAAAAACATCCCTGCTGCTTAATCCTTACTTCAGCGAAGTTCAGCTCCTGCAGGCAATAGTGGAAGATTTTGGGATACAAGCAGAGAAAAAGAGCCGTTTAGAGATAATAAAACAGCTCAATGCTTTTCTTGTAGACATTAACAGCCGGCAGGCTACGGCTGTGTTGATAATTGATGAAGCCCAGAATTTAAGCAGCCGCCAGCTTGAGCAGATAAGGTTACTTTCAAATCTGGAAACTTCCCGGGATAAGCTGTTGCAGATAGTTTTATCCGGACAACCGGAATTACTTGACAAGCTCAATAAAATTAATTTACGACAGATAAAGCAGAGAATTTTTGTAAAGCATAATCTCAAGCCCTTAGCTCCTGAGGAGATTCAAGGCTATGTTGACTTCAGGCTCAAAGCCGCCGGAGGAGGCCGTATTATGATTACACCTGAGAGCTATGACATTATATATGAATTTTCTAAAGGGGTGCCCCGGCTTATAAATATGCTTTGCGACAGGGCATTGCTTCTGGGTTTTGTTACAGAAAGCAAAGTTTTTGGCCCTGAGATGTTCTCTGAATGCATCAAGGAGATAGCATGAGTATTATTTATGATGCCCTGAAAAAAATAGATTCCGGCAGCAAAGCTAAGAGTATAGAGCCTAAGCTTCTGCTAAAAGCTGCCGGTAAAAGAGGTTTTAAAAAAGTTTTACTTATTCTCTTTTTAATCATTCTATTTCCGGTGCTTGTTCTAGGATATTTCTTTATGGGTTATAAAAAAGAAAAAGTTCCGGTTTTTTCAATAGCGCAAAAGTCCCATCAAGCTGCTAAAATAAAAGATGCCTCAGGATTTAAGGATTATCTAACAAGAAAAATTTCTCCCAAACCCAATATTGGCGAAGGGCTTGTTCTTGAAGGGATTGTTTATGAGGATGGATCCGCAATCGCTATTGTAAATGAAACTTTCTTGAGAGAGTCTGAGATGATCGGTAACTTTAAAGTAGTAAAAATAACCCAGAAAACAGTGGAACTGCTCAATCCCGCGACTGAAGAAACTTTAAAGTTATCCTTGCCGTTTTAAGGAACTCCTGAATATTTTTATAAACTAATTAAGATAAAGTTTCACAGTTACCAGAGGTTTCTTTATCGTCTTAAGGGTTCTGGCGGTAATGATAAAGCAGCTATCAGGGTGAAGCTGGGCTTTTTCTAGAAAAACTTTTTCTAGCGAATATATTCTTTTTCTTTTTTTAGCCAGGTATATAAATTTAATAATTTTTCCCGCAAAAGGAAGGCAAATTTCGATGCGGTTCTTGATAAAATCATCAGCGGTTAGTTTGGGTTGGAGTTTAATATTACCCATAACAAAATTTATGCCCAGTGTTTCCTGCAGTAGGGTATAAGTATACCAACTTGCAGAACCTGTTAGATAAAGATAGAGGCCCCTGCCTTGGGAATTAAAGTATTCAGGCAGGCAGGGATATATTAGGCTATTATCAGATGTCGACATCTGATAAAGTGAATTAAAAACTTTTCTTGCTTGAGCTGTAAAACCCTGTTTATAAAGAGCGTTAGCCAGGAGTATGGACATGTGGCTGAAAAAAGCACCGTTTTCTTTATCTCCGTAGGAAAATCCGAAAGCTCTCCCTAGTTCAGGATATAACGAGCCAAAATCTGTATTCAGGCGAAACCCTCCCAGAGCTTTATCCTGTAAATTACGGGTTATTTCAGTCCAGAGTTCTTTAATCTGTTTTTTAGAAGCTATACCGCTCATAATCGCAAAAACTTGAGAGGCAAGCATCATCTTTGTTTTTTTACCTTTTTTGCCTTCGACTTTGCGCCCACGGTTATCATAATAACCGTTAAAAAAACCTTCCTTTAGCCACTCGTGTTTTAATATCCAGTTTGACAAGTGCTGGGACTTTTTTTCTAAATCATAAATCAGGCTGTCAATACTAAAAGGTATTCTTCTACCGGTTAAATTATTTGTTTTATCCAGGTACTCTTTTAATCTGGCCTGTTTATTTTCGAAGCTGTTATAATCCAGGGGCCTGTTTATTTTATCCAATAGAAGCCCTAGCTCTTTAAGCAAAAAAACAGTTTTTCTTGTTTTTTTCAGCTCTCTTAAAAAGTTGCAAACATCTTTTAAGTTGTGAGCAAACATAAAGCTGAAAGTTACACTTTCACCGAATTCCGGAGCCATATCCAGCCCATCATTCCAGTCGGCGTTTTCAAGCCGGATTATATTATGGCGCCCAACGTTAAAAAAAGAAGTCAGGTGTTGCACCAGGATATGTTCTAAAACACTTCCTTTGTATATCCTTCCTTTTCCAGTACGCAGGATAAAATCTTTGCCGGCGGCAAAGGTTTCTTTGTTGCGCTTGCGAAAATGATCCTGGAAATAAGCCAGGTCTTTTTCTAAAATATTTAAATCGCCCGTTTTGTTTATGTAAAAACAAAGGCACAAATATGGCCATATACCGTGATCCATCCATATTCTAGGGATGCTGTTACGGTCGGAGAGAAAATCATTATTTTTTGTGATTATTGTAGCGTTGGAGCCGTCAATGCGTATTCCCTGAAAACTTTTAGTTATTAATTTCCCGGCTTCTTCCGGTTCACTTATAAGAAGGGTCAGAGCGTCCTGCCAGAGGTCTCTCCAGCCCCTGCCGCCTTTTCCATAATCAAAATGGGGCAGGAAAGAACATCCGAAAAGTTTTCTTAAAGTCGGCTGAAAAGTTACCCAGCGCAGCCAATTGTTGAGATCCCTGTTTTTAAAATCGAAAGTTACTTTTGAAGTGTAGTTGAGCCAGTATTTTTTTGTTTCTTCAAGACTCTTGGAAATTTTACGGGGAGTGTTTAATTTTTTCAGTACTCTTTTAATTGCTTTATTCGTGGAATTTTTAATTCCTGTTTCAATTCCCATAATGAGAAAATAATTTGATTCTTGGCCAGGTTTAAGCTTTCTTTCCCTAAAGCGGAAGGCGGCCAAAGCTTCCTTACCTTGCAAGGCAGGAAAAGCCTTTGTTATACCGGGCTTATTTTTCAGAATTGCTTCAGGAAAAAAAAGGTTTCCTTTTCCGCAGAAAAGCTCAAGGGTGGGGAACTGCCCAATAGGAGCCAGAAAATTATTCTCGAACCCAAAACAAAAATAAACAGCTGTATTTAAAGAGTGCCCCTTTTCATTAAAGGTCATTTCCGGTTTAAGAGATAGGCCGTAAGGGTGTACTTGAAGGCGGTTGAGCAGGCTGCTTACATGGCGGTGGTCTCTGAGATTATTTTCTCCCCGTCCGTAAAGGGGTAGGCATGATACCGGAGATATTGTTATGTTTTTGCGGCCGCGGTTGATTGCCTTAACCCACATAACTTCAACACCGAGATCATAAGGCACGAAATTAATAATCTCTAAACATAAATTTCCGTATGTTTTTGTAAGTTTATGATAAAGAAAGCCGGCTTCCAGGGTATCTTTCCAAGGGTAAGATGCCCGAAGAAGCTTGTTGTTAACCGATATAAAAAAGTCTCTGCGGCAAAGAAGGTTGCTCTCGACGTCGGTTATGCTTGCCGGAGGTGTGAGAAAGTGGCCGTTATCTTTTTTAATATCCCCGCCTAAATTAGGGCTGATAGAACTTAAAATTTCACCTGAATTATCAGTCAAAGGAAAATAGAGCCCTAATCCTTGAGGGTTATCTATGCGAAAAGTGCCTTTGTTGTCTATAAATTTATAAAGCATATTTGGATAATAGTTACTTTGCTGAAAAGATCATAAATTCCGGAGAATAACTCTGCCTGATATATTCTACAACAAATTAAGACTTTTTCAAACTTATCCAGTTTGAGTTTAGTTAAGCTATCTGGTATAATTATACGCAAATATATAAGAATATGAAGACGATTTTAAGAAATATTACCATAATATCGTTACTTTTATTATCAGCGGTAACCGCTAGAGCTCAGGATAAGCCTACGGTTATGGTGTTTTTTTCCAGCCATTGCCGACTTTGTTTTAGCGTCCGTCAACAAATCTTGCCTCCTTTGAAAGAGGAATACTCTGACAGTGTATATTGGCTTGAGCTTGATACTGCCGAGGCTGATAATTTGCGTATGCTGGAAAGCTTGGCTAAAGAATTTAACCGCAAAAAAGCCCTTGTCCCGGCTGTTTTTGTGGGAGATACTTTTCTGGTGGGGTTTAATGAAATAGAAAAAAATTTGCCTCAAGCACTTGAAATTGCCCTTAAAAAAGGTTCAGTTACCAGGGATATTCCCAAAGCCGACCTGGCCAGCATATTCAGAAAATTGTCACTATTTACAATTATGGGAAGCGGCCTTGCTGACGGTATAAACCCTTGCGCTTTTGCCGTGATTGTTTTTTTTATTTCGTTTTTAGCGGTTTATGGATACCGCAGAAAAGAGATAGTTTATGTAGGCAGCTTCTATTGTCTAGCAGTATTTTTAACTTATCTACTTATTGGCCTGGGGCTTTTTAAATTTTTATACGCAGCCAGCAATATTCATTTTTTTATAAAAGGCTTTTATTATTTTGTGGCTTTTTTTTGTTTTGTTATGGGGTTAGCTGCGTTGTATGATTATTTCAGGTTTCAGAAGACCAAAGATTCACGGGAAGCTATCCTACAGCTGCCAGGGTTCCTAAAGAAAAGAATAAATTTTGTCATTGGCTCGCGGCTGCGCCACAGAGAGGGCCGCAGCGTAGTCAGCCTTATATTTACTTCCTTCATCGTAGGGGTTTTAGTTTCCCTGCTGGAAGCTGTATGCACCGGACAGGTCTATGTTCCTACAATAGTCTTTATTCTTAAAGATACTTCTCTGAGGCTTAAGGCTTGGGTATATCTAATTTTATACAATCTTATGTTTATTCTCCCGCTGGTATTTATTTTTCTTCTTTCCTTAGCCGGTGTTAAATCTATTGTTTTTAACAGGTTTCTAAAAAAACATCTTGGAATTATAAAACTCATTATGGCCTTAGTATTTTTTGCTCTAGGAGGCTTCATTATAGGTTTAAGCTGAGCCAGCTAATGAATTTACCTTATTTAGTTTTTTCGGACCGAAAAGGAAATATTTATCAGCACCCTTTTTTAAGAATGGCTGCTTCAGCAGGGCATAAGCTTATTTGTCCCGCCAGCCATGAACTCATTTCACTGCCCCAAGGTTCAACTTTTTTCTATTTACCGGGACGTTTACCTGTCGGCTTTGATACCCAAGCCAATAAATTTCAGGTTGTAGAAAAATTCCAGGGTAAAGAAGTTTTTGCTTTGTCCGTATTCATGCCGCCGGCGTATTTGCGTTTGTATAATCCGGCCGCACTTGTTAAAAAGAAAACAGTTCTTCCTCTTTGGGCTTATACGGCCTGCGGAGTTAACGGCTCGAGATGGTATGCCTCTGCTGTAAGAGTTGACCGGCGTGTTCGCCAAAGCCCCCGGTTTTACGATGATAGAATAATAAAGAAAAATGTGAAAGTATTTCTTGATAAGTTTCCGGGTAACAGGCTCTACGAGCACCTTAGCTATTGCGCACTGAATTATAATTGCCTGGCCGCTAAGAATCTTTTCATGACGCGTTGGGAAGCGCCCCTGCCTACTTCTCAAAGCTGTAATGCCCGTTGCCTGGGATGCCTTAGCTATCAGGATTCAGAATGCCTTCCTTCTCATCAACGGATCAATTTTCGCCCGCAAGTTAATGAAATTGTGGAAGTTATGGCACACCATTTAAAGCTTGCTCCTGAAGCAATAGTAAGTTTTGGACAAGGGTGCGAGGGGGAACCTTTGTTAGAGGCTGACATTATAGCCGAAAGTGTACATATCTTAAGAAAGAACCTGAGCCGAGGCACTATAAATGTAAATACTAACGCCAGCTTGCCAAAAAAAATAGAGCTTTTGTGTAAGGCTGGAGTTGATTCTTTTAGAGTAAGCCTTAGCAGTCCCCAGCCCAAGGATTACAATGCTTATTTCAGGCCGAAAAAATACTCTTTTGGAGATGTCATAGCTTCTATAGATACGGCAAAGAAGTATAAGAAATTTGTTTCAATAAACTTGTTTGTTTTTCCCGGATTTACTGATTCTAAAGAGCAAATCGAAAGTTTAGTTAAACTCATCAAATCTAAAAACATAAATATGGTTCAGCTGCGAAATATTAATATTGATCCTGAACTATACCTTAGCGTTCTTAAAAAGAAAAGATTTAATCCACAAGGAATTATTTCCTTAATAGAGAAAATAAAACGTTGTTGTCCAGGTTTAAAAATAGGTTACTTTAATCTGCCAAAGGAACAGTTCTGAAGAAAGTTAAGGTAAAGGCTGAGAAAAATACTAAGCCACTTTTTAGTAGAAATACGGTAGAAATATATGGAAACGCATAAAAATGAATTGTTTAGATAAAATTCCAATCTCAAATAATACCAAATTCCAAATTCAGCCAGAGGCTGATCCGCCTTTGGCGGAAAATCCCAATTTCAAAATCCCAAACAAAACAGCTCATTGAGCAGGTTTTATAAAATTATGCTAAAGGATAAACAAAAGATATTAGATAATATAAATATTGTTCTGGCAGAGCCGAAAATCCCGGAAAATATAGGCTTAGCTGCCAGAGTTTTGAAAAATACTTCTTTTCCAAACCTTTCGCTGGTAAGGCCTTGCCTTAATCAAAAAGCATCTGAAGTAGCAAGACGGGCCAAAGATATTTTAGAAGAAGCCAAAGTTTATAATAGCCTGAGTGAAGCTCTATCCAGCTCGCAATTCGTATTTGGGGCCAGCAGCCGTAAGCATCGGGGCATGAACATACATAATTTTAATGATATAAAATATCTAATTATTTCTTTAGCCAAGGCCGGGCGCATAAGTATTGTATTCGGCAAGGAGAGTTTTGGGCTTTGCAGCCACCAAATAAAAGAGTGTACAGGCGTTTTTTACATACCGGCAAATCCGGAGTTTTCCTCTTATAATTTATCACAGGCTGTAGGCATAGTTTGTTATGAAATAGCAACTGTCATAGACAAGTTATATACGGTTTCAACTTTTAAACCGGCTTCTCGAGGTGAGTACGAAACGTTTTTTGACTACCTTAAAGATTACCTCAGTCTCAAAGTAAAAAAAGACCGGGTTAAAACCAGCTTAAGTTCCTTAAAGAGGCTTTTTTTGCGTACCTCGCTTAGTAAAAATGAAATTTCTCTTCTGAAAGATATTTTTAAAAATCCTTAATTTTATCCTAAAAGAAGCGCCCAAAGGCAATTTTTATTCAGAAAGAATTCTCTTGACAAAGAAGTTTTAATAGTGTAAATACTACTTATTTAATGGTTTTAGTAGTAAACAGCATCACTATTATTATCAAGGAGTTATAAACAGCAGTAAAAATGAAGATATCTACTCGAGCCCGTTATGGGGCCAGGCTTATGTTTGAATTAGCGCTTTCTTACGGTGATAGAGGTATTTCTCTGAGAGAGATAGCAAACAATGAAGGTATTTCTGAGAAGTACTTGAGCCAGATAATTATTCCTTTAAAAGCTAAGGGGCTCATTATTTCTTTTCGGGGGCCTTGCGGCGGTTACGCTTTAGCCAGAGATCCGTCGGAAATTAATCTCAGAGAAATAGTTGAAATTTTAGAAGGCGGTCTAAGTATTTTAGATTGCCTTAATAACTCATCTTTGTGTAAACGATCGATGAAATGCCCTACCCGTGGCGTTTGGGATTTATTAAACAACAAGATAATACAGACTCTAGAGGCAGTAACGCTGAGAGACTTGGTAGAAGAGTTTTTAAATAAATCCGGGGATAACCTTACTTATTCTATATAAAGTTAAGAAACGGTAAAAATAATGAAAGCCATTGTTCTTGTTTCCGGAGGCCTTGATAGTTATTTAGTAGTAAGGCTGCTGCAGGCTCAAGGCATTGAGCCCGTAGCTGTTCATTTCCGGACGCCTTTTTATAAACAGGATAAAATCAAAATGATGGAAGATGCTCTTAAAAATATGAGCCGGAGCCTGGGGGTAAAACTTATTTTAGAAAACCTTAACGAGAAATATTTTCAGGCGATGCAAAATCCTCGTTATGGATATGGAAAAAATTTCAATCCCTGTATTGACTGCAAGATTTTTATGTTTCGGCGGGCAAAAGAGTTGATGGATGAGCAGAGAGCGGGTTTTGTAGTCAGCGGAGAAGTCCTGGGGCAAAGGCCCATGTCTCAAAACAGGGAATCGATGAAACTTATAGAAAAAGAAAGCGGCCTGGAAGGAATTTTAGTAAGGCTTCTTTCTGCTAAGTTATTTGAGGCCACGATTGCCGAACAAAAAGGCTGGCTTAAGCCCGAAGCCTTATTAGGTATTTCCGGCCGTTCCAGAAAAATCCAGATTGCTTTGGCCCAAAGGCTGGGGATAAGGCAATATCCCTGGCCGGCGGGAGGATGCCTTTTGACTGAGGCATCTTTTTGCCATAGGTTAAAAGATAAAAAGTCTTATTGCCGAAACTTTTTGGAGGATTTTGAATTATTAACTGTAGGCAGGCATTTCCGGCTCAGTCCGGAATTTAAATTTATAGTTGGCAGAAACGAAAAAGAAAACAGCCAGCTGGAGGTTTTTACTAAAAAAGGCGATGTTTGGATTGAACCGGCAGATATTCCCGGGCCCAGCGGATTAGGCAGGGGGCTTTGCGGTGTAAAAGAGAAAATAATCTCTGCGGCTATAATAGCAAGATATACCTGCTCTGGGCAAGAAGTAGAGGTTCTCTATAAGAAAATTCCCGAAACTGCTGCCCAGAGATTCAAGGCTAAGGCTTTGGATGAGGAGCAGTTGAGGGCACTGAGAGTTTAAAGTAAAATGTCTTTTAAAAATAAAAGAGGTGAGAAATGAAGATAGCGGATAATATCACAGAGTTAACAGGCAACACTCCCTTGGTGAGATTAAACAAAATGTTTTCCGGAAAAGATACTGTACTGGCGGCAAAGCTTGAATTTTTCAACCCTTGCTCAAGTATAAAAGATAGGATTGGTTTAGCCATGATTAAAGATGCCGAACAAAAAGGATTAATTAATGAAAATACGGTAATAATCGAACCGACTAGCGGCAATACAGGTATCGGCCTGGCATTCGTATGCGCCCAGAGGGGTTACAGGTTGATTCTTACCATGCCCGAGTCTATGTCTGTTGAAAGGCGCAAACTACTCACTCTTCTGGGAGCCGAAGTAGTATTAACTCCTCATGCCGAAGGAATGAAGGGCGCTCTTAATAGGGCTCAAGAGCTTAAGAAAGAATATCCCGATTCTTTTATTCCTCAACAGTTTGATAATCCGGCGAATCCCGGGATACACGTTCGTACGACCGCTTCGGAAATTTGGCAGGATACTGACGGAAAAGTTGATATGGTCGTTGCCGGAGTAGGAACAGGCGGAACGATTACTGGTATAACTGAGTTTATAAAAAAGAAAAAACCTTCTTTTCGAGCCATTGCCGTCGAGCCTAAAGATTCGGCAGTTCTTTCTGGCGGCCCTGCCGGACCACACAAAATCCAAGGAATCGGAGCGGGGTTTGTGCCCGGCGTCCTTAAACAGGAGTTGCTTGACGAAATAATTAGTGTAGAATATAAAGACGCCGTAGTTACTGCAAAAGAGCTTGCCAGGGGAGAGGGTATTCTGGCTGGCATATCAAGCGGAGCAGCAGTTTGGGCGGCTGTAGAGGTAGCTAAAAGGAGCCAAAGTAAGGGCAAGTTGATAGTCGTAATATTGCCGGATACGGGAGAAAGATACCTTTCGGTTTAAAAGGTGCTACAAGCTGCAGGTATAAAATGCAAGCATTTTTAAAATAACTTGGTACATCAAACTAAGATGTAAAACTCGATAGCCAATTAATTATAAGTTAGTGTCAAAATCTGTGTTGAAAAAGGGAGTAACAAATGTTAGACGAAATCATAATTTCAAAAGCTATTATCGAGTCATATAAGGAAAAACTCATTAAAGTTTTAGATGTTGACGTAGCAATTGCCGGAGCCGGGCCGTCCGGCTTGGTATGCGCAGCTTATTTGGCTGAAGCCGGCAGGAGCGTTGTTGTTTTTGAAAGAAAACTATCCATTGGCGGAGGCATGTGGGGCGGAGGCATGATGTTTAATGAAATCGTTGTCCAAGCCTCAGCAAAAAAGATACTTGATGAGTTTTCTATTAGAAGCAAAAGATACCAAAAAGATTACTACCTTGCCGATTCCGTAGAGTGTGTTTGTTCCTTGGGGTATCATGCTGCCAAAAAGGGAGCCGTTATCATAAATGGGGTATCTGTGGAAGATGTTATGGTCAGAAAGAACAAAGTATGCGGCTTAGTTATAAATTGGTCAGCCGCCCAAACCGCTAATTTACATGTTGACCCGCTGACTATACGGGCTAAAGCTGTAGTTGAGTCAACCGGGCATCCCTGTGAAGTTGTCAAGGTCGTTGAAAGAAAATCGGGAATAAAACTAAAAACTAAAACCGGCAAAATTCTGGGTGAAAAATCAATGTGGGCCGATGAGGCGGAAAACAGCGTAATCAATAACACTAAAGAAGTCTGCCCCGGACTTTACGTTTGCGGTATGGCAGCTAATGCAGTATTTGGTACTCCCAGAATGGGGCCTATTTTTGGAGGGATGCTTTTATCAGGAAAAAAAATAGCCTCTATTTTAAAAAATAAGATAAAATAATATATAATAGAAATAAAAGCTTTTAAAAAGCGCATAGATTTTCTTAGGGGGGTGTAATGATGGCAAAAACTATAGCCCAGATAAACGAGAAAATAAAAAAAGGAAAAGTAGTAGTTATTACTGCCGAAGAAATGAAACGGCTTGTTCGTAAGAGCGGCCTAAAAAAAGCTGCCAGGCAAGTTGATGTTGTAACCACTGCTACTTTTGGCCCCATGTGTTCTTCCGGGGTCTATCTTAATTTGGGGCATCCCAAGCCCAAAATAAAACTCGGCGCAGGTAAAGCCACTCTCAATGGCGTAGAGGCTTATTGCGGGCTTGCCGCAGCTGATATTTTTATTGGAGCTGCAGCTCTGGCCGAAGATGACCCCAGGAATAAAGTTTACCCCGGAGAATTCAAATATGGCGGCGGGCATGTAATTGAAGATTTGCTTAAGGGTAAAGATTTAATCTTAGAGGCTTCTGCTTACGGTACGGATTGTTATCCCCGCAGGAACTTAAAGACTTTGATCAACTTAAAAGATATTAATGAAGCGGTCCTGTTTAATCCCAGGAACCTATATCAAAGCTACAATGTTGCGGTTAATCTCTCCAGTAAAATAATATACACTTATATGGGTGCTCTGCGGCCGAACTTAGGAAATGCTAATTATTGCAGCTGCGGCCAGTTATCGCCTCTTTTAAATGACCCTTTATACAAGACGATAGGAATCGGCACAAAAATATTTTTAGGCGGAGGAGTAGGGTTTATCAGTTTTTGGGGAACTCAGCATAATCCTTCGGTAAAACGTGCTCGTAACAGCACTCCGCTTTCACCCGCGGGTACGGCTGCTGTAATCGGGGATTTAAAACAAATGGACGCCAAGTGGCTTAAAGGCGTCAGCCTGTTAGGATATGGGGCTTCTCTTGCTGTGGGCATAGGTGTTCCTATACCAATCCTTAACGAAGAAATTGCCAGGTATACTTCTGTAACGGATGAGGATATAACCACCCAAATTGTTGATTACAGTAAAGCTTATCCTAAAGGTACCGGCGAAGTTTTAGGAAGCATCAGCTATGCAGAGCTTAAATCAGGCAAGATTAAGATTATGGGTAAAAGTGTTCCGGTGGGGTGCCTTTCAAGTTATTTTAAGGCCCGTGAAATATCACAGGAACTCAAGAAGTGGATACAAAAAGGAAAATTTTTACTAACCGAAGCCGTAGCAGCCTTGCCTGGCCCAAAATCGGGGTATGCTTCCAAAGGGTTAAAAATAAGAGAAGTAAAGGGGGGTGAGTAAGCTATGTATTCTAAAAAAATAGTACTTAATTTCCCTTCCCAACTTGTAGGCAAGCCACTGATTTATCGGTTATCAAAAGATTTTAAGCTGGAATTTAATATCCTCAAAGCTTTGGTTAACCCTGAAGAAGAGGGACTGATGGTTCTTGAGCTGAAAGGCCAGAAAGCAGAATACGAGCGAGCCGTCAAATATCTCCAAAAAGAAAAAGTAAAAGTTCAGACTTTATCAAGAGATGTCAGCCGCGATGAAAAAAAGTGTGTCCATTGCGGAGCCTGTGTTACTATTTGCCCGGCCCAAGCTTTCAGTTTTGATCAACAATCAAGAAAAGTTATTTTTGCTCAGGACAAGTGTATTGCCTGCGGTATATGTATTAAGAATTGCCCTTATACAGCTTTGAAAATGAGCCTGTAACTATTCCGGGATTTATGAAATAGGCGTTTGTAACTCAAGCAGGCTTTGACAATATTTATAGTGTATAAAAGGAGGTGTGGCTATGGACATTACAGTAAGGTACATGCTGCGTCCGCCTGCACATTGTAAAGAAGGCTGCTGTAGCAAGTCCTGGGCATGACATTAAAAGGCCTAATTATTTCCCCAGACACTTTTCTTTCGGCCTAAACTGAAAAATAAAATCAATCGTGCCCAATACATTTTGTTTTCGAATACTAATTTTTATTTTTCTAAGCTGCCTTCCTTTGGTTTCTTTTTCCGAGACTATATCCCTTGAGAAAATCACTGTTGAACCAGCTTTTTTTCTCGATTCTTACCAAGATTCGGAATATCTCAACCCCCAGGATTTCGTTATTTATTCTCCCGAGGATATAATGGGATTCTCTTCCGATGTTGACCTTATCCAAAGGGCTCCCTTCGGTGTTCAGCAGGATATATCCATAAGGGCATCAAGCTTTGAAGACGTTAGTATCAATATAGACGGCTTAGAGGTAAATGACCCTCAGACAGGCCACTATAGCCTTGAGATACCTTTAACCAGTGCAGATATAGAAAAGGCGCAGATATCAGCAAATTCTCAGGCGGTAAATTTTCAAGTAAAAAAACCCCGCGACAAAGGTTTTTTATTAAAGGCGTCTTTTGGCCAACACGCTCTCTGGGAAAATCTTCTTTCTTTGCAATTTCCCCTCGGAGTTTTTAATACTCGTTTTTCTCTGGAACATAAGATATCTTCGGGTTCCCGGCAGGATACGGATTTCGAGATATACAACATATCTTTTCACTCTTTGCTTGAGGATGAAGCAAAAAAGATAGAATTTCTATTCGGCTCCACAAAAAAAGATTTCGGAGCTGACAGTTTTTATTCGGCCGCTTATCCTCAGGAAGCTGAGCATATAACCCAGCAGTTGTTATGGCTTAAGGCTGGCCCGCGCACCCAGAGGTATAACTGGGAAAATACTTTATATTACCGCCGCCATACAGACAAGTATGTATTAGACCGGCACCAGGAATCATTTTATACTAACTACCACACTACCTATGTGTATGGAATAAAAACTCAGTTTAACCTAATAAACGGAAATTTTGCCGAAGCTTTGCTTGAAGAGGAGAAAATAACCAGTACTAATCTTGGTAGCCATAATCGATTGCGGGAGGGTTTTTTTTTCGGGTTCAAAGAAAAGCGAATAAAAGATTTAGTTTTTGATTTTACGGCCGGCCTGGACTATTATAAAAAATGGAACGCGCTTGAAAAGATTCATCTTTCGGCAGGATACATCTTTAAAAATAATTTTAAATTGCTTCTTTCCCTCGATAGATTTCACCGGGTACCTTCCTTTACAGAGTTGTATTATTCTTCCCCTGCGAATATAGGGGATCCTCAACTGAAGAGCCAGAGGACAGACAACATTGAATTAGGCCTGGAGTACTCTTTAAGCTGGGCTAAAGCCAGGGCCGCAGTGTTTAAACGCTGGCAGAAAGATACAATCGATTGGGTGAAAAATTATTCTTCTAGTCCCTGGGAGGCTCGCAATGCAGGCAATATCTCCGTTGAGGGAGTTGATTTTTCGGGAAACTTTCTTGAAATCAATAAATTCATTAAACGTGCCGGGGTAAGCTACACATATTTAAATCTCAAAGAAAAGAACCCTTACAATTTTTCCAAGTATGTATTTGATTATAACCGGCACAAAATAGTTGCCGGCCTGGGGTTCGAAGCCGGAAGTTTTCTTATAGACACCGATATAAACTCCAATTTTCCCCGGGCCCGCAAAAATTATACTACTGTGGACATAAGGATACAAAGGCAGTTAGGCAGGTTCAATGTTTCCCTTGAAGGTTTAAACATCTTCAATGCTAGTTACGAGGAAGCCCAGGATATAGAGGGAAGCGGCCGCTGGTATAAAATAAATCTTGCCTATGCATTTTAAGAGTTTACAGGCTTGACAGCGTGAAGGCTTATAGTATACTTTGTTGAGACTCAGTCTCAACAATTATGGACACAAATAAGCTTTTATCCAAATATAGTATTAGAAGCACCAAGGCTCGCCAAGAAATAGCCAAAGCGATTATTTCTTTACGGCATAAGCATTTCTGTGCGGAAGAAGTAATTGAAAGGCTGCGTAAAAAAGAGATTAAAGTTTCCCGGGCAAGCGCTTACCGGCTGGTAAAGCTTTTTTCTAAGAGAGGCGTCTTACGCCCCGTAGATTTAAACAAACGATGGCAAATGTATGAAACTTCTTTTGACAAAAACCATCATGACCATCTTTACTGCTTGAATTGCGGAAAAATTATAGAATTCGAAAATAGGGCAATTGAAAATTTACAGACTAAAGTCTGTAAGGAAAAAAAGTTTAAACCTTTAAAACACAGCCTTAAAATATTGGGTTTATGCAGGGAGTGCGACAATGCTTAGCTTAGATAAACTTACGCGCGGCCGACAGGCTAAGGTCATTTCAATCGATAAAGGCAGCAATTGTTGCCAGAAACTCGAGAATCTTGGGCTTTGCCCGGGCAGCCTTGTAAAAAAGATTTCTCAAGAGTCTTCCCGGGGGCCGGTAGTCGTAAAAGTAGGCTCTACCCAAATAGCCTTAGGCCATGGTATGGCGTCTAAGATAACGGTTGAACTTTTATAGCAACTAAAAAACAATCCTCCAAAAACGTAAAAGCAAAAATGAATATATTATTAGTAGGAAACCCCAACGTAGGCAAGAGCCTGGTATTTTCAAGGCTTACCGGTGCGAAAGTAATAGCTTCTAACTATCCCGGAACAACCGTTGAATTTACCGAGGGGGTTATGAATTTTTTTGGTATTAAAGGAAAAATAATCGACTCTCCGGGCATATACAGTTTAAGCCCTACTAACAAAGCCGAAGAGGTTGCCGTTAAATTGCTTGAAAAAGCGGATGTTTTGGTTAACGTTATAGATGCGACTAATTTAGAAAGAAATCTCCGGCTTACTCTAGAGTTGATAAAAAGCGTGAAAAAGCCTCTTTTGATAGTTCTTAATATGTGGGATGAAACCCGCCATAAGGGCATTGCCATTGATAAGGAAGAGCTGGAAAAAATATTAGGCCTTCCAGTAGTAACCACTTGTGCTTTAAGCGGAGAGGGGATAAAAGATTTGGCTCTTTCAATAAGCAAAGCAAAAAATTCCGGTTTTAAATTTAACCTCCCTATATGGACGGAAATCGGTAATTTGATTGAAAAAGTCCAGAAATTATCGCATAAGCGGCACACCTTATGGGACTTTTTTGAAGAACTGAGTATCCGGCCGCCTTTTTCTTTTTTTGTGGCGGTTGCACTTGTATTCTTTTCTTTTGTGCTCATTCGTTTTATAGGAGAGGGCCTCATTAACCACTTATTTAATCCCTTGTTTGATTATGCTTATACGCCTCTGGTGATGAAGCTGAACGCCTTACTGGCTCCGGGAAGTTTTCTACAGACTGTCCTTATTGGCCAACTTGTAGACGGCAATATAGACTATAGCGCTTCTTTTGGTCTGCTTACTACCGGTTTATATGTTCCTCTGGGCGCAGTTTTGCCTTATATTATAAGTTTTTATTTTGTCTTAGGATTTATGGAAGATTGGGGCTATTTGCCCCGGTTGGCCATTCTGGGAGACAGATTTTTCCATAAGATAGGCCTGCACGGTTACGCTATTGTTCCTATGGTTTTAGGTTTGGGGTGCAATGTTCCCGGGGCGTTAGCTAACCGTCTTTTCCAGGAGCGAAGAGAAAAGTTTATCGCCGCTACATTGTTAGCCATAGCTGTTCCTTGCATGGCCCAAACCGCTATGATTATCAATCTTCTGGGAAGATTTGGCGGCCAGTATGTTCTAGGTGTTTTTTTTATTATTTTTTGCCTCTGGGTAGTTTTGGGCAAAATAATGAATTTTTTTGTGAAAGGGCAAAGTCCTGAGATTTTGATAGAAATACCGCCCTATCGCCGGCCTCATTTGTTAAACGTTTTGAAAAAGCTCTGGTACAGGATAAGCTGGTTTTTTAAGGAAGCACTTCCTTTGGTATTGCTTGGTATTCTTATAGTCAACATTCTTTATTTTTTTAGAGTAATTGATGCGTTAGCTTTTGTATTTTCTCCGGTTATAACCAAATTATGGGGCCTTCCAAAAGAGATGATAGGAGCTTTATTGATAGGTTTCTTGCGCAAAGATATTGCCGTGGGAATGCTTCGGCCACTGGATTTATCTTTGCACCAGATCATAGTCGGAGTCACAATTCTGGCTGTTTATTTCCCCTGCATGGCTACTTTTGTAGTTTTAGCAAAAGAGCTGGGCCTGAAAGATATGATTAAATCGATAATCATTATGATTTTTACCGCCGTTTCAATCGGGGCATTGCTAAATTTCGGTTTGAAAATTCTAGGTATATAGTCAAAGCCGGCCAAAAAGCTGTTGTCCATCGCAAAGAGCTGTATTTAGGCTTACCATGCCTTCCCGGCAGGATGAAAAAAGTATTCCTTCGGATAAACTGGCATCTCTTACCTTTTGGATTAACCTTTTCCTTTTATTTTCAGGAAGATAGCATGAGCCCTCTATACTTTTTCCTTCTTCAGCGTAAGCTTTCTTCCAGATTTTGCTATATTCGGGAAAAACTTGAAACATTTTTTTAAAATTAAGGGGTCTTGCTTTGTATGTAGATGTAATTATTTGCTTGGCCCCGGCGGCTTTTAAAATTTTAATAGTCCCGGCAATATCCGAGGTGGTTAACGGCCATACAAGAGGGTCTAGTCTGGCTGCCGTAGGGACATAACGGGATAAAACACTGAGAGCTTTTAGTCTGCATTCTGGTTCAGGAGCCCCGGGTTCTAACTTTTTCGCCAGCTTTTTATCCAGCGTTGTAAAGGAAAAGCATACAACAGCTCCAAGCAAATTTCGGATAATGTCTATATCTCGAATTATAAGACAGGATTTAGTGATGAACAGTATTTTTACAGGGATATTCGCCAATATCTTCAAGCCGTCTCTTGTTATACGCAGTTTTTTCTCTAACTGTTGGTATGGGTCGGAGGAATTAGCCATAGAAATGGTTGTCCCGGCAGGGACTCTTTTTATTTCTCTTTTGAGTCTTTCTAAAAAGTCTTTTTTCGGCCTGGGCCGAAAAAAATCAAATATATAAGAAGAAGCGTAACAATAAATACAGCCGTGGCCGCATCCAGTATAAGCGCAAAGGCTCAATTTAGGAAGGCAGCTGCAGAGTTTATTTTTCCAGGGGTCGAATTTTGAAATAAGAGACATATATATTGGTTAATTTTAGGTAAAACCGGATAAAGAGTCAACATTTTGTTTCTGGGCAGCTTGTGCTATAATATATTACAAAAAAATGAGGAATATGCTGTTAAAAGTTATAGCCTGGCTTTGGATAATCAGCGGTATTATCTTTTTGCTCAAACCTTCTTTATTGCAGAAAGGTTTGCAGAAAAAAGGAAATAAAAAGTTAAAGGGAATTCTATTTTTTATTCTTATAGGGATTTTATCAACGCTACTGGCAGTAGCCTTTAAGACAAGAGGGCCTTTGCCTAAAGTCTTAGCGCTTATAGGAATTATCGCCGCTTTTAAGCTATTCGTTTTTCTAAGGAAGAAGGCTGCTTCCAAAATAGCGGAGTGGTTATATTCAAAACCTGTTGTAATGTTTAGGGGTGCAGCCGTGGTATATATTTTAATAGGGTTAAGCCTTCTTTTATTTTTTAAATAGGTTACCAGCCTGTTTTGTAAGAGTGCGTTTATATCATAATAAAAAATTACTGCCGGCGGCAAACAGCCGCCGAAGGATACAAGCTTTAATAAATATGCATAAAACATCTGAAAAAGTTTCTTGGGAAATAGCAAAAAAAATATTTTTTCCGGTTTGCATCTTTTTATTGTTTATAGCAGGATATGTATTCTACCGCTTGAAATTGTCCGTTCATATTCCGATTTCTCTGCAGGAGAGCCTTAAAAAACATTTACTTGCTATACTCATTATAACAATTGTGTTTATTCTTCAGAGAGCTATCGGAGCGGTCGCCTGCTGGTATAAGGATAAAATAGCCCCTAAAACCAAAACCCGGCTTGATGATGAGCTGATTCCGTTGGCTCGGAGGGTATCCAAGATATGTGTCTGGGTTATAGCATTTTTGATAATATTGCCGCTTTACGGGATCAATATAAACGCTCTCATCGCTACTTTAGGAGTGAGCTCTCTGGCTATTGCTTTAGCAGCTCAGGATACGATAGCCAATATAATTTCTGGGTTTATGATAATGATCGATAAGCCTTTTAGAATAGGAGATTCCATCAAGATACCTTCCGGGGAAGTGGTGGAAGTTCTTGAAATCGGGATAAGGCGGTCTAAGTTTTTAGCACAAGACAAAGCAATAATAATTATGCCCAACGTAGATTTAAGCAAGAGTAAAATTATTAATTATACTTATGGCCAGGAAAGAAAAACCTGACTAAATTGCGTTAACCGTTGAAAGGTTGTGCAACTCGAAGCGTCTTATGTTGATGGGTTGCGCCAAAGTGTTTCTTTTAATTGCATTATTTTTTTACGATAGACGTTCAACGAATTACGTTTCGCGCTACGCAACCGTTTACCGATATACGAGATTGAGAGTGCAAATATGAGTTTTAAAGGTGCTATATTCGATTTAGACGGCGTTATCGTTAATACTGTTCCTTTGCATTTTAAAGCCTGGCAGAAGATGTTTAGGGAGTACGGTAAAGATATAAACTTTGAAGATTATAAAAACAAGGTTGACGGGATACCGCGCATTGATGGAGCCAGAGCTATTTTAACTCAGCTGTCTCCTCCGGAATTAGAAAAAGCCGCCAGTCTTAAACAAGATTATTTCTTAGAGCTGCTCAATTCTCAGGGGGTAGAGGTATATCAGAGCACATTAGATCTGATAATCTTGCTTAAAGAGGAGAGTGTAAAAATAGCCGCAATTTCTTCAAGTAAGAATTGCCTTTCAATTTTGCGCCAGGTTAAAATAATAGATTTGTTTGAGGCAATAATTACCGGTAAAGACGGGATAAAAGGGAAACCTGCGCCGGATATATTTCTGGCGGCAGCGGAAAGGTTGGGTTTAAGAAATGAAGGGTGCGTTGTGTTTGAAGACGCTGTTTTAGGAGTAGAAGCCGCTAAAAAGGCTTCGATGAAATGCGTTGGAATTGACCGTTACGATAGTCCCCAAAGGCTGTCGAAAGCGGATATTGTGGTAAGTGATTTGTCAGAGATAGGGCTTTTAGAATTGAAAGGATTATTTTTATGAAAGACATTTTTTCCGGACATGCCAAAGATGACTATTGGCTTATAAAAGAGACTGAATGGGTCAAAGGCCTGCAGGGAATTCGGGAGTCTCAGTTTTCCTTAGGTAACGGTTATATGGGAACAAGGGGCATTTACGAAGAGATTCCTTATGATTGCCGTCCCGGCACTTTTCTCTGCGGTATTTACGATAAAATGGCTTCTCAGGTGAGCGAGCTGGTAAACCTGCCAAATCCTGTAAATTTTCAATTCACTATTGAGGGTGAAAAGCTAGATGCAATTGCCATGGATGTTCTTGAGCACAAAAGGGTGCTTAATATGAAAAAGGCGGTTTTGGCCAGGCGTACCGTATATAAGGATAATAAGGGCAGGCGTTATGATTACCAATCGGTTCGTTTTTTATCTCAAAGCAACAGAAATATAGGCGTGGTCCAAATTGCTCTTACCGCTCTTGATTCAACCTGTTTGGCTGATATCAGTACAGGAATAGATACCTCAGTTTCCAATGCCGGAATTTTGAGCGAAGGCAGAAAGAAGCACTTTAGGATACGGGAATTAGGGCAGCAGCGCTCAGCCGGATATCTCGTGGCTGATACCTTCGAAAAAAAACACACAATTGTTTATTGGGCTGGTTTCTATTATAAAATTAACGGTAAAAAGGTAATTGCCAATGATAATATTTTCCGCTTAAAACTCAAGAAAGGCCGGACAGTTGTTTTTACCAAAGTATTCTGCATTAAGCATTATCCCCGCCGAAAAGAATTTCTTTCTCAAAAAAAAGACGCTTTCAGTATTTTTTACAAAGCTTTTAGGAGTGATTTTTCCCTGCTCTTTCAGGAGCACGCAAAAGTCTGGGAAAAAATCTGGGCCAGAGCCGATATTCTCATAGAAGGTACTGCTAATATTCAGCAGAATGTAAGGTTTAACATATATCATATGCTTATTTGCGGCTGTTATAACCAGGGATTTTCCAGCATTGGAGCCAGGACATTAAGCGGTGAAGGCTACCGCGGCCACATTTTCTGGGACGCAGAAATATTTCTTTTGCCATTTTACTTGTTTATGTTTCCTAAGGTCGCAAAAAATATGCTTTTATACCGCTACAGATGCCTTCCGGAGTCAAGAAAGCTGGCAAAGGGTAATGGTTATAAGGGAGCCCAATTCGCTTGGGAATCAGCTGATACCGGGGCCGAAGAAACTCCCCAATGGGCTCGAGATATAGATAGGACGATTGTCAGCATACATACGCATGAGATGGAGCAGCATATAACCGCAGATGTCGCGTATGCGGTTTATAAATATTATTTGGCTACCGGCGACTACAAATTTATGGATAATTACGGTTACGAGATACTCATTGAAACGGCTCGTTTCTGGGTGAGCCGGGCTAAAGAAAATAAGAAAACTCGTAAGTGGGAAATTAACCGCGTTATCGGCCCGGACGAATTCCATGTAGGCATAGATAATAATGCTTTTACAAATATGATGGCTAAGTGGAACCTTTTGATTGCGGCTAAGATGACGGTTGAATTAAAAAAGAAAAATAGAATCTATAAAAGGCTCAAGAATAAACTCGAATTTAAGGAAAAAGAAATAAAATTTTGGCGTAAAGTTGCTTCAAAAATATTTATAAGTATTAATAAAAAAAATATTATCGAGCAGTTCCAGGGATATTTCAAACTGCGTAAAGTAGAGGTTGATAAGACAGATGAAAACGGCATACCGTTTATTCCTTCAAAACTTAAAGCTAAAGATTTAGGCAAGACTCAACTCGTAAAGCAGGCGGACGTGCTTATGCTCTTGTGCCTTCTTGATGATGTTTTTAGTTTCAAGACCAAAAAGAAGAATTACGATTTTTACATTTCCCGAACTGTCCATAAGTCATCATTAAGTGCTCCTATGCATGCTTTGATTGCCTGTGAAGTAGGGGACTTGCAGAAAGCTTACAGCTTCTTCAATGTAAGCTTGCGGGCAGATATAAGCAATCTTTACGGCAATACTTTTGAAGGTATCCACGCAGCTTCCTTAGGGGGCACCTGGCAAGCCTTGATTTTAGGGTTTGCCGGGGTCAAAGTTAAACACGAGAATTTATTTATAAATCCGAGGATGCCGCTTTCCTGGAGGAAAATAATTTTTAACATTTTTTGGAGAGGCTGTTTGATTAAACTGGAGCTGACAAACGAAGAGGTAAAAGTCAAAGCTGTTTCTAAAAAAAATAAAAGCATAAAGCTGGGAATCTTCAATAAACTTCTTAATTTAAACATTAATAAAGCCTATACGTTTAAGCAACAGGCTTCCACAGGTAAGAGGCAAGAGGAGCACTATTAATTATGGATAAAGAAAAACTTAAAATAGCTCATCTCCATTGGGGTTTTCCTCCGATAATCGGAGGCGTTGAGACGCATTTAACTATTCTTTTGCCGCAGCTTGTTTCTTGCGGGCACAAAGCCAGCCTTTTAACCGGGGCCGTTGAGGGTGTTAAAGGTAACTATAAGTATCAGGGCGTGGATATCAACCGTACCCCGTTAATGGATTTAAACTGGCTCTATAAAAGGGGCTTGCAGGGATTAGAAGAAGAAGTCAGGAGAGTTTTTTCTACATTTCTCGACAAAAACGAGCCGGATGTAGTTCACGCACATAATATGCATTATTTCAGCCAGATACACACTAGAATCCTGGATAGTATGTGCAAGGAACGTAAAATTCCCCTGGTTCTTACCGCTCATAATGTTTGGGATGAGCTTCTATTTTTAGAACTTACTTTAAAAATAAACTGGGCTCATATTATAGCCGTGAGCCATTTTATAAAAAAAGAGATTATCGGAGTGGGGGTCGATGACCGTAAAATAACTGTAGTGCATCACGGTATTGACCAGGAAAAGTTTCAGCCGGGGGTAAGCACCGAAGGAATTTTAAAATCTTACCCTCAACTTAAAGGCAAACGCATCGTATTCCATCCGGCCCGTATCGGTTTGGCCAAGGGGTGTGACACAAGCATAAAAGCGATAAATTTAGTTATTCAAATGTTTCCCGATGTTATGCTGGTCCTGGCAGGGTCCAAAAATATTATTGACTGGGGGGGCAGCCAGCAGAAAGATATAGCTTATATGGTAAACCTCATAGAGCATTTTGGCTTAAAAGATAAAGTTTTAATAGATATGTATTCTTTGGATGAAGTTAAGGAGCTGTATGAGCTTAGTGAGATATGTCTGTATCCCTCAACAGGGCCGGAACCTTTCGGCCTCACTATGCTTGAAGCTATGGCTATGGCAAAGCCTATGGTAGTTACTAATGCCGGCGGGATGCCGGAAGTAATCAAGGACGGGATAAACGGATTTATTGTTCCGGTGAGAGATTTTGAAGCTCTGGCGGCTAAAATATCTCAGCTCTTAGAAGATGTTAAGCTTAAACGCCGGTTTGGATACACGGGCCGGCAAATTGTTGAATCCCAGTATACTAAACAGAAAGTAACCCAGGATACGATAGCAGTTTATAGGAAAGTATTGGAGGCAGATTGTGATTAGAGCCTGGAGTAAAAAAAATGTTTTAAATTTTATGAGAGACAGGCTATCGGATTATACTTTTGTTGTAGTATCCAATCGTCAGCCGTATATTCATAAGATGTTCCGGGGCAAAATAGAATGTACCCGGGGCCCGGGAGGGGTAGTAACGGCTTTAGATCCGATTATGAGAGAGTTAAGAGGCCTGTGGGTTTGTTGCGGCAGCGGAGAGGCAGACAGGCTTGTGGCTAAGAATTCTAAAGTTAGAGTCCCGTCCAATGACCCTTCTTACGAGGTTAAATATATATGGCTGAATAAAGAAGAGAACATTGGTTATTACTATGGTTATTCCAACCAGGGTTTATGGCCGTTATCGCATCTTGTTTTTATGAAACCTAGCTTCAGTAATGAGCACTGGAAGGTGTATAAACAGGTAAACAAAAAATTTGCCCAGAGCATCTACAATGAAATCAAAGGTAAAAAAGCTATAGTTTTCGTTCAAGATTATCATCTTGCCCTGGTAAGTAAATATTTAAAAGAGATGCTGCCGCAAGTAACAACGCTTTTATTCTGGCACATACCCTGGCCGACTTACGATGTTTTTCGGATATTACCGCAGCGCCAGGAGTTATTAGCCGGTTTACTTTCATATGATACGCTGGGTTTTCAGATACGCTACTTCTGCAATAACTTTTTTGACGCCGTAGCTAACGAAATGGAAGCAAAAATAAATAAAGAACATCAGTCCGTGCACTATAAGGGGCATGAAACGTTCGTCAGGGGTTATCCCATAAGTGTTGATTTCGAGGGAATTAACTCTGTGTCGGGAGAAGAGCAAGTCAAAACTTTAGCGTCATCTCTAAAAGAAGAATTCGGCCTCCAGGACAAAAAAATCATAATCGGCTTAGACCGTATTGATTATACTAAGGGTATTATTGAAAGAATAAAAGCTGTTGATAAACTCCTGGATATGCATCCGGAATTGAAAGAAAAGGTAGTTTTTGTGCAAATGGGAGAAATTTCCCGCATACACCTTAGCCAGTATAAGCACTTGAATGAAAGTGTGAACACTTTGGTTGAAGAGGTAAATTTTAAACACTCAAGAAAGTATTGGAAACCGATAATTTTTTTACGCCGGCACCTTGATTTCAAAGAGGTTTTAGCTTTCTATAAAATAGCCGATGTTTGCGTGGTCAGTTCTCTGCATGACGGTATGAACCTGGTGGCGAAAGAGTTTATTTCGGTGAAAAGTGAGAAAGAGGGGGTATTGGTGCTGAGTAAATTTACCGGAGCCAGCAGGGAACTAAAGAACGCCCTGTTAATAAATCCTTACCATATTGAAGAAACAAGCAATGTTATTTTTAAAGCTCTCAATATGCCTGAGGCCGAAAGGAAAAAATACAGGAAACAGCTTCAGCAATTAGTTCATCGTAATGATATCTGGAAGTGGATTGGAAAAATTGCTTCTGGAATTGTTCAGGAGGAATAAGGTTTAGAATTCATCGGTACCAGAAAAAGTAATCATCCAGCCTCTCAGCATGCCTATAGGATTATGAAATATTTTTTCAGCCAGGATTTAAATAAGTTATTTAAAAATGCCCGCAGAGTGTTTCTCTTGCTTGATTATGACGGCACGCTTGCTCCCATAGTAAAAAATCCTTCATTAGCAAAGATGCCGCCTGTAATAAAAAAGAAGCTTGAATGCCTGTTGAAAAGGAAGAAAATATTGATAGGTATAATAAGCGGCAGGAGCCTTAAAGATGTCCGTGAAAAGACAGGGGTAAAAAACCTCTTTTTTGCCGGAAGCCACGGGGCCGAGATATTTTTCAGGGGTAAGAAATTTATTATACCGAAAATAGCTAAAGGTTCATCCGGTAAACTTCTCGGTATTGTAAAAAGAAGGATAAAAACGGCGTTTAAAAGGTTTCCGGGAGTTATTTATGAAGACAAACCTTTTACATTTTCAATCCACTACAGGAATATGACTTTTTCTCAGGCTCGGAGGGTAGTTAAAGAGGTAAAGGATAATGTCTCCGATGTTCGTAGGGCAGGCGGCTTACGGCTCAAATACGGCAAAAAAGTCATAGAGGTTGTTCCCAGGGTTTCTTTTGGTAAGTTTGATGCTGTAAAGTTCTTTTATAAAAAAATAAATAAGAAAAATAATGATATTACGGTATTCGTCGGCGACGACCTAACAGATGAAGATATTTTTAAAAACCTTGACAGGAGGGATATCGGTATCCGTGTAGGGAAAAGTAAACTTTCAGCTGCCGAATATTTCTTAAAGAATACTTCCGAGGTAGGAAAATTTCTTGATTTTGTGTCAAAACTAGATTTATAAAGTGAGGCTATATAATATATACCAAGGCAAAAAACATAGTGAGCATGAATAAACATAAAAGGTCCAGCGGCGTGCTTTTACATATTACTTCTTTACCTTCTTTGTGGGGTGTGGGAGATATTGGCCCGGCAGCCTCTTCTTTTGCGGATTTTCTTTCTGCCGCCGGGCAAAGATTCTGGCAGATTCTGCCTTTATCATTTACGGATCCGATTTACGGAAATTCACCTTACAGCAGCATATCGGCTTTTGCCGGCAACACACTTCTAATAAGCCCCGAGGTGCTTGTTCAAGAAGGTTTTCTGTCAAATAAGGACATTTCTTCTAAGCCCGGCTTCCAAGATAGCTGTGACTATTATCGGGCCACCATCTTAAAAGAAGAACTTCTAGAAAAAGCGTATAGAAGCCCTGCCGCCGGTAAAGAACTGTCTGAAGAGAGGTACAAAAAATTCTGCAGGAATAATACTTTCTGGCTGGATGATTTCGCCCTTTTTAAAATTATAAAGAAGATGTTTTCCGGCCGGTGCTGGTACAATTGGCCTAAAGATTTGAGGGATAGAGAAAAGAACGCTCTCGATAGGATTAAAAAAGAACATTACCAGAGCATAGAGAAAGAGAAATTCTTTCAGTATCTTTTTTTTAAACAGTGGCTGGCACTTAAGGGTTATTGCCTGCAAAAAGAAGTTATGATCATGGGGGACTTACCTATATATGTAAGCTATGATAGTGCCGATGTATGGGCCAATGCTTCTATCTTTAAGCTAAACGATGATAAACAGCCTGTGTTTGTGGCTGGAGTGCCGCCTGATTATTTCAGCTCAACCGGACAACTCTGGGGAAACCCGGTTTATGATTGGAGCCAGTTAGCTATGACAAAATATTCCTGGTGGATTGACCGCATAGGGTTCTCTTTGCAGTTATTTGATGCTTTACGAATCGACCATTTCCGTGGTTTAATAAATTTCTGGCAGGTTCCGGCAACAGCTAAAACAGCCGTCAAGGGGCAATGGCAGGATGCTCCGGCCCAAGATTTTTTAAGGGTTGTTTTTGAAAAAAATCCCGAAGCTTTTCTCATTGCTGAGGATCTGGGGATGATCACGCCGGAGGTAACGCGCGTAAGGGAGAAATTTAAAATTCCGGGGATGAAAATTTTACAATTTGCTTTTAGCGAAGATAATTCCAAGCACCCTTACTTACCTTACATGTATGAAAGGAATTCTCTGGTTTATACAGGAACCCATGACAACAATACGGTCAAAGGTTGGTTCAGGCAGGAAGCCGATCATAAGGCAAAGGAACGTTTATATAATTATATAGGAAGGAAGATATCTTACAAAGATGTTAACTGGGAATTTATCAGGATGGCCATGGCTTCGGTGTCTAAGATAGCCATAACTCCTTTTCAGGATATTTTAGGTTTGAACAGCCAGGCCAGGATGAATACGCCTGCTATATCTAAAGGCAATTGGCAATGGTGCTTTTCCCCTGACCAATTAAACTCTAAGTTGGCGAAGCAATTGTTTTCAATGACTAAAACTTACGGAAGGATATAAATAGCTATAAGCCTAATTATCGGTGTTCGGTTATCGGTTTTCGGATTTGGTAATATTGGGATTTTCCGCCAAAGGCAGATCAGCCTCTGGCTGAATTTAGCAGTATTGGTATTATTTTTATTTGGGATTTTGATATTGGGATTTATTTGGAATTTGGTAGTACTGGTATTTGGGATTTTTAATAGCCGGTGTTCTTAATTAAGAGGTTAGTATGGTCTATTGGGTTCCTTTCCTTCATTTTTATCAGCCTTCGATACAGTTCCATTCTGTATTAAAGAAGATATTCAGTGAATCATACCGGCCGCTCTTGGAAGTGTATCTTAGGCGCCCGGAAGCAAAAGCCACTATAAATGTGTCAGGCGTGCTCACTGACCTTCTTGATGAGCATGGAGGAAGTGATATTATCGAAGGTATGACAAAACTGGCCAAAAATAGCCAGATTGAGTTTGTCGAATCTGCTAAATATCATACTATATTACCGCTTATATCTCCAAAGGAAGCAAAAAGGCAGTTAAAATTAAATCACAAGACTAATGAAAATTTCTTCGGCCGTTTCTACCGGCCCAAAGGAGCCTTCCCTCCGGAAATGTGTTATTCGGCCAGAGTCGCAAGAATATTAGCCTCTGCCGGCTACAATTGGGTCTTAGTATCGGGAATAGCTAACCAGGATATTTGGCCAATGGATTTTATTTCCCGTGTTAAACTTGGCGGCCAAGCGATTAATGTTTTGTACAGGGATGATATTATAAGCAACAAGATAAGCTTTCGTAATCTTGACAGTATAGGTTTTATCAATGAATTGCGTGAATTAACTAAGGATAAAAAGAATGCTTATGTGATTACAGCAATGGATGCTGAAACTTTCGGCCACCATATAAAAGGCTGGGAAGATAAATTCTTAGCCCGTACATATGATATCATTAAAGGCATGCGCGATATTAGAGATAAGTATAGCCGCGGCCAGCCGGAAAGAATTTCTGCCGCTTGCAGGAAAGAATTTAAAGGCCTAAAGGAGTTTTTTGATATCAAAGTCGCTACCATCAGTGAACTTTTTAAAAAATTTCCGATTAAAAATTCTAAACTTCCCAGGCCGTCTTCTTGGAGCACTACCAATCAAGACATATCCAAGAAAAAATTTTATCCACTCTGGCTGGATGAAGATAATATATGCCATCGTTTTCAATGGGAACATTTGAAAGAAGCTTGCCGGTTTGTATACGCAGCTGAAAAAATAAAGGGTTCGAATAAACAAAGTAAACGTTTTGCAGTGATTGCCAGAATTAGCCTGGATAAAGCGCTTTTCAGTTGCCAATTTTGGTGGGCTAATAAAGAAACCGGCCGCTGGGATATAAACCTGATTAACAAAGGGCTTATTCTGCAGGAAGAGGCGATACTCAATTCTCTTATGGCAATAAATTACTCTTCCGCCGGCGATATTAAAAAAGCTTTTCAGGAAAGAATAACTGCCTGCCGCCGGATAGCTGCAAATCTCAGAGATGCTATGTTAGCTGTATAAAGAATTATTTTAAAGCTTTATGAAAAAGCCCAAAAAAAACAGAAAACCCAGCCTGGCCTTCTCCTCTAAATCAGCTATGCGCCAGGTTTTTGAAAGTAATCAGCAAAAAGGGGCCCGGGAGTTTTACAGAAAGGTGCTCATCATGCAGGAGGAAGAGAAGAAAAGAATTTCCCGTGACCTTCATGATGAAACCGGCCAGATAGTAGTAGGTTTAGGAACAGCCCTGGGTGTTATTGAGCAGGCTCTGGAAGAGGGAGATGCCGCAAAAGCCCTGGGTATAATAAAAGCAAACAAAAACCTTATCAAGGAAATAGCCTTAAGGATGAAAGCTATGGCTTTAAATTTAAGGCCTCCGGCTCTGGATATTTTGGGGCTTTCGGCGGTCCTGAGAGATTATTTTTCAAAATGTACTCATACAGGCCCGGTGAAAGTAGAGTTTAACGAAAATGTTAAGGATGTAAAATTAAGCGAAGATTTGGAAATTACCGTTTATCGAATAGTACAAGAAGCCATAACTAATATTTTTAAGCATGCTCATTGCAATAAGGTAAAAGTGGAATTGTTCCTAAATCAGAAGAATTTGGAACTGGTAATGGAAGATAATGGCAAAGGGTTTGATATAGACGATTACAAAAAACAGAATAATTTCGCTAAGCTTGGACTTAGGGGTATACAGGAAAGAGTCGATATCCTGGGGGGCAAATTCTTCGTCAAATCCAGCCCCGGCAAAGGGACAAGGCTTTCGGTAGTATTTCCTTTGGAGAAGTAGGCAATGGCTATAGAAGTTATTTTAATTGATGATCATTCAATAGTGAGGCAGGGGATAAGAGCTGTGATATCCCGGGAGAAAGACATTACAATAGTCGGAGAAGCTGCTGACGGCGCTACTGGTGTTAAGATAGCTAAGGATAAGAAACCGGATATTGCCATAATTGATATAACCCTGCCGCTTCTTAACGGGCTTGAGGCAACTCGGCAAATTTTGCGCCAAAACCGCAACACAAAAGTCCTCATTCTAAGCATGCATGAAAATCACGTTTTTGTAGAAAAGGCTTTGAGCTATGGAGCGAAGGGCTATATATTAAAGGAGTCGGCAGCTGATGAAATAGTCCGGGCGATACGTGAAGTTTATTCCGGAGGTTATTTCTTAAGCTCAAAGGTGTCTTCGCTTGTCATCCGGGAGTATGCCCGCAAAAAAAACAGGGCTACCGCTCTAAAAAGTATTTCTGTGCTTACCGATAGGGAGAGGGAAATCTTACAGCTTATCTCCGAAGGCTTAAGTAGTAAGGAAGTGGCTAAAAAATTAGATCTGGCGCTCAAGACAACTCTTGTCCACAGGAATAATATTATGCGTAAACTCAACATTCATAATCAGGCTCAACTTATACGTTTTGCCATAAAAGAGGGCCTATCCAGCCTTTGAGCCTGTGGGTTGTCTCAGATATAGTAGATTTAAGTTTTTAAAAAGCGTTTACCCCCAATATATCGATAAGCAAAAAAACATAGGTAAATAAGCACTTTTGCTTATTTACCTTTTTTATTATATGTAGTATATCTATTGGGGTATGCTCGGAACAAAAAACAGAAAAAACGGAGGTGTAAAATGCAGAAGGCAAGAAAGAGCTGTTTGGTAAAAAAGGTTAAAGCAAAAGGCAAAAAAGTTAAGTTTACTATTGATGTTCCTGCCGCAGGCAAGGTTATGCTGGCGGGCGATTTCAACGCCTGGAAAGCTTCCTCAACACCTTTGCGTAAAAACAGAAAAAAAGTCTGGGAAAAAGAGCTTGTTCTTGGCCCCGGCCGCTATGAGTACAAGTTTGTCGTGGACGGAAACTGGATGAGCGATCCCAACAATCAGGACCGTGTCCAGAACTCTTACGGCACAGAAAATTCTGTCGTTGAGATAGCTTGATTCAAGCACAAAAATTTATATTATGCGTATCGCACTTTTTGCATGGGAATCCATGCATTCAATTAGTGTAGGAGGAGTCGCTTTTCATGTTACGGAATTGGCCTGCGCCCTTGAACGTAAGGGCCACGAGGTCCATGTGTTTACACGCCTTGGTTCATCTAACCAGAGCTGGTATGAAAAGATTCATGGTGTTTGTTATCACCGCTGTCCTTTTACCTGCGGCGGCGGGTTCATTAACGAGATAGACAATATGTGCCGTTCCTTTGTAGAGAGCTTTTTGCAAACTGAAAATGTGTCCGGCAGTTTCGATGTTATTCACGCTCACGATTGGCTTTCTGCAAAAGCTCTTGTTTGGATAAAGGAAGCTCGTAGGCATAAAGCGGTATTGACTATACATTCTACCGAATATGGCCGTTGCGGTAATAATTTTTTTGGAGGTGATTCAGCCCGGATACGTGATTATGAAATACAGGGTATATCTTTTTGTGACAAAGTTATTGCTGTTTCAGGTGCGTTGAGAAATGAAATAATGTGGATGTACGGAGTTCCAAAGTCAAAGGTCGCAGTTGTTTATAATGGTATAAATTATCGTAATTATGACGGGTGGATAGATCCAGCCGCAGTAAGAGGTTTCTATGATATAGGCCCGATGGATCCGCTTGTTTTGTTTGTGGGGAGAATGGTCTATCAGAAAGGCCCTGACCTTTTGGTTGAAGCTATTCCTCATATTTTAAAATATCACGCTAATACTAAATTCGTTTTTATAGGTGACGGGCAAATGCGGGGCCAGGTTCAAGCAAGGTCGGAGTATTTAGGCGTTAGCCAGGCTACACGTTTCCTGGGGTATTGTAATGGCTGGAAGCTGGTTGATTTATATAAAGCTTCAGATTTAGTCTGTATGCCCAGCCGCAATGAGCCTTTCGGTATAGTTTTGCTGGAAGCCTGGAGTGCTGGAAAACCCGTGGTGGCAAGTGTTTGCGGCGGCCCAGAGGAAGTCGTTTGGCACGATATTAATGGGCTTAAAATTTATCCTAATCCGGATTCCGTAGCTTGGGGAATAGGAACTTGCTTTTCTGATTTTGAGCACGCACGCTGGATGGGAAGAAACGGCCGGATAGCCGTAGAGACTGCTTTTTCCTGGGATTCGATAGCCGAGAAAGTGCTGGACATTTATTTTAACCCTGAACCGGCACTGATTGGCCTGTGAGGAGTATTTTGGCAAAGAAAAGAAAAGTCATAAAGCGAATTTACGAGAAAGGAAAAGAAACCACTTTGGTTTCTAAAAAGAAAAAGGTATCTTCTTTAAAGAAGAAACGCTCCAGCATCCCTGCAGGTAATATTCGCAAACTTGCGATCGCTTCCTCAGCAATAAAAAAGAAACAGTCCCTTAAGCGAGAACGGGCTAAAGGCAGTGTCAAAGTAGAGTATAAGCCGAAAATCTCCCTATTGGAAGACTACAAATTACCATTCAGTTATGATTCTACACGCTTGGTTTTAATGGTTAAGGATCCTTTTTGGCTGTATGCCTATTGGGAGGTGTCTGCCGGGGCGATCAATTTCTTAAAGAGCCGTTTTCCCCAGAAGGATTTTTCCCAAGCCGGCCTGACGTTAAGGATGTATGATGTAACTTATAAAGATTTTAACGGTAGAAACGCTAACCATTATTTTGATATAGAAGTAGGGCCTAAGGCGAGCAATTGGTATATTAAATTATGGTCAGATGATGTTTCTTATGTGGGAGAAATCGGGCTAAAAATAGGCTGGGAATTTTTTTCTCTTGCCAGGTCAAATTTTGTCCATACTCCCCGCAGCGGCCATTCATCGCGAAACGAACAGATATGGATGAATGTTACTGATGATGAGTATAAACCTTCCCAAGCTGCATACTCAAAGATTAATGGAATAGCCAGCGGCCATCAGCTTCCAAGAGTTAGAAAAATTTCTCTTACCGAAGAAGACATCCGCAATTATTACAGTAAATTGAGCCCTTCATTAAGAGATGTTCTTTCCCGCCGCCTGAAAGGTTCACTATTCAAACAAACTTTCCCCGACAGGCTTATCCTGGAGGGGGAAAGTAAACTTGACCGCCAAAAATTTTTTTCTATGCTGGGAGAAGGTTATTCCATAAAGCGTTTATCTGCCGGTTCTTCTCAAGAGATTCTAATTCTTGGCCAAGGCCAGAAAACAGACGTTTTTGTTTCAGCCAGTGATAATCTGCAGGAGTTTCGCGGCAAGAGAAAATTCTTCTTTGAACTTGATACGGAGCTTATAGTTTACGGGCGTACCGAACCGGACGCTCAGGTTTTTTTAGGTGATAAACCGGTTGCCTTAAGAGATGACGGAACTTTCAGTATGAGAAGAGTCCTTATAGACGGCAAAATTCCTTTAGAATTTAGGGCCATAGCCGCTGATAAACAGCAAGAGAAAAGTATAAACGTAAGTGTTGAAAAAAATACAAAGTACAGGTAATATCTGGGAATATTTTTATGGCTAAAGGATATCTTTGTCTTGTTTTACATGCTCACCTTCCCTTTGTTCGCCATCCCGAAGAGGAATATTTCCTCGAAGAAAATTGGTTGTACGAAGCTATCACAGAAACTTACATTCCTTTAATTGAAGTTTTCCAGAGGCTTATCGATGACGGTGTGGATTTCAGGCTTACCATGTCACTTACACCTACGCTTGTTTCTATGCTCAAAGACCCTTTTCTCCAGGAGCGGTACCTAAGGCATTTGAACAAGCTTATTGAGTTAGCTGCCAAAGAGATAGAAAGGACCGGGCACCAGGCGCATTTTCATGGCCTGGCGCTTATGTATTACCGCCGCCTCAAAGAAGCAAAAGACCTGTTTTTGACTCAGTACCATAAAGATATAGTAGACGCTTTTAAAAAATTTCAGGATATGGGATATCTTGAAATTATCACTTGTTGCGCAACGCACGGGTTCCTGCCCCTGCTTAATATTAACCCTTCAGATGTTAAGGCGCAGATAAATGTAGGAGTTGACTATTACCGGAAAGTTTTCGGCCGCAGGCCTAAAGGCATATGGCTGCCCGAATGCGGCTACTATCCTGGCCTTGACAAGTTTCTGAAAGAAGCAGGTATAAAGTATTTTTTTGTTGATTCTCACGGTATAATAAATGCTGATCCTTCGCCTCGTTATGGAGTATATGCTCCGGTGTATTGCGACTCGGGGGTAGCTGCTTTTGGAAGAGACGATGAATCCTCTAAACAGGTCTGGAGCTCAAAAGAAGGCTATCCGGGAGATCCTGATTACCGGGAGTACTATAAAGATATAGGACATGAGCTTGAATATGATTACATAAAGCCATATATCCATCCTTCCGGAATAAGAATTAATACAGGCTTAAAGTATTGGAGGATAACCGGAAATAGCGAGTATAAGGAGGCTTATGTTCCTGAATGGGCCCGGGCAAAAGCTCAGATGCATGCCGGGAATTTTATGTTTAACCGGCAAAAACAAATCGAACACTTCAGCCATCATATGGATAGAAAACCGATTATCGTTGCCCCCTATGATGCCGAGCTTTTTGGCCATTGGTGGTATGAGGGCCCTATGTGGATAGAGTTTTTAGCCCGCAAAATATTTTACGAGCAGAATGAGCTATCAATGATTACACCTTTAGGATATTTGCATGAATATCCTACCAACCAAATGTCTTTGCCTTCGGCTTCCAGCTGGGGCTACAGGGGTTATAATGAATTTTGGGTGGAAGGCAGTAATGATTGGCTTTACCGCCATCTACATAAAGCTGGAGAAAGAATGCAGCAGATTACGGAAACATTCTCTTTCTGTCTTAAAAAAAAGGCTTCCAGTATCCAGAAACGAGCCCTTAACCAGGCAGCTCGGGAACTGCTCCTGGCTCAGGCCAGCGACTGGGCTTTTATTATGAAAACCGGGACTATGGTAGCTTACGCCCAAAAAAGGGTCAGCCTGCATATAGGAAGGTTTACTCGTCTATATGAAGACTTGATTAACGATTCTATAAATTTAGAATGGCTTGAGAGTATTGAGGCAAGAGATAATATTTTTTTGGACATGGACTGTGCCGATTACTATTTGAAGAATTACGTAAGGGATAGAAGCGAAATTAAAAAGAAGTAAATGGACGGAGTAATTAAAGATTTTCCTGATATTTGCTCAAAAGCCGCAGGGCCTTTGGGGGGAAAAAATTCCGCGAAAAAGAGTTTTGCCTGTGTAGACAGTAACTTTTTTAAAGACATAGAGTCTTCTTTTGGTTTAGCTCTTCATATGCACCAGCCTACTATTCCGGCAGCCGGACAAAATTTGCATACAGCCGGGCTTATAAGCAATTTACAATATATGATGGAGCATCCCGATATTGGCGATAACCACAATGCTTCGGTGTTCTTTTGGTGTTACTGGAGAATGGCTGATTTTATACAGGAGCTTGTTGACTCTGGACACTATCCCAGAATAATGCTTGATTATTCGGGAAACCTGCTCTGGGGCCTAAGCCAGATAGAAGGCGGCAAAGCCCTGGAGAAATTAAAGTCTATCACTCAAAACAAAAAGTATTATCCTTGTGTTGAATGGCTGGGGACAATGTGGAGCCATTCGGTGGTTTCTTCTACTCCGGTTCCGGACATCATTCTCCATATACGGGCCTGGCAGAGCCACTTCTCTTCTATTTTTGGCCAGCAAGCTCTAAGCCGAGTTAAAGGATTTTCCCCACCCGAGATGCATTTGCCGATACATCCGGATGTTTGTTTTGAATACGTAAAAGCTCTGAAAGCCTGTGGTTATCAATGGCTTATGGTTCAAGAACATACGGTTGAAAATCTTAACGGCAGCCCTATAGCAAGGCCTCATTTTCCGCACAAGCTCATAGCAAGAAATTCTGACGGTGAAGCTGCTGAAATTACCGTTTTGATAAAAACCCAGGGCTCCGATACTAAATTGGTTGCTCAGATGCAGCCTTTCTATGAAGCAAAAACAAGGCAACTTGAGGATTATGCTTCAAAAACAATTCCGGCTTTTGTTCTTCAGATAAGTGACGGAGAAAACGGCGGGGTGATGATGAATGAGTTTCCTGATGCTTACAAAAGAGCTTTTGAGCAGATAAACACCCGGGGAACAGTGGCTTTGAATGGTTCTCAATATCTTGCCTTAATAGAAAGCGCGGGCATTCAAGAGAAGGATTTCATTGCTGTGCAGCCGGTTTCTCAACACAAAATCTGGGAATTTTTTGAATCAGATGCTAAAATGGACTTAGCTTTGGCTATAAGTAAAGCCAAAGAAAAATATCCTGGATTCAGCCTTGAGAAAGCTTCCTGGACCAGTGACCGCAATTGGGTTAAGGGCTATAAAGATGTAATAGGCCCGATTAATTCTTTAAGTATTGCTTTTCACAAAAAGGCTGATAAGCTCAAGTTTAAGCGTGATGATGAAATTTACCGCCAGGCGTTGACATATCTACTATTGTCTCAAACAAGTTGTTTTCGTTACTGGGGTTCAGGAATATGGACCGAATACGCCAAAGAAATATGCCGCCGCGGCCAGGAAATTATAAAAAATATATAAAGTATGAAACCTTCTAATGTAATATTTGCTGCTTCAGAAGCCGCCCCTTTTTCTAAAACCGGAGGCTTAGGTGATGTTATGGGAAGCTTGCCGGAAGCTATTTCTTTAGCCGGCGCAAAAGTAGGAGTATTTCTTCCTTATTATCGTCAAACTCGGCAGCAGAAATTTGCCGTAAAGCTGTTATTGAAAAAAGTTAAGGTAAGCCTGGGCCAAAGGGATATTTATTTTTCTCTTTACCGCTACTTTCATAGAGGCGTTGATTTTTATTTTATAAATAAAAAAGATTACTTTGACAGAGAATATCTTTATGGGGGGCCGTTGGGAGATTATTCCGATAATGCTTTGAGGTTTGCTTTTTTTTCTCAAGCCGTCCTTAGCAGCCTTAAAGTTCTAGAAATTAGTCCGGATATTATACATTGTAACGAATGGCAGACAGCGCTAATACCCTTTTATTTAAAAAAATCACCCGGACAAAAAGATTTTTTTCCGGAGACAAAAACTCTTTTTACCGTTCATAATCTTGCCTATCAAGGGCTTTTCCCAAGCAAGGTTTTACCCGGCATAGGAATAGAACAGAGTTTTTATATTCCAGAGGAATTGGAATTTTACGGGCAGGTTAGTTTTATAAAAGCAGGCATACTATATTCTGATGCCCTGAATACCGTGAGTGAGGCCTATAGCCGTGATATATTGACCGGGGAATTCGGTTTCGGCCTGGAAGGCCTCTTGCAAAGCAGGTCTAAAGACATCTATGGTATAATAAACGGCATAGATTATTCAAAATGGAATCCTGAAACTGACAATTTTATAAAGGTGCGATATAATAATAAAAGCCTGGCTAACAAAGCAGAATGCAAGAGGGATATTTTATCACGTTTTAAAATGGAGCCGGATATAAATCGCCCCCTATGCGGAATCATCAGCCGCCTGGCACAACAGAAAGGTATCGATATACTTATTAAATCTTTTACCGGTCTCATAAATTTAGGCTGCAGCTTGGTAGTTTTGGGCAAAGGCGAAGAGAGATATGAAAGAGTCCTTAGATCTCTTTCTCAGCAGTATACCCGTTACTTAGGTGTGCATATCGGGTTTGATGAGTCTCTCGCTCACAAGATAGAAGCCGGTTGCGATATGTATCTTATGCCGTCGTATTTTGAACCCTGCGGATTAAACCAGATGTATAGCCTTAAATATGGGACAATACCGGTTGTCCACTCTGTAGGAGGCCTGGAGGACACAGTTATCGATTATCAGCAGAATCCCAGTAAAGGCACAGGGTTTAAATTCAGAATTCTTAACAGTTATAATTTTCTCAAAGCTGTTTCCCGGGCCATAGAAATCTACAAGGATAAAAGAATATGGAAGAACCTTATGGTAAGGGCCATGAAAGCTGACTTTTCATGGAGAAACTCAGCTTTTAAATATATGAAACTATATGGAAAAATGAGGGTTAAAAAATGAAAGAAGTATTATGTTTAGTTTTAGGGGGAGGCAGGGGTACAAGGCTTAATCCTTTAACAAAAGACAGGTCAAAACCAGCAGTGCCTTTTTCCGGTAAATACAGGCTTGTTGATATTCCAATAAGTAATTCTCTCCATTCCGGATTTAATCACATCTATGTCCTCACTCAGTTTAATTCCGAGTCTCTTAATAAACATATAGCAAGGACTTATAAACTGGATGATTTTTCTCAAGGGTTTGTTGAGATAATGGCGGCTGAGCAGTCCATGGAGAGTGCTGACTGGTTTCAAGGCAGTGCCGATGCAGTACGCAGGTGTCTTAAGCACTTTAACTATCCGGGAATAAAATATGTGCTTGTGCTTTCCGGGGACCAGCTTTATAAAATGGATTTCGGCCGGCTTCTTACTTTTCATAACGAAAAAAAATCTCAGATAACCATAGCTTGCAATCCGGTAAAACCTGAACTTATAAGGAATTTTGGAATAATGCATGTTGACCTGAAGTCTAAGATTAAGGGTTTTGTCGAGAAGCCCCAGGATGAAAAACAAGTTTCCCAGATGTCTTTAACCGGGGAATCCGGCAATTTTTATCTGGCGTCAATGGGGATTTATTTGTTTAATAAAGATGTTTTGATAGAGATATTAAGCAATAATAAAAAAACTGATTTTGGCAGGGAAGTTATACCCGACTCTTTTGCTTTCAAGGACACCTATGCTTATGTCCATAACGGGTATTGGCGGGATATAGGGACCATTAAAGCTTTTTATCAGGAGAGCCTGCGTTTTACCGAATCAATGCCGCCGCTTGATTTGTTTGATGAACAATGGCAGTTTTTTACCCGGCCGCGTTATCTGCCGCCGGCAAAGATTGACCGCTGCAGCATTGAAAAAACGATTGTCGGCGAAGGTTCTATATTATGTAGTTGTCGAATTAAACATTCAGTTATCGGCTTGCGCTCAAGAATAGAGAAATCTTCCCGTATAGAAGATTCAATAATTATGGGAGCCGATTTCTATCAGTCTATGGATGATATTTCCGGCGATGAGAAAAAAGGAATACCGTCAATAGGTATAGGGCAGAATTGCTTGATTAGAGGAGCCATTATCGATAAAAACGCCCGTATCGGCAGGGGTTCAAAAATAGTAAACAAAAATAAAAAGGAATCTTTCGAGTCGGAATCATACACCATAAAAGACGGGATTGTGATTATACCTAAGAATACGGTTATAGCTCCGGGAACAGTCATATAGCTTAGTTAAATCTTGAAAATGATTGCTTGGTGCCCGGCCGGTTTAGAGCTTAAAGGAATATTCTTTAGAAGATGAGAAAAAAAACTGATAAAAAAAACACGCAAGGCAAGAAAAAGCAAAAGAGTATAAATTGGCAGGTTATTCATCGTGATATGTCTCAAGAAGGGATAGAGCGCTCTTTTCTTTCTAACCGCCAGTACTCTTTAGCTAAAGACCAGCATAGCGCCACCATACAGGACGATTTCCTGGCTTTGGCAATTACAATAAGAGACAGGATAATTGAACGATGGATAGCTACCCAGCAGTATTACCATAAGAATAATTTAAAAAGAGTCTATTATCTTTCTCTGGAGTTTCTTATCGGCCGCCTTCTGGGCACCAACATTCTTAATTTAGGTATATGGGATGAAGTTAAGCAGGCAATGGAGAACCTGGGTTTTGATTTAGAAGAAATCAGAGAATGTGAATCGGATGCCGGGCTTGGTAACGGCGGCTTGGGCCGGTTGGCTGCTTGTTTTTTAGACTCTATGGCTACCTTGGGCATACCGGCTCACGGCTACGGCATACGTTATGACTACGGTATTTTTAATCAGAAAATAGTCAATGGGTATCAAGTAGAAAGCCCTGATAAGTGGTTAAGTAAAGGTAATCCCTGGGAATTTGTCCGTCTCGAATATACAACTAAGATAAAGTTTTACGGGCACACAGAGGCTTTTAACGACGCCGAAGGAAGCCTGCGGGTAAAATGGACCGATACCGAAGACGTCTTGGCCGTTCCTTATGATATACCCGTATCAGGATACAAAAATAATACGGTAAATACACTAAGGCTTTGGTCAGCGGCAAGCTGCGATGAGTTTGATTTCAAATATTTCAACGACGGTGATTATGAGCAGGCAGTTTACAATAAAGTATTTTCCGAAAACATTTCCAAAGTTCTTTACCCTAACGATAATCTCAATCAAGGGAAAGAATTGCGCCTGAAACAGGAATATTTTTTTACCGCTGCTTCCATATCAGATATTATACGCAGGTTCAAGGCGGAGAATTCCGACTTTAACACTTTGCCGGATAAAGCGGCTATACAGCTTAATGATACACACCCGGTTCTGGCCATTGTGGAGCTGATGAGAATTCTCATAGACGAGGAGAGTTTTGATTGGGAATCAGCCTTCCAGGTTACCCAGAAAACTTTTTCTTATACCAATCATACTGTAATGCCGGAAGCTTTAGAAAGCTGGCCGGTTGATATGTTAGAAAGAGTTCTTCCCCGGCATCTTGAGATTATCTATGAAATAAACGCTCGTTTTCTTAAGCAGGTAGCACTCCGTTTCCCTTCGGATCCCGGCCGCTCCAGCAGAATGTCTTTGTTTGAAGAAGGCAAAATAAAAAAAATTCGTATGGCTTATCTGGCTATAATAGGCTCGCATTCTGTCAACGGAGTTTCGCAACTGCACACTCATTTAATAGAAACCCAGTTGTTTAGGGATTTCTATGAAATGTTTCCTGAAAAGTTTAATAATAAAACCAACGGTATATCCCCTCGGCGCTGGCTTTACAAATCTAATTCCAGGCTGTCAGACCTTATTACTGAAGCCATTGGAGATAGGTGGATTATTGATTCTTACCAGTTAAAAAAACTTTTGGCTTTAAAAGATAAGGTTGAGTTTCAGAAAAAGTGGCAAGAGGTAAAGAGAGCGAATAAAAAAACCCTAGCTGAATATATCTATGCTACAACCGGCATCGTGGTTAATTCTGAATCCCTTTTTGATGTTCAAATTAAGCGAATTCACGAATATAAACGCCAGCTTTTATTCGGGCTTTTTATAGTTTCTCAGTATTTGAAAATAAAACATGACCCTAAGTCTTTTGTTACCCCGAGAACATTTATCGTCAGCGGAAAAGCCGCTCCAGGGTATTTTATGGCTAAATTGATAATTAAATTTATCAACAGCATCGCTGATAAGGTAAATAGCGATAAGGTTGTTGGTGATAAATTGAAAGTTATTTTTCTGGAAAATTATCGGGTTTCTCTAGCTGAAAGAATATTTCCTGCCTCGGAGCTTTCCGAGCAAATTTCAACCGCCGGAACGGAAGCCTCCGGCACAGGCTGTATGAAGTTTATGATGAATGGAGCTTTGACTATCGGAACTTTTGACGGAGCTAATATTGAAATAGCTGAAGAAGCAGGGGAAAATAATATTTTTATATTCGGTTTAAAATTCCCCGAAATAAAAAAAATAAGTTCAGAAAATTACGACCCCGCTGTTTACATTAAAGCCTCCCCCGTATTAAATGAGATAATCCGCTTAATCCAAAGCGGTTTTTTCTCACCCGGCCAACATAACCTGTTTGAGGCGATAGTCGAAAACCTGACCCATCAGGACCCTTATTTTATTTGTGCGGATTTCAAAGATTACTGTTTTGTGCAGGAGCAGGTTTCCCGGGAGTACAGAGACAGTAAATCCTGGATAAAAAAATCGATTATCAATGTAGCCTCTTCGGGTAAATTCTCCAGTGACAGAACTATCAAAAGCTATGCCAGGGATATATGGGGCGTTCCCGCGAAAGGGCAAACTACAATTTCTGAATAATCTTTCCTGACTTTCATTTCTTTAATCAATTGTAACACAAAGACTAAGGAACTCTGACTTAGAGTTTGTAACAGGAAAATGCTTGCTAACTAAAATATATTATGATAAATTACCTAATCTATGAGGCTGATTATTCAAAATAAATAGGGCTGGTTATGGATAAAACATACGAAGATTTTTTAAAAGAGTTTCTTTCGGCAAAGGAGTTTAATAAACTTTCAAAGCTTAATAATCCCGAAATTTTAAGCTTCGTCGGCGAGTATATTAAGCTCTGTGAGCCAAAATCGGTTTTTGTCTGTACAGATTCCTGCCAGGATAAGGAGTATATACGCCGCCAGGCTGTTTCTATAAACGAGGAAAAAGAACTTTGTGTTAAGGGCCATACTGTTCATTTTGATGGCTATAATGACCAGGGCCGCGATAAAAGCGCTACGCGCTATCTTGTAACAGGCGGGCAAAAGATAAATCGTTACGCTAACAGCTTGGAACGGGAAGCAGGCCTTAAGGAAATAAGAGGCCTTTTGCGGGCCAGTATGAAGCAGAAAGAGATGCTGGTTTGTTTTTTTTCTTTAGGCCCTATAAATTCGGATTTTTCTATCGGAGCTATCCAGATAACTGATTCTTTCTACGTGGCTCACTCCGAAGATATTCTCTACCGTCCGGGTTATGAAGAGATAAAGAATAACTCCCGTAAAGGTTTTTTTAAATTTGTCCACAGTGCCGGAAAATTAGAAGGCAATGTCAGCAAAGATATAGAAAAGAGGAGAGTTTATATTGATTTATCCCAGGACATTGTCTACAGCGTGAATACTCAGTATGCCGGAAATACAGTAGGCCTTAAAAAGCTAGCCCTGCGGTTAGCTATACAAAAAGCCGGCAAAGAAGGCTGGCTGGCCGAGCATATGTTTTTGATGGGAATAAATGACGATAAGGGAAAGAAAGAATATTTCTGCGGAGCTTATCCCAGTATGTGCGGTAAGACCTCTACGGCTATGCTTTCCGGAGAATCTATAGTTGGCGATGACATAGCTTATATACGAAAAAATAACGGCAAAGCTTATGCGGTTAATGTTGAAAGAGGGATATTTGGCATCATAAAAGATGTTAACGAAAAAAATGATGCGGTGCTTTTTAATGCTTTGAATTCACCGGGTGAAATTATTTTTTCTAATATTTTGGTAGATAAAGATAATCACCCTTTTTGGATAGGTAAAAACGATGATCTTCCGCATAAAGGGATTAATTTCTCAGGTCACTGGTTTCCCGGAAAGACCGATAATCAAGGCCAGGAGATACCGCCTTCTCACAAGAATGCCCGTTACACAATCGGCTTAAAAGGCCTTGAAAATGTTGATGACAGCCTGGATGATCCCGGGGGCCTTAATGTAAGGGGCTTTATATATGGGGGGAGAGATTCAGATACTTCAGTTCCGGTAGAGGAAGCTTTGTCTTGGAATCATGGTATTATTTTAAAAGCCGCAAGCCTTGAGTCAGAGACAACCGCCGCGACATTAGGCCAGGAAGGAGTCAGAGTTTTTAATCCTATGTCTAATGTGGATTTTTTATCAATACCTTTAGGTAAATACATAGAGATGAATTTGAATTTTTCCAGCGGCCTTCCCAACCCGCCGCTTATATTCTCAGTTAATTATTTTCTGCGGGATAGCCAAGGAAAATTTTTAAACGATATCCAGGACAAAAGAGTTTGGCTCAAATGGATAAGATTGCGTATTGATAGGAGCCTAAAAGCTATAACAACTCCTACGGGCTTGATCCCTTTTTACGGAGACCTTAAATCTTTGTTTAGCAGAGTTCTAAGCAAGGATTACAGCTTCAGGGATTATAAGAGGCAGTTTAGCTTAAGGGTTCCGGAGAATTTAGCCAAAATAGAAAGAATAACTAACATCTACAGAGAACTGGAAGGGATTCCGGAAACTCTATTGCGGGAAATATCTGCGCAACGCCAGCGCCTTGAGGAATGCCGTAAGGCCGGAGGGGATTATATTGAACCATCTTTTTTTAGCGGGGAAAAATAAAAATGAGTGATAGCCGGCTCTTAAAGGAATTGAAGCTTTTTAAAAAAGGGAAAGTCAGAGATGTTTATGATCTTGGCCAAAATCTTCTGATTATTGCTACAGACCGCATTTCCTGTTTTGATTTTATTCTTCCTACGCCGATTCCCGGAAAAGGAAAGATTTTGACAAAGATATCTTCTTTTTGGTTTTCTTTTCTTGAGGATACGGTAAAAAATCATATTGTAGCTACCGAAATAGAAAATTTGCCAGGTGAGCTCAGGAAATACGGCAAGGATATAGAATCGCGGTTCATGCTTGCCCGCAAATGTAAAGTGGTTCCTTTTGAGTGTGTTGTCAGAGGATATATTTCCGGTTCCGGATGGAAAGAATATAGTAAAAACGGCCATGTTTGCGGGATAAAACTGCCTGAAGGCCTCAGAGAATCAGATAAACTGCCAGAACCTATTTTTACCCCGGCTACGAAAGCTGAATCCGGGCATGATGAAAATATAAGTTTTGAGTATATGATAAATTCTATAGGCCGCCAGCTAGCCGAGGATATACGCAGGATAAGCTTTTCCATTTATAATAAAGCCAACAGGTATGCCGAAGAAAAAGGAATAATTATAGCTGATACAAAGTTTGAGTTTGGAATATATGAAGGTGATTTGATTTTGATCGACGAAGTTCTTACGCCGGATTCTTCCCGCTTCTGGCCCCGGGATAAATTCTCACCCGGTAGGAGCCAAAGTTCATTTGATAAACAATTTGTACGTGATTATTTGGAAAATTCCGGCTGGGACAAAATTCCTCCGGTTCCGCCACTGCCTCAAGATGTTGTGAGAAGAACCCAAGGTAAATATATGCAGGCTTTAGAAATTTTAACCGGCCAGAACCTGCCGATTTAAGAATTTCACCGACATTTAAGCAGCAGCCTTGACAATTAAAAAATATATAGTATTTTATAGTATCGATTCTTTGAAGAAAAATAAAAAGCTTCGTATTGAGCCTTAAGCACGAAAAATGAAAATAGTAGTTTGCATAAAACAGGTTCCCGATACCACTGATGTAAGGATTAACCCCGAAACCAACACTCTTATCAGGGAGGGCGTGGCTTCGATAATAAACCCTTTTGATATGTATGCAATTGAGGAAGCTATTCGCTTAAAAGAACGTTTTACAGGGGAGGTTGTGGCAGTAACTATGGGGCCTCCTCAAGCTGAAAGTTCCCTGAGGGAGGCGCTTTCTCTGGGAGTTGATTCAGCTGTCCACCTTTGCGACAGGGCTTTTGCCGGTTCAGATACTTGGGCAACAAGCTTGATTTTAGCTAAAGCTTTGGAAAAAATCAAAGATTATGACCTGGTTATTTGCGGCAAGCAAGCTTCCGACGGTGACACTGCCCAGGTGGGCCCTGGGATTGCTACCCATCTTGATCTACCTCAGGCTACTTATGTGAGGCGCATTGATACTGTGCATCTGGATACTACTCCGAAAATGGTTGTAGTCGAACGCCTTCTGGAAGAAGGGTATGAACTTCTGGAAGTTAAACTCCCGGCTTTAATTACCGTAGTAAAAGAAATAAACGAGCCCCGCTTACCTTCTTTAAGAGGTAAGATGAGCGCCCGTAAAGC
>JAQUWY010000033.1 GCA_028692655.1 Candidatus Omnitrophota bacterium | reverse complement strand
TTTGTTAGACCTTAATCAATTCTGATTCTATATTACCAATTCTATTAGGGTTTTCAATGTCATTATCCCAGATTTTAGGGTTATTGGCAATATATGCACGTATTCTATCTAAGGATCTATCATTACGGATAATATGGTCGTAATAATTGCGTTGCCACAGACGTTTGTTAAATGGCGGCCAATTGTTATTTTTAACATTTTTAATGTATTCATTGGCGGCCATGCGTTTGAACCACGATATATATTGGCCTAATTCTTTATATTGTAGGGGCAAAACTATGTTTTTGCCCGAATCAATATGATTTTTATTATCAATGGCATTTATATTATTATTTTGTACCGGGCCGATACATAGATCGGCCCCTACAATATTTATAATTCCATGGATATGGTTGGGCATGATAACGTATTGATCAATGGATATATTTTTATATTTTTTAAACATTTCCTGCCACCAGAAATCAATCATATTACCAATATCATTTAATACCATTTCATTGTTCTGGATTATACCGAATAGTTGTTTTCGATTTTCAGCACAAATTGTTACAAAATACTGGCCAGGTTTTGAATAGTCATGTTGGGGTACGCGATTCGTATTCCTGCGGGCAGGTAATTCAGACATTAATTTTTATCTATTTTTATTATTCCATTGGTCTAACAATCAACAGACGAACTGACTATCTTCTTTATTATACCCCGTCTACGGCTGTTTTAAAAGGCAAAATGCGGCAAAATACTTGTTTCCTAGGCCAATCCTTAATATAATACCAGAGGGGATAAAAGCGATGTTATTGCAAATATCCCTGAAAAATGAGGCTTGCCCTAATTTTTTGGGCTAAAGCCCAAGGCTCCAACAAGGCGAATATATGAAGGTATTTAGCGCATGAAAGACATAAAAAATTACACTCTTGAAGAATTGACTGAAGCCCTTAAAGATAAGGGTTTTCCTAAATTTTCCGGTCAGCAGACATTCAACTGGCTATACAAAAAGAAGGTAGAAGCTTTTACTCAGATGAGTGATATTTCAAGAGAGTGCCGTGAATTTTTAAAGAAGAATTTCTATGTCAGCGGCTTGAAGCTTTTAAAGAAAGAAGTTTCTTGTGACGGGACCGAAAAGTTTTTATTTGGCTTAGACGATAAAAATACTATAGAGTCAGTACTTATTCCCAAAAAAAACAGAAATACCTTATGCATATCTACACAGGTAGGCTGTAAATTCAAATGTGCTTTTTGTGCCAGCGGCCGTGATGGCTTGATAAGAAATCTACTGGCCTCTGAAGTTGTCGGCCAGTATCTAGGAGTCTCTAAGCTAATAACTCCCAGGAAGATAACCAATATCGTTTTTATGGGTATAGGCGAGCCGCTGGATAATTTTTCAAACATTCTAAAGACAATCGAAATTTTGATAGAATCAAAAGGCATTTATTTTACTAAAAAAAGAATCTGTATCTCAACCTGCGGTTTAATACCCCAGATTAATAAGCTTTCTGATTTAAATTTAGGAGTTATGCTTTCAGTATCTTTGCATGCCGCGAATGATGAAACCCGCAGCCGGCTAATGCCGATAAATAAAAAATACTCCTTAAAAGATTTAATGAAGGCGGCAAGGGATTTTTCACGGGGCCGCCGCCATGCCGTGACTTTTGAATATGCTTTGATAGAGGGGCTGAATTCAAGCCTTAGGGATGCCGCGGAGCTTGCCAAACTTTTGAGAGGCATGCCCTTTAAGGTTAATCTTATCCCTTTAAATTGCTCTTTTGCCGGCTTCAGCCCGCCAAAGCCGGAGGAGGCAAACGCTTTTAAAGACGAGCTTATCCGCAGGCATATTTTTTGTACCCTGCGCCAGCCCCGCGGCCAGGATATTGATGCTGCCTGTGGGCAGCTGAGGGCCAAGCATAAACATAAAAATGATTAAAAAAAGAATCTCTTCTCAAGCCAGGAACTTTCTTATTTTTTTGGGGCTGATAGCCCTGCTTGTTTTTTCCGGCCGGATTTTTAACTTTGATTTTGAAAAATTGGCCGATTTTCTTAAAGGTACCCCGGTTGTATATTCCTGCCTTATTTTTATCTTTCTCTACATTGTAGGGACTTTTTTCGTCTGGTACCTAAAGGACATATTGAAAATAGTGGGGGCCCTTTTATTCGGGGCATACCTAAGTACAGGGCTTATTTATATTTCCGAGATAATAAATGCTTTTATCTTCTTTAATATAAGTAAAGTTTTAGGAAGAGGTTTCGTAGAGAAGCGGATACGGGGTAGATGGAAAGAATTTTATAATAAAATTGGAAACTTGAACTTGGGCTGGGTTTTTCTCCTGAGGGCAGTGCCTTTGGTTCCTTACCGGGTGCTGGATTTAGGCTTTGGCTTGAGCAGGTTTTCTTTTAGGAAATATATTTTGGTAGTTTTGTTAGCGTCTCCGGTGAGGATATTCTGGATACAGTTTATCCTGGCTGCTGCGAGAGGGGCATCTTATGAAAAGATAAGGCTATATTTTTTAGACAATAAGCTGATATTTATTCTCTCTTTCATTTATTTTGCCGCCGCTTTTATTACTGCCTTGGCTCTCAAGAAGAAATTTAAACAGTAAATAAAAGAGCCTGATTTATAAAAATCAGGCTCTTATTCAACAGAAAATATTTTATATCTTGGTGATTATTTTTTAAGTATTGCCTGGAGGTCTTCTGAAAGTGCCTGTAAGTCTTCTTCGTGTTCGACTTCATCCTGTAATATTTGTACTGCCATATTATATGTAACCGGGTCTTTTGTACCAACTTCCTGAATCAGGCTGTTATAAACTGTTATCGCGCACTGCTCGCCTTTAATATTCTGCTCAAGTATTTTTTTCACAAATGGGTCATTGGGCGCGTCGTAGCCGCAGTTTGAATATTTAATCCACTCCTGAGGAGCTATTACCGGAGCCCCGCCTAGCTGGATTATTCTTGTTGTTACTAATCCCGCGTGGCGTAATTCATCAGCTGAATGTTGGAGAAGCTCTGCGATAACCGCGTCTTTCATCGGCCCGGCAACAACCTTTGAGCCCAGCCAATATTGATAATAAGCTAACCACTCATCAGCAAAAGCCTTATTCAACAACTCAAGGACTCTTTTGACATCCATACCTACGATTTCTCTACCCTTTGTACCCATGCTACCTCCTTTTGTTTTGCTTATTCCGCCACAGTTTATACCCGGGGTTTAAAGAGCGCAAGTTTTTTTTAAATTAAATTTTGCTGTATTTTCAAGATAAATAAGAGCTTTAGTTAATGCTTGCTTGATGGTAGAATGGGCGAAAGCAAAACAGAACGGATACAGGCTAAGGCTAAGGTTGAGGCTAAGATTAAGATTAAGGTTAAGATTAAGGTTAAGAAAGTAATAACTGATAATTGGTAACTGATAATTTAGAAAAAACCAGAAAAGCTATAAGCCTAATTATTGGTTTTCGGTGTTCGGTTAGCGGTTTTAGGATTTTTTAAAACAACCTATTTCAACGTATTTCCAGATATTTCGATCGTATTTCTATAGGAATGTTTGGTATTTTGAACTTGGGATTTATTTAGTAGTATTGGTAGTATTTGGATTTGGGATTTTAATAACTGGTGCACTGGTGTGCATTCAGGGCTTAGATTTTCCTAAAGAAGAGTTAATAACATGAGAGAAGCGATATATAAATTACCTCAGGAATTTTTACATAAGCTCAAAAAAATTTATCCCCATGACTGCTCTAGGATAGCGACAACTTTTCTAACCAAAAGAAGTACTACTTTCAGGATAAATTATGCTAAAACTGATTTAAACAGCCTGCGTAAGGCTTTGCAAAATCAGAGAGTGAAATTCAAAGAACTTAGCTTTCCCCAGGGTGCTTTTATCCTTAAGGGTTCTTTACGTGATTTGCAGAAAACTGAAGTTTACCAGCAAGGCCAGATATTCGTTCAGGGCCTTTCAAGCATGCTGCCGGTTTTAGCCCTCTCTCCGGAAAACGGAGAAAATATACTTGATTTATGTGCCGCTCCCGGGGCAAAAACAACCCAAATATTTTCTTTGGCCCCCGAATCTAAAATCCTGGCAATTGAAAAAATCCGCACCCGTTATTATAAGTTATTGGCAAACTTAAAAGTTCAGGGCGCTGATTCAGTAAAAGTTATGCTTATAGACTCGATATGGGTAAGGAAAAAGTTTCCCGAGCAGTTTGATAAAATTTTGGCTGATGTGCCATGCTCTTGTGAGGGCCGCTTCTTGGTATCGGACCCGAAGACTTTTAAATTTTGGAAACAGAAAAAGGTAAAGGAAATGGCGCATAAACAGAAGAAACTCCTGCACTCGGCTTTTTTCGCTCTCAAAGAGGGCGGGATTATGGTTTATTCTACCTGCACTTTTTCCCCGGAAGAAAATGAAGAGATAATTGATTGGTTCTTAAATAAGTTTAAAGATAAAGCCGAACTTATGCCCTTAGACATACCTTCTTCTTTCAGCCGTCCGGCGCTTGCCCGCTGGAAGGAAAAAAAATTTTCTTCGGATTTGAGATTAACCAGAAGAATCATTCCTAATGATTTGATGGGGGGATTTTTTATAGCCAAGATCAGAAAAATTTCTGTATAGCCGGGATAAAGAAAATAAAAAAGGCATACTTATTTAAAAGTATGCCTTTTTTATTATGTCTTGAATTATGCTAAGATAGCTTTTAAGTCTTTAGAAGCTCTAAAAGCAACTTTCTTTTTAGCAGGAATCTGGATTGTTTCGCCAGTTTTAGGGTTTCTTCCCATTCTTGCCTTTGTCTGTTTTACCTTGAATGTCCCGAAACCTGAAATAGCTACATCTTCTTTTTTCTTAAGACTACTCTTGATTGAATCCCAAATTGTTTCAACGATTTCCTGGGCTTCTTTCTTTGTAGCTGTTCTTGCGGCGATTGTCTCAACCAGCTGTGCTTTGTTCATCTAGGCACCTCCCCTTGTTTTAAAAAAGTTAATATTTTCAACTACTTTCATTATTTTATAACTTAGCAAGGTGTTGTCAAGAAAATTAAATGTAAATTTTCCAGTTAAAACCAGGGTTTTTAAGCTTTAGCTTTCCGGTGAGCCGGATAAACTTTATTATTGTAAAAACAAAGCTTACCTATATAATCAGGGTATGATTATAACAAAAAAGGAATTCGAAAACATAAGAAATAAGCCACAAGGCCAATATTTTCAGCAGCTTGTGGATTTTGGCCAGCGTACAGTAGGGGTAAAACGCGGGGCCAATCAGGCTATAATTGAAGAGTCACTGGTTTTGGATTTAGGGCAGAAAGTAAAGGAAGATTTTTGCTATATTTTGGATGAAAGAGGGCTTACTAAACTTGCCTTTTTTTCACCGGAAACGAACAGGTTCTATAAATTGGTGCCTACAGGGGACTGGCCAACTGTAGCGATAGGCTCTGTGCCTATGCACAGGCGCAGTTCTCCTAAAAAGGATACCGAGAACAAGATTGAATTCGCAAAGCCGCGCGGGTACGTATTGGATACCTGTATGTGCTTGGGGTACACGGCTTTTGCAGCCAGCAGATTAGCTCACAAAGTTATTACCTTTGAGAAAGACAATATTGTTTATGATATCGCGCGGATGAACCCTTTGTCAGAGTGTTTGTTTAAAGCCAGGAACATAGAAATCCGCAGGGAAGATGCATCCGAAGGAATTAAACAATTTCCGGGGGAATACTTCGATTGTGTTATCCATGATCCTCCAACTTTAAAATTAGCCGGTGAGCTTTTTTCAAATGAATTTTATTCCCAGGTGAAAAGAGTATTGAGGCCGAAAGCGAAGTTTTTTCATTACACGCCGCTCTATAAGATTAAACAGGGTTTTAAGCTCTCCGATAGTATAAAAAAGAGGCTGGCAAAACAGGGATTTCGCAATATAGCTTATTCCGAGGCCGCCTGTGGCCTGCTCTGTGAAAAATAAATTCTCGGTGACAGGTTTATCGTGGACTCAAAAAACCGTTGAAAATAAAGGCTGGGCAAGCGATTTTTAATAGTTTGCACCCGGCTAAAATTTTCATAGATTTTTAAGGTACGGGTGGTATAATTTTAAAACCAGCGTAGACGCGCTAAAAACGTCCAGTTATTTTTTATCCATAAGTTTTGAGAATGCTTATAACAGTATGAAAATGGTAGTAAATAGAGAGAAAGAAGCTTTACGTCATAAATTGCTGACGCGTCTTTTAGCTTTGACTGAGAACGAGCTTAAAAGGAGGAGCAAGAATGTTGAAAATAGATTGGCGGAATTGCCTATATATAAGAATGCAAAGAAGATTATGGCTTACTATCCCTTACGGGGAGAAGTAGATGTTTTGGAGATGATGAGGAAGGATCAAGGAAGCAAAGTATTTTGCTTTCCGGTGATGGATGTTAAGGCAAAAAACCTACGTATATTTGAAGTAAAGAACTTTGAAAAAGATTTTGTTACCGGTCCATTGGGAGTCAAAGAACCCGATACTGCAAAGACAAAAGAAGTGGATATCGGGGAAATAGACATGATAATAGTCCCCGGCCTTGGCTTTGATTCAAAGCGTAACAGGCTGGGAAGAGGAGCGGGATTTTATGACCGCTTTTTAGAGAAAATACCCCTATCGGTTACAAAAGTAGGCATTGCCTTTGAATTCCAAATCACAGAAAACCTTCCAATCAATCTCCCATCAGACCAGAAGGTCGACATCGTAGTAAGCGAAAACTTTATTATTTAAAAATTAAAGGTTCAAGCAGAAATCCGAAGCAATCTTTATCGAGAGACTTCTTTGGGTGCGGTTTTGCCTTTAGAGGGAGAAGGAGGGTTTATGTACATTGTTTACATAATATTAGGAACTATTGCCGGAATTGTTTTAGGTTGGTGGCTGGGAGAGTTTATTGAAAAGAATAAGCTTAAACAATCAAAAGAGAATGCTGAAAAAATAGTTAAAGAAGCAAAGTTTAAAGCAGAAGAGATTGTACGCAAAGCCGATCTTGACGGTAAAGAATTGCTTTACAAATTAAGGGTTGATTTTGAAAAGCAGAATTCTTCCAAAAAGAATGAGCTTATGCAGATGGAACGCCGCCTTCTGCAAAGAGAAGAAAACCTTGAGAAACGGCTTGATTTTATTGAAAGTAAAGAAAGGGAGTTGAGTAAAAGAGAAGAAAGCGCCAAAGATTTGCTTAAAGAAGCCGAAGATAAAAACCAGGCCCTGGCCCGCCTTATTGAAGAAGAAAAAGAGAAATTAAAAAGGATATCATCTTTATCTTCTCAGGAGGCCAGAGAACTTCTACTTAAACGCTATGAAGAAGAGCTTAGAAGCGATAAGGCCAGGATGATAAAAGAAATGGAAGATTCCATCAAAGAAGAGGCTGATGAAAAAGCCAAAGAGATAGTTTCTCAGGCAATACAAAGATGCGCGGTTGAACACACTACCGAAAGCACAGTTAGCGTTGTGCCTTTGCCAAATGATGAAATTAAAGGGCGGATTATTGGAAGAGAAGGCCGCAATATACGTATGTTTGAGATGGCTACAGGTGTGGATTTAATAATAGATGATACACCTGAGGCTGTTAGCGTTTCAGGTTTTGACCCGATACGCCGGGAAATAGCCAGGATTGCTTTAGAGAAATTAGTCCAGGACGGCCGGATTCATCCTGCCAGGATTGAAGAGATAGTTGAAAAGACAAAACAGGAGTTTGATAAAAAGCTCATAGAAGAGGGTAAGGCCGTAGCTTTTGAAGTAGGCATACACAATCTTCATCCGGAGTTGATAAAGCTTCTGGGAAAATTAAAATACCGCACCAGTTTTGGCCAGAATGCTTTACAGCACTCTAAAGAGGTTGCCATTATTATGGGTATCTTAGCTTCAGAGTTAGAGCTCGCTCCCAATATAGCAAAACGTGCCGGGCTTCTCCATGATATAGGAAAAGCTATTGACCATCAGGTAGAAGGCACGCATGCTGAGATAGGTGCTGAACTCTTGAAGCGTTATGGCGAGAACGAGATTGTTATTAATGCTGCTGAGGCTCACCATGAAGATGTTGAGTTTAAGTCTCTCTATGCTTTGTTGGCCATGGTTGCCGATGCTATTTCAGCGGCACGTCCCGGTGCAAGAAGGGAAACTTTAGAAACTTACATAAAACGCCTTCGCCAGATAGAAACCACTGCCAATTCTTTCGAGGGTGTGGATAAAAGTTTTGCTATCCAGGCCGGACGCGAAGTCCGGGTGATAGTGCACCCGAATAAAGTAGGCGATAGCGAAATCAGCATACTTGCCTATGAGATAAAGAAGAAGCTGGAACAGGAAATGGATTACCCCGGTAACATAAAGATTACAGTTATCCGCGAAACAAGAGCGGTTGATTACGCGAAATAATCGCAGATGATCGCAGAATTGAAAACGCTGATTATCGCAGATGGGATATTTTGATTGAGGAAATTTTTGTTAAGGTATAAAATAAATTAATGAAGATATTATTTATTGGAGATATTGTCGGTAAGCCTGCCAGGCTTTACCTTTCAGAGCTTATTCCCGGATTGCGCAAGGAATTAAGTCTGGATTGCGTAATTGCGAACGGAGAAAATTCTGCCGGCGGCTCAAGTGTAACCCGGGACACTGCAAAAGATTTATTCGGCTGCGGCATAGATGTGCTTACTTCCGGAGATCATATATTTAAAAAGAAAGAATCTCAGGAAGTCCTGGAAACACAGGATCTTATCCGGCCGCTTAATTACGGAGACCTGGCCGTGGGCCGCGGTTGGTTAGTCAAAGATATCGGCGGGGTAAAAGTGGCAGTTGTAAATCTTTTGGGAAGAGTTTTTATGCAGCCGGCAGATTGCCCTTTTAAAGCCGTAAGAGACATTATAGAAGATTTAAAAAACCAGGCAAAAGTTATTATTGTTGATATGCATGCCGAGGCAACCAGTGAAAAACTGGCCATGGGTTATTTTCTGGCGGGAAAAGTTAGTTTGGTAGCCGGAACGCATACACATATTCCCACGGCCGATGAAAGAATAATAGATGATTTTACCGCTTATATTACCGATGCCGGTATGACTGGCAGTTTTGACTCTGTTCTGGGAAGGGAAAAACATCAGATTGTTGAACGTTTTGTTACAAACATGCCTTTAAGATTTAATCTGGCGCAGGGTGATGTGCGCATGCAGGGAGTATTAGTTGAAGTGGATGAATCTACGGGCAGAGCTATTTTTATAAAAAGAGTCGAGTACAAGCAAGACAGCCGCTAATCCATATCTGCCTAAAGCAGGTGTGAACCGGTTGTTTCAGGGGAGGTATTATGACTTGGAACGGAAAAGAAAAAAGGCGTTTTGTAAGGGCTAGTTATCCCTGTAAGATAGCAATATTTGCCCCTGATGAGGCCGTTTTTACTGTAAATACCGAAAATATCGGCGCCGGCGGCATAAGAGTGATCTTGGGCCGTGAATTACGCATATCTCTTTTAGCTGATTTAGAAGTTTTTTTAAAGGATAAAATTATAAAGTGCAAAGGAAGAATTGTCTGGGTTATAAAAAAAGATTTTCAAGCCTCTGATGCTTCCGCGAATTACGATACCGGTATAGAGTTTTATAGGATTTCCGAAGAAGACAGAAAATTCATTAAAAATGTTGTAGAATCTTTAGCCTCCGGCCAGTGATGCTTGCAGACATAACCGGTATTAATTGAACCGGTGCCGCCGGCGTTAGAATCTTGTTTGTTGCAATGTTAGAAAAAGTAAATTATCCTAAAGACATTAAAAACCTTAAGATACCGGAGCTTGAACTTTTGAGCGGCCAGGTAAGGGATCTTATCATTAAAGTGGTATCCGCTAAAGGCGGCCATTTGGCGTCTTCTTTGGGAGCGGTTGAGCTTTGTATAGCTTTGCATTATTGTTTAGAAGCTCCCAAGGACACTCTCATTTTTGATGTCGGGCATCAGACCTATGCCCATAAAATTATAACCGGCCGAAAAGAAAAATTTTCCACTTTGCGTGATTATAAAGGTATAAGCGGTTTTCCTAACCATAATGAATCAGAATATGACCCCTATATTTCCGGCCATGCTTCTACAGCTATATCTTGGGCTCAAGGCATAGCCGAGGCAAAGAAATTAATTTCTGATTCTTCAAAAGTCGTAGCAGTTATCGGCGATGGTTCACTTACAGGGGGGATGTGTTTTGAAGCGTTGAATTCCTGCGGCCATTCTCAAAGTGATGTTTTAGCCATTGTTAACCATAATGCGATGAGTATATCTCCTTCAGTGGGCGCTTTAAGCGGATATTTGACTAAAATAATTTCCGCCCCAGTTTATAACCGCATAAAAGAAGAACTGGAGGGATTTCTGGAACACTTCTCCTTAATGAAGAAGCTGGCTGCGAAAGCTAAGAGGTTTGAAGAAAAAATAAAAGGCCTGATTGTTCCCGGAATATTTTTTGAAGAACTGGGTTTTCGTTATTTCGGCCCCATAGACGGGCATGATTTTTCAGTTTTAATACCAACCCTTAAAAATGTGCTTTCGCTTAAAGGCCCCCGGATTTTGCATGTTATAACAAAAAAAGGAAAAGGCTATAAATTTTCCGAAGATAATCCCGAAGATTTTCACAGTGCTTCTTCTTTTGATATAAATTGCCCCAAGTCAAAAAACAGGTCTTTGTCGTTCGGTGAAGTGCTTGCCGAGAAACTCACATCTTTAGCCCGGAAAAATAAAAATATAGTAGCTATAACCGCAGCAATGCCTCAAGGCACAGGGTTAGATATTTTTGCTAAAGAATTTCCCGAAAGGATTTTTGATGTAGGCATTGCCGAAGCTCATGCCGTAGGCTTTGCCAGCGGGCTGGCAAAAAAAGGATTAAAGCCGATAGTAGCGATTTATTCAACTTTTTTGCAGAGGGCGCTTGATCAGATAATCCATGATGTAGCTTTGCAGAATCTACCGGTAATTTTTGCTATTGACCGTGCTGGAGTGGTAGGCCAGGATGGCCCGACACATCATGGTGTCTTCGATATCGGATACTTACGCTTGATTCCCAATATGGTTTGTATGGCGCCCAAAGATAAAGAAGAATTAGAAGATATGCTTGAACTGGCTTTGGGAATTAATCACCCGGTAAGTATACGTTATCCCAAAGGCGAAGCTTATAATTTTAATAAAAGGAGCCCAATAGAGCTGGGAAAATCTCAAGTGTTGGCTCAAGGCCGGGATGTATGTATTCTGGCTTTAGGTTCAATGGTAAAAACAGCTTACGAATGCGGGGATTTACTGGCTAAGGCCGGTGTAAGCTATTCTTTGGTAAACGCACGCTTTATAAAACCCTTGGATAAAGAATTGTTAAAAGATTTAGCTAAAGAATTTGATTTGATAGCTATCCTTGAGGATGGCAATATTGCCTGTGGTTTTACGAGCGCAGTCCTTGAGTTTCTTGAGCAGGAGCAGCTCCTGAATAAAACAAATATTATTACGGCCGGATTTCCTGATGAATTTATCCCTGCTGCTGCCAGAGAAGAACTTTTTAAAATGTATGAAATGGACGCAGTATCCTTAACCCGAAGAATAGAAAGATCCCTTAAAGTTAAAAACAAAGAATCCAGGTAGATGTAAATTTAACCGGCATATGGATAAGTTCAAAGTTGCAATACATAAAGATAGGTGCAAGGGCTGCGGTTTATGCATTTTTTATTGTCCTCTCAATCATTTGGAGCAATCTGATTGCTTGAATAAAAGAGGCGTGAAGTTTGCAGTTGAAAGCAAGAAAAACGCCTGCATTGGCTGCGGGGCGTGTTTTTTTATCTGTCCCGAAGCCTGCATAGAAATTTATGAAGGAAAAAAGAAAAAATAAAGTGTTGATGTCCGGCAACGAAGCAATGGGCCTGGGAGCTTTTACTGCTGGCTGCCGTTTTTATGCCGGCTATCCCATAACTCCCCAGAACGAGTTAACTGCCTATATGGCTTCTTGTATGCGGCTGCCGGGAAGGACTTTTGTCCAGGCCGAGAGCGAACTTGCAGCTATCAATATGGTCTTTGGTGCTTCAGCCGCGGGTTTTAGAACAATGACAAGCTCTTCAAGCCCCGGTATTTCCTTAAAACAAGAAGGCATTTCTTATCTAGCAGGAGCCCAGCTTCCGGCAGTTATCATAAATGTAAGCCGCGGCGGCCCGGGATTGGGGAATATTGCTTCCAGCCAGAGCGATTATTTTCAATCTACACGCGGCGGCGGCCATGGAGATTATTTTACGCCTGTACTTTCTCCCTGGAGCGTGGAAGAGGCCTTTAATCTGGTAATTCTTGCTTTTGATATGGCGGATTTTTATCGCACACCGATTTTAGTTTTAGCTGACGCGATTATTGGCCAAATGATGGAGCCGATTAATCTAAACCGAAAACCGCTAATCAGAAACCGCAAACCGAAAAGATGGTCTTTAACCGGAGCAAAAAACAGGCCTCCTAATATAGTTAAATCGTTTTTTTTACAGGAAGGTTTGCTGGAGGAGCATAATCTGCTTCTTGAAAAAAAATGGCAAAAAATAAAACTTAGGGAGCAGCGTTCAAGCATCTATGGCAAAAAGAAAGTCGATTGCCTTATCGTAGCGTATGGTTCTCAGGCTAGAATAGCCCGTCAGGCGGTAGATGTTCTTAGCTGCCAGGGAATAAAAGCGGGTTTATTCAGGCCCATAACTTTATGGCCATATCCCGATAAAGCATTAAAGAAAGCTGCCTCTCTGGCCAGAAAGATTGTTGTTGTTGAGCAGTCGCTGGGGCAAATGGTTGAAGACGTAAAATTGGCTTTGCCGAATAAAGAAATAAATTTTTTGGGAAAAACCGGAGGAGGAATTCCTTCTTCTTTAGAGATAGTAAAGTTTGTAAAGAAATTAACAAAAAATTAAAAATGCAAAATTAGCGACTTAAAATCTAAAATCCGGAAGAAAATTTTCAAAGAGATAATTACTAATTTTGCGTTGAGCATTAAACTACGCATATGAATAAAAAGTATAATCGTCCTGAGTCATTGAGAGATTCTGATACCCACTATTGCCCTGGTTGCGGGCACGGTATTATTCATCATCTGGTGGCTAAGGCTGTAGATGAACTTAAAATTAGGCAGAAAGTCATAGGCATAGCTCCGGTTGGCTGCGCGGTAGTGGCTTATGATTATTGGAATTTTGATGTTTGTGAGGCTTCTCATGGAAGGGCTTTAGCGGTTGCTACAGGCATAAAAAGATGCCGGCCGAAAAACATAGTTTTTACTTATCAGGGAGACGGCGATCTTGCTTCTATCGGAGCCGCTGAAACTTTACATGCTGCCAACAGGGGTGAGAATGTTACCTGTATCTTTATTAATAATGCCTGTTATGGGATGACTGGCGGACAGATGGCGCCTACTACGATTATCGGCCAAAAGACGGCCACGACTCCTTCAGGCAGAGACCCTTTTGCCGGAGACGGCTGGCCGCTGAAGTTAAGCGAGATTCTATCGACACTTAAAGGCGTTTGTTTTGCGGTTAGGACCTCAGTCAGCAACCCCCGTCAGGTGCACCAAGCGTATGATTATATAAAAAAAGCTTTTTGCAGCCAGATAGACAAAAAAGGATTTTCTTTGGTAGAAGTATTGAGCCCTTGTCCTACAATTTGGCAGAAAACCCCGGTTGAAGCCATGCAGTGGATAGAGACCGAGATGATAAAAGAGTTTCCCTTGGGCGTCATTAAAGAATAGAACGCTGATTGGCACTAATCTAACACGAATGTACGCCAATAAGATATTCGTGAAAATTAGTGTTAGATCCGCGTCGATTTGTGTTGAAATATGGAAAAAGAAATATTAATTTCAGGTTTTGGGGGCCAGGGCTTGATGAGCCTGGGTAAAATTATTGCCCGGGCAGCTCTTAAAAGCAATAAGCATACCATTTGGTTTCCTTCTTATGGCGCGGAAATGCGGGGAGGGACCGCTCATTGCTTTGTCAAGATTTCCGATAAGCCGATAGCTTCGCCGTTTATTGTCTATCCTGACATAGCCATTATTCTTAACCAGCCATCTTTGGATAAATTTCGCAAGGTCATTAAAAAAGGCATATTGGTTACCAATAAAGATTTAATCGGGAAGATTTCTATGAGCAAGAATATTACCTTGAAAAATCTACCCTTAAATAGTATGGC
>JAQUWY010000032.1 GCA_028692655.1 Candidatus Omnitrophota bacterium | reverse complement strand
TAATCGCGGGCCTGTTTAATCTCTCGGTACCCAAGAGTGTTGTTATGCTAATATTCTTTATCATAATGACTTCGGTAGTTGTAAGCGGTATGAGCATAATCCAGAAATTTAATGCCTTGTTTGTTGTCACAATGCTTATTGCTTTCGGCATAATAGTATTTATGGGTTCTTATCACGTCCAGCCTCAAAGGCTATCTTTTCAAAAATGGATTTTTCTTCCGGCGGCTGTGCCGGTAATAATAACAGCGTTTCACTTTCACAATATCATTCCAAATATATGCCATAGCTTGGATTGGAAACTACCAAAGGTCATAAAAACCATAGCTGTGGGTATGCTGATAGGCTACATAATGAATGCGGCTTGGGTTTTTGTAGGCATAGGATCTATTCCTTATAGCGGTAAAGGGATTAGCCTGATGGAGGCATTTCAGGATAACCTTCCGGCTACAGTACCTTTAGCAGAACTCGTAAATTCTTCCTTTTTCACGATTGCTTCACTCATTTTTGCTCTCCTGGCTATAATGACTTCTTATTTGGCTAATGCCTTGGGGCTCTTTAGCTTTATAAGAGACTTGGCTCAGAATCATCTTCATATCCGTAATAAGTTTTTTAATTTAGCTTTGACTTTTGGCCCTCCGCTTATCATAGCCCTTATTTATCCCGACATTTTTATTAAAGCGATAGATGTAGTAGGTGGATTAGGCATAGTTACCCTTTTTGGTATTTTACCTAGCTTGATTGCCTTGAAACGCATTCGTACTAAGAGAACTAAACTGTTCTTTTTTGTGCTCCTGGTTTCATTTTCTTTAGCCTTTATTTTTGAAGTAATGCAGGGGGTTGGATTTTTTAGGATAAAGCCCGAGGTTAAGCCTTACAAGGCTTATCCCACATGCAATTTTAGCTGGTAGGTGATATGGCGCTATTTGATTTTTTAAAGACAATTTTCAATCCGGGAAAACCTGCTTCAGGAAAATCTTCTAAGAAGAAAGTAAAAAAGAAAGCAAAGGCAAAGGCAAAGGGAAAGGTTAAGGCAAAGAGAACAAACAGGGTCAAAAAAAAGATTTCTAAACCGCGTAAAAATAAATCCGGTAAAACTGCAAAAAAAACCTCCAAAAAGATACCTAAAATTTACGTAAAGAAGAAAAAGAAGCCTCTCCGCCGGCAGCCCTTAAATACGAGAAAGGCCTTAAGAGTTGTAAAAAACAAAGAAAAAGAGGTCGGCGTAATTACGCATTATTTCGGGAAGATTTCAGTCGGTATAATAAAGCTCAAAACCTCTTTGAGCGCCGGAGATAAAATCCACATAAAAGGAGCTAATGATGATTTTCGGCAAATCGTTAGTTCTATGCAAATTGACCATAAAGATGTTTCGAAAGCTTCCCGGGGGGATGAAATAGGAGTAAAGGTCTTAAGGCCCGTGCATGAGAATGATAAGGTTTATCTGGCCGAAGGTTGAGGCTCTTTCCTTCTTTAACTGTTTTCGATGAAGACTAAATACAGTTTACGCGATAACTTGTTAATTATAAACAACAACGCCACGGAGCTGGAATTTCCCGGTATCTGGTCAATAGATTTAAATAATTGCCCCGTATACACCTTCCTTGGCCCTGAATACGGCCGCCTTAAGCAGGATCTGCCTGAAAAAATAACTTTTAAGGGCCAGTGGTCTTTAGATACTAACCATAACCTCACATTTAATTTAAATCACACCAAGGCTCAGGCTCCAGGGAAGCTTTATCTTAAGACAGAATTAGTCAGTTTCGAGTCAAACTCGCTTACCTTTTCTCTTGGCGCTAAAGAAGGGGTAGGAAGCTATAAGGTCAGGTTGTTGCAGCTGAAAGGAAAGTGGCAGGCTGATGAAGATAACCGGATATGTTTTTTGGTTAAAAGAACCGGGCTAAAACAGGAAACACTAACTTTCGAGAGTTCCTGGAAAGTAAAGAATAACACTCTTAGCTACAGCTATAAAACTACAGAGTTAAAGACACGGCAGAAGTCTATCAGGCAATTGTCTATTAAGGGGTTTTGGAGTATTTTAAAAAAGAATAGGCTTGTTTATGCCCTTGACATTGATGGGGAGTCTTTATTTAATTTTAAGGCTTATTTTCAAACTCCCAGCATTCAGGGGAAGAAAGGGGCCGTCCAGTATCGTTTGGGAGCAGGATTTAGAAAAGGGCCTCAAGATCAAATAATAACTCTTTATGGTGTTTGGAAATTTAATAAAGACGGAATTTCTTTTGAAATGGATTATGGAAACTCAAAAATAAAAGCTCTTAGGTTTAAGGCCAACGTCAGGCTTAAAGGCGATAACAACTTAGTCTTTGATTTGAAAAGCCTTAAAGGAGAGGACTTGGGTTTAAGCATAACCTTCCGGCGTTCTTTCTTCAATCAGAACGCTCAATGGTTTCTCCGGTTGGCTCAGGAGAAAAAAGATTCAAGAATAGTAACCGGCTTTGATTTTCTTTGGTAAAAGTTTCTGATAAAGCCAAAACCTTAATTGATAAACATGCCATTATTCTAAAAAACATTTTTTGGGATTCTTTCTTGACAATGGATGCGGGATTGTGGTATAGTCTATTTGGTAATGATAACCATTATCAATAGGAGATAATGAATGCAGGGGCATTTTTACCGAAGAAATAGGGGGTCTGGCTGGTGGCAGGGGCAATTTAAGGGTTGCGGCTACAGGTTTACTTTCCCGCGTAGGTTGATACTGGATGTCTTAAGTTCTTCTTCCATGCACCTTAGCGCTGAAGACGTTTACTTAGAGGTTCACAAAAAGTATCCCGGTGTAGGGTTGGCGACTGTTTATAGGACTCTCGAATTATTGGTTCAGATGGGGGTAGTTTCTAAGTCAGACTTTGGCGACGGCAGGGCTCGATATGAGATGAATAAAGGCCCCGAAGGCCAGCGGCATCATCACCATTTAGTATGCAGTAATTGCGGTTTAGTTATTGATTATGCGGATTTTATCGATGAGGAAGCAAAACTGTTAAAGAAAGTCGAAAGAGGATTATCTGAAAAATACAAGTTTGAGATTAATAGTCACTTAATGCAATTCTACGGTTTATGCGAGAAGTGCAAGGGGAAAAAGGATTAGCTGATTCTTTTAGAACATTAATGAAGAGAGGTTTTTAATGACAATAAGAATGATTGTCCGGTCAGCCAGTGTGATTTTGCAGGACGGTGAACAAAATATTTTATCCCTCGCGCCTAAATATTCGAAAAATCTTTGCAATATTTTTCAAAAGCGCTTTGGGATTAATTCGGCTAAACAGTTTTTCTTTGCCTTTGGCTTGAAAAACTGTAAGTCTTATTAAGGAGGTGAGTGTTATGCCAGGTTTTGACGGAACAGGCCCTCAAGGTTTAGGGCCGATGACAGGCGGTGCTAGAGGTTATTGTGCTATGCCGGCAAATAATTCTCAGTATCCGGCCGGAGGTAGGTTTCTTGGCAGAGGATTTGGCCGCGGACGAGGTTTTGGCAGAGGCTTGGGCAGAGGATTTGGCTGGAGAGCAGCGGGATATTATCCTCCGGCAGCTTACCCTTATGGGCTTACTCCGCAGCAGGAAGCAAGTGAACTTAAGGCAGAAGCGAATGCCATGCAGGAAGAGATTAATGCTATAAACCAGCGCATAAAAGAACTAGAGTCTAAGGCTGAGTCAAAAGGTAATGAGTAGTGGAAAGAAGAATGATTGTCCGGCCGCCACTGTATCGGGTTAAATCTTACTCCGCTTTAATGCGTAACTTTTAACCCGAAGCGGCTCGGCTTCGATTCGTCATTGGCTTATCGAAGCCTCGCCAAATAATGAAACAGGGGTTTGGGTATAATTCGCCTCGGCAGCTTACGCTGCCGGGTTCATTAAGGAGGTTAATTTTGAAAGTGGCTATTTCTACAGATGGAGATTTTGTTTCAGCTCATTTTGGCAGGTGTCCGTCTTACACTATTGCAGAGATTAAAGAGGGGAAAGTTTTGGCAAAAGAGGTGGTTGATAATCCGGGGCATAATCCTGGAAATATACCGCAATTTCTGAATGAAAAGGGCGTAAAATGTATTGTTGCCGGAGGTATGGGTCAGAGAGCTGTTGGATTTTTCGACCAATTTAACATTAAAGTAATTGTGGGTATTGCCGGTAGAATAGATGATGTGGTTGAAAAACTTTGCAAAGGGTCACTAGAAGCAGGGCAAAGCTTATGCAATCCGGGAGACGGCAAGGGTTATGGCTTAGACAAAAGCATCTGTGATCATACGGAGTAGTGTGATAAAGCCTATAGGCCATACACAAGCTCACAGTCGATAGTCCATAAACGATAGACTATATAGGTTAAGGTTAAGGTTGAGGAAAACCGAAGAACCAAAGAACTGAAATACTGAAAGACCAAAAAACCAAAAAACACAAAAGCTAAAGAAGTTAAAACCTTGCCTACCGGCAGGCGCTAACCAAAAACCGAACACCGCAAACCGATAATTTGATTCAAAACTTGAGACTTGCAACCTGAGACCTGAAACTTACAGCTTAAAGCTGTTTGTTTAGAAATTAGAGCTTTGAATTTGTTTAGGGCTTAGGATTTAGAATTTTTTAATCTTTGCCTATGCCTGTTTCTATCAGCTTACAATTTGTATTTTATAGGCTTAATTAATTAAGGGGGTGTTATGAAAATTTGCGTTACTTCAACAGGCAATAATTTAGATGCGAGTGTTGACCCGAGATTCGGGAGATGTCCGTATTTTATTATTGTGAACACTGATAATTTGGAATTTGAGGCGGTAGAAAACCCCAGCGCTAACGCTGGAGGCGGTGCAGGTATACAGTCTGGGCAGCTTGTCGCTGGAAAAGGAGCAAAGATAGTTTTAACCGGCAACGTTGGCCCTAACGCTTTTCAAACGCTTCAAGCTGCCGGTATAAGCATAATAACTGGAGTTTCAGGCACTATTAAGGAAGCAATTGAACGTTACAACAAGGGCGAATTTAAATCAACTCAGGGCCCAAGTGTAGATTCTCACTTTGGGGTTAAGTAAGGCAGCATTTAGCGAAGATGTTTTAATTCGCCGCGGCACCGGAAGAGTGTCAGGCTCATTAAAGGAGGTATAAAATGCCAAGAGGTGATGGTACAGGGCCCCGGGGAGATGGGCCACGCGAGCCAAGAGGTTTAGGTAGAGGGCAAGGTAGAGGCGCTAATCAAGGAGTTGGGCCTGGAGGAAGCTGTGTTTGTCCGGCTTGTGGCATTAAAGTTGCTCATCAAGCGGGTGTACCCTGCTATTCAATGTCTTGCCCAAAATGCGGAAACAAAATGATTCGGGGTTAAAGTGAGTAAGATGAACGAAACTTACGAAGAATACCTTAAGAGGTTAAGCGCCTATAAAGAGTTTGGATACGATATAGAGAAAGAAAGAAGGTTCTTTTTCGATAAAATCCAGCCCTTAAGCGGCAACATTCTTGAAGTAGGAACCGGCAAAGGACACTTGGCTCTTGAATTGGCCAGGCAGGGATATCACTTTGTCACCGTTGATATCAATGAAGATGCTCAAGCACAAGCTAAAAAGTATTTGGAACATTTTAATCTGGTAGACAAAGTCGATTTTTATCTGGAAAATGCCGAGAGCCTAAGTTTTCCGGATAATAGCTTCGATACAGTAGTATCCCTCAATACGGTTCATCATCTCGTTAATCCTTTTTTGGTTATGGATGAAATAATAAGAGTTCTTAAAGAAACAGGTAAGATATTATTAAGTGAATTCAGCAAAAAGGGTTTGGAGATAATAGAAAAAATTCATCAAAGAGAAGGCGGCAGCCACCATTTATACAGGGCTGGTTTGGAAGGTGTCCAAGGATATCTTGCTAAAAAAGGATTTGTAACGGAGGCTTTTGGGAGCCAGTTTCAGGAAATTTTAACGGCAAACCGTTAGCGTTTAACTATGATTATTTCAATAGCCAGCGGAAAAGGCGGGACAGGAAAAACAACAATAGCCACAAGTTTAGCTCTATCTTTGGAGAGGGCTCAAATACTTGATTGTGATGTTGAAGAACCTAACGGTCATATTTTTATAAAGCCGCGGATAAAACACAAAGAAACAATTTACATTCCTGTTCCCGAAGTAGATATAGCGAAATGTAATTTTTGCGGAAAATGCCAGCAGGTTTGTGCCTATAATGCTATCGCAGTAGTAAATAAAAAAGTTCTTATTTTTCCGGAATTGTGCCATGGCTGCGGCAGCTGCACTTATTTTTGCCAGCCCAAAGCCCTTCATGAGGTGAATAAAGAAATAGGTATTTTAGAACGAGGCAGCAAAGAAAAGCTGGAATTTGTTCATGCAAGGCTTAAACTTGGCGAGATGATGGCCCCTCCGCTGATTAAAGCGGTGAAAAAATATATAAATCCCGAAAAGGTAACGATTATAGATGCTCCCCCTGGAACGTCTTGCCCGGTAATTACTGCAATAAAAGGTTCTGATTTTGTTATTCTTGTTACCGAGCCTACCCCTTTTGGGCTAAATGATCTGGTTTTGGCGGTAGAGGTGGTAAGGAAATTAGGTATTGATTTTGGGGTCGTTATTAACCGGTCCGACTTAGGTAATGAGAAAACTGATGAATACTGCCGTAGGGAAAATATACCTATTCTCATGAAGATACCTTTCAAGAGAGAAATTGCTTCTGCGTATTCGAAGGGAGTGCCGATAGTGGAGGCAATCGCGGGATATAAAGAAAAATTTATTAACCTGTATGAGAATATCAAGATACGTGTAAAACAAATATAAAATGAAAAAAATAGTTGTTATCAGCGGAAAAGGCGGGACAGGGAAAACAGTTGTAACAGGAGCCTTAGCCGCTCTTTCTAGTAATTATACGGCCCATAACGATGCATTTAACAATGGGGCAGTTATGGCTGATTGTGATGTTGATGCCGCTGACTTACACCTTTTGCTTAATCCGGCCATAAGAGAAAAACATGAGTTCAGAGCCGGGGTTACGGCTTTTATCGATCAGGAAAAGTGTACTAAGTGCGGTAAATGCCGACAAGTTTGCCGGTTTTCTGCTATAGGAGAAGATTTTTCTATTGATTCGGTATCTTGCGAAGGCTGTGCATTTTGCAGCTTTGTTTGTCCTGTTGGGGCGATAGAAATGAGAGAGAATGTTTCCGGAGAGTGGTTTATCTCCGATACCAGATTTGGGCCTTTAGTGCATGCTAAGTTAGGAATTGCCGAAGAGAACTCAGGCAAACTTGTAAGTTTGGTTCGCCAGGAGGCAGAGAAAATAGCTAAAGAACGAAAAAGTGATTGGGTTATTATTGACGGCTCTCCCGGTATAGGCTGTCCGGTTATTGCTTCTTTGAATGGAGTCGATTGCGCTTTGGTTGTAACCGAACCTACACTATCCGGGCTTCACGATGCCAAAAGAGTTATAAGCGTTGCCAGGCATTTTGGAGTTATGGTAAAATTAGCGGTAAATAAATACGATTTGAATATAGATGTGACCAAAAGCATAGAAGAGTATTGCCGTGCCGAAAACATTCAGGTTTTAGGGAAAATCAGCTTTGATAAAAGCATAGTTGAAGCGATGCTTAAGGGGGAAACAATAGTTGAGAGTTCGTCTGAAGAGTCTAAGCGGCAGGTGAAAGAAGTTTGGGAAAAACTTTGCTGTCTCACTAAGGATGCTTGAGATTCTTCCCGGATCAAAATCATTTAAAATTTTATGAAAACTTTCTTAGATTGTATACCTTGTTTTTTTCGCCAGGCTCTTGAAACTTCCAGGATGGTTGGGGCCGGAAAGAAAAAACAAAAGGCAATTTTGGATAAAATAGCCGCAGTCTTACCGCAGTTTTCCCTGCAGGCCTCACCGCCGGAAATGGCCAGAGAAATCAACATTTTGATTAGTAAAATAACCGGCAACAAAGACCCTTATAGAGAAATAAAGAAAAAAAGCAATCAGCTTGCTTTACGTATATACCCTGATTTAAAAAGTAAAGTTTTCCATTCTAACGATAGGCTTCTAACTGCGGTCGAGCTGGCTATAGCCGGCAATATTATTGATTATGGCGTGAAAAATTCTTTAAATGTAAGCGAAGAGCTAAAAAAAATATTAAGCCAGGAAAAGAAAGCTATTAAAAAAGAGAAAAAATCCATATTTGATTATGCTAAGTTTAAACGAACTGTCATAAAGGCGGAAAATATACTTTATTTGGCGGATAATGCCGGAGAAACAGTATTCGACCGGGTTCTAATAGAAGAAATAAAGAGTATGGACAAAAGCAAGAATATTATTTACGCGGTTAAAGCTTCTCCTGTAATAAATGACGCCTTGCTTCAGGATGCTGTTTTCTGTGGTATTGACAAACTGGCCACAATAATTTCCAGTGGTTCTAATGCGCCGGGGACAGTGCTTTCTCTTTGCACAAAAAGCTTTTTGGGTCTTTATAGAAAGGCAGATATGGTTATTAGCAAGGGGCAAGGTAATTTCGAGGCGCTGTCAGGCGCTAGGCGGCCGATTTTTTTTCTTTTTATGGCTAAATGCCCGGTTATAGCCGAATATGCTAACTGTAATTTAGGTGATATTGCCTTGCTGTATTCTGAGGTGAATTGATTTGACAGCCTGTTTTAAGAGAGTAGAATTTAAAGTGGGTAAAACAGATTATTATTGAAACTGAACCTGTTTAAGGAGGCAAATAAGTGGTTTGTGTAGCGGCTAAAAGAAAAAGGTTTAGGGTTATCATACCGGCTTATCCGGCTTTTAACATCTATACTCAGGTTGCCAAGATAACTACGGCTTTAGGCCCGGTTAGTGTCGCCAGCGTAGTCAATAAAACTGAAGGCTGGGATGCTGAAGTTATTGATGAAAATAATCTCCGTAGATATGGCCCTCGAGCCGATAATAGAGGCGCTGACCACGAGTTTTTACAAAGCATAAGGCCGGCTGATGTTGTTGGGCTTTATGGAGGTTTGACCAGCACTATTCCGAGGCTTTATGAGATAGCAAGATTTTATAAACAGAAAGGAGTTGTCACTATAGCCGGCGGCCAGCATTTTGTCGAAGAAACTATATTAGAAGCTCTAAATTCAGGAATTGATTATATAGTTATAGGCGAGGGTGAGGTAACAATAAGGGAGTTGCTCAAGGTTTTAGATAATGAGGGAGATATTAGTTCGATAGAAGGCATAGTATATCTTAAAAATGGCAAGCCGGTCTTTACTAGTCCCCGCGAGCCTCTAGAGGATTTTGAGAACCTTCCTCTGCCGGATTTTTCACTGGTGCGTTATGCGTCTATCAAGCTTTATCCTGTAGGCAGGATTCGCGGCTGCGGTATGAATTGTGAATTTTGTACGGTCAAAGGCAAGCCGCGCTGTGCATCCCCTGAAAGGTTACTGGAGCAGATAAGTTTTGCTTTAGAGACTAAAGATGCCCGGCATTTTTTTATCGTTGATGATTTATTCGGCCAGCAGAGAGAAGAGACCTTGCGTTTTTGCGCGATGCTTAAAAAATACCAAGAAGATACCGGCCGCAGGCTTGATGTAACTGCCCAGATACGGCTGGATAAAGCTAAAGACTCAGAGCTTCTTTCTGCTATGCGCCTAGCAGGGATAAACACAGTAGCTATAGGTTTTGAGTCACCCATTGATGAAGAACTGCAAGCTATGAATAAACACATAAGCTCCCAAGAGATGGTATCTTTATCAAGAATATATCATAAATTTGGTTTTCTCATACATGGAATGTTTATTTTTGGTTATCCCTTGAAAGAGGTTGCAGCAGTTAAACTTTCCAGTGAAGATAGGATAAAACGGTTTAGAAGTTTTATCAAAAAAGCTCAAATAGATACTATCCAAGTTTTGTTGCCCGGGCCGTTGCCGGGAACAGAGTTACGCCGGCGCCTTCAGGAACAAGGAAGGGTTTATCCGGCTAAAGATATAGGCTGGGAGTATTATGACGGCAATTTTCCGCTTTTTGAACCGGATCAACCGATGACCGCGGAGCAGATGCAGACCTCAGCCAGAAAAATTATGGGTAAATTTTATCAATTTAAATACCTGTTTATGACTGGGTTGCATGTATTCTCTTTTCCTGTGATAATTTTCTATTTGCATAATATTAAGCAGGGCTGGAGAAAGTGGTATCGGTCTTGGCGAAACGCTTTAGCTCGTTTCGGAGGTTGGGTTATTCTTAATGGCTGGACAAAAGAGTTCAAGAAGGGAATCTTTTGGAAAAAATTGCAAAAAGCACAACAGCATTTAAAGAAATAGCAACCTACCGTAAAAAATATAATTCTATTCTACCCGCTTCAAATGATTAGATCAACTAAGCCTGGCTTTCTTCTTCCCTTGATAATTCTTGCTCCTTTATCCGGAATAAGCTCGTTGCCTTTTAGGGTGCTTAACCGTGAGTTTGGCTGCCGGTTCGCTTTTAGTGAGATGATAAGCGCTCGTTCCTTGAGTTATTCAAGCCGCAGGACAATGGAAATGCTAAAAAGCAATGCTTACGACAGGCCTCTGGGTATTCAACTTTTGGGAGCAGATACCTACTATATACTTAAAGCCCTAGATAGATTAAAAGACTTAAAATTTGACGTTTTAGATTTTAACGCTGCCTGTCCGCGGAAAAAAGTAACCAGCCATGGTAAGGGAGCAGCTCTTTTGCGGGAGGCAGGGAAGCTCAAAGAAATACTAAAAACTCTTGTTAAAGAATGCTGGGTTCCGGTAACGCTTAAAATGCGGCTTGGCTGGGATAGCCGGGAATATTGCCTGGATATTGCAAAGGCAGCTCAGGATGCTGGAGTAAACGCTGTATTTGTTCACGGCCGGACTTGCGTCCAGGGCTATAGGGGAGAGGTAGATTATTCAGCAATAAGAAAGATAAAAAGAAATTTAAACATTCCTGTGATTGGAAGCGGTGACATTCTATCGCCGGAAGCAGCTAAAAAAATGCTTGATAAAACAGGTTGTGATGGTGTTGTAGTTGCCAGAGGAGCCCTGGGTAACCCCTGGATATTCAGGGAAATAGAAGAGTTCTTATCTAAGGGTAAAATGATTTCCCGGCCCAGCCCCGAAGAAGTTGCCAGAGCTATGAAGCGGCAATTGGATTTAACTATAGATTTTTATGGCGAGAGAAACGCGCTCATAAAATTTCGTAAATTCTACATCTGGTATACCAGAGGATTTACAAAAACTAAGCCCTTACGCATTAATGCAGCCAAAGCGAGAAGTAAATTAGATATGCTTGAACTTATAGAAGAATTTGTAAGTATTAGGCGAAACGATTGAGAGCAAGATAATGCTAAGGTTTTTCAGCGGAAGGAAAATATTTGTTAAAAAAAGAGAAGAGAGGGAAAGAACGGAAAAGAGAACGACAATTCTTTTCCGTTCTTTGTTCGTTAATCGTGATTACTGTAATTAATATCTATTGTTTCTAAAGCCTGAGTCGCGTCCGCCGCCACCGAAATTGTCGCGGGGTTTCATTTTGCGGGCTTTATTTACTGTCAATTTTCTCCCAGCGAAATCTTGCTCGTTCAAAGCATCAATTGCTTTCTGGGCTTCTTCTTCAGTTTCAAATTCCGCAAAACCAAATCCTTTTGATTTCCCGGAGTATTTGTCTGTGATGATTTTAATTTCTTTAGCGTTTAAACCTTTCTCTTCGAACAGCGTTTTGAGGTCTCCCTCGGTGCTGTCAAAGTTCAAATTCCCAATGTAAAGTTTCTTCTGTTCTTCCATTCGTTACTTTCTCCTTTTTAGAAATCCCATTAACGCGTTTACGTGTCCCTCTTTTAGCGGAATTTCGCCCTAATGTGCCGTTCGCGAAATTATCCACTATTTTCCTCTCTTTTTTTCAATGAACACAAGCACTTTTGTTTAAAGAAGACTATACCATAAATCTTTGATTTAGCAAGAGAAAAAAACATCAATAAAATAGCCCTTTTTTAGGGGGTTTTTGGGGCATTATACAGGCCAAAGCTCAAAGAAAGCTGCAAGTTATAAAAAGTCCACAGTCCACAGACTATAGAAGATACAGATTGAGGCTTAAAAAAAGTCCACGGTCCACGGTCGATAGTCCATAAACGATAGACTATATAGGTTAAGGTTAAGGTTGAGGCTCGAGATAGTCCATAGAATATACAGGTTGAGGCTCAATAAAGTCCACAGTTGATAGTCCATAGACGATGCAGATTGAGGCAAAGGCAGAGGCTAAGGCTGAGGTTGAGAAAAACTAAAAAACCAAAAGACAAAAAAACAGAAAACTAAAGAACTAAAAACAGAAAGACTGAAAAGCTGAAAGACCAAAAGACCGAAGAACATAAGAACTAAAAGACTGAAAAACATAAAGAATAGGGAAGTTAAGACCTTGCCTACCGGCAGGCAGGCGCTAACCAAAAACCGAACACCGCAAACCGATAATTTGATTCAAAACTTGAAGCTTGCGACCTGCGGCTCGAAACTTGCAGCTTACAGCTATTTTAGGGGCTGTTTATTTCACATTTACTCTTTGCATATACTCATCTTTTGTTATAATAAAAACATAAGCGTAATAAAAAAATATTTAAAATTTACTAACCCGCTTAAAAAGGAGAGGGAATGGAAAATAGGCGTTTCAGAAAAGTTAGGATAACTTTAAGTCTTGCGGCGTTTTTTTTGCTAATATTTTTTTCTACTATTTACGCTCAATCTACAGGCACTAATTTTACCGGTCGTTCGGCATCACCCACAGGAAGTGAGGAAGCAACCGAAGACATAAGGCAAAAGCACTCGCAGACACAGGAAGCTATAGAAAATAGGAAGGATGAGTCTAAAAGAATGGCCGAAGAGGCGGTTAAAGCAGTTGAAGAAAAAGCCACGATTGAGAAAGAAGCCAGAGAGAAAGAAAGGGCGGCGATCCTTGCCAAGGAAGAGCTTGAAGCTATAAAAAAAGAAGCCAAGGAAAACAAGGATCCAGAACTCTTGAAGCGCGCTAAGCTGCTTAGCAAAGAGGTTCAGCAATTAGAAAAAGATGCTGCTGGTTCAAAGGAGAAGCTGGATCTCGCTGAGTCTAAAGCAGCAGCTGCCCGGCAGGCTATAGCTGACAACGAAGCGGAAATTGAAACCTTAAAGAAGTCTCTCGCGGATTTAAAAAGAGAAAAATCCGCCAAAGCCAGTTTTATGGACAAAGCTATTATGGCAGCGGCGATTATTTTACTGGGGGCGTTTTTATTTTTTCTTCTTAAAATCGGCCTGAAAAAATTTGAGCAGATGATTACGCATAAAAATGCTATCCGTGAAGATGAAATCACTCTGCGTATAATGACGCTGATAGGGTTGTTTCGCTGGATGGGAAACATTCTTATTATAGCCATCATGGTCTATATGATTCTAGAAAATTTCGGTTTTAATGTAGCGCCATTACTTGCGGGTATTGGGATTGTAGGGTTGGCTTTTGGCTTTGGAGGCCAATACTTGATAAGAGATTTAATAAATGGGTTATTTATTTTGATTGAAGGCCAATACAGGATTAATGACGTAGTTAAGATAAATGATAATGGCGGCTTGGTTGAAAGTGTTAATTTACGCATTACCACGTTGCGGGATTTAGAAGGCAGGGTTGTCATCATTCCCAATGGTGAGGTTAAAACAGTTATAAATTTTACGAAAGAATATGCACACGCGTTATTTGATATTGGCGTAGCCTACAAAGAAAACGTTGACAGAGTCATAGAGGTTATTAAGGAGCTGGGAAGTCAAATACGTAAAGACTCTTACTTTGGAAAGTTGATTTTGGCGGATCTTGAGATGTTCGGAGTTGATGAATTCGCCGATTCCCAAATTACTATAAAATTTCGTATAAAAACTCTTCCCATAAAACAATGGGAAGTAGCCCGGGAATTCAGAAGAAGGCTCAAGAACCGTTTTGATGAAGAGGGTATCGAGATACCGTTTCCGCACAGAACACTTTATTGGGGTGCCGGTGAGGACAATAAATGGCTAAGAGATTTTGCTATGCAGATGTCTGCTAGCCCTAAAAAGACTAGAGTTAAAGGGTCCAGGAACGGTAAATAAAAAGGAGATGATACGATAATTGTTCCATGACAGTTGGTGAAAGCTCTGGATTATCGGTAAAATACACAGATAGTCTCAGAGTAGATAGGTTATAGGTTGTATGTTTGCCTTGGGGCTTAATTGAC
>JAQUWY010000007.1 GCA_028692655.1 Candidatus Omnitrophota bacterium | reverse complement strand
CTATGGGTGTGCATACCGGCGACAGTTTTTGTGTGGCGCCGATGCTGACAGTGCCCAAAGAATTGCAAAACAGGATGCAGGAAATTTCCTATAAAATAGTTGACGCCATAGGTGTTCTGGGCGGGACGAATGTGCAATTTGCCCACAACAAACAGGATGGGCGATTGGTGGTTATAGAAATAAATCCCCGCACATCCCGTTCTTCGGCGCTTGCCTCTAAAGCTACCGGTTTTCCTATCGCGAGAGTTTCGGCGAAACTTGCTGTTGGGGTCACGCTGGATGAAATCCCATATTGGAAAGCCGGCACTCTTGAAAAATATGTTCCGAGCGGCGACTATATAGTATCTAAATTTGCCCGTTGGGCTTTTGAAAAATTCCCTAAAGCAAAAAACACCCTGGGAACTCAGATGAAGGCTGTTGGCGAGGTGATGAGCATAGGTAAAACCTTTAAGGAAACTATTCAAAAAGCTATACGTTCACTGGAAATAAAGCGGTATGGTTTAGGAGTCGAAGAATTCAAAGAGTTCTCGCTCGATGAATTGCGTAAACGCCTGGCAGTTGCTTCCAGCGAAAGAATATTTTTAGTCTATGAAGCGCTGCGTAAGCAGATGCCGGCCCAAGAATTGCACTGCTTAACCCATATAGGCATATGGTTTATTAATGAGCTTAAAGAACTGGTTGAGTTTGAACAGGAACTAATAGAAACAGGTTTCGAAAATCTTAGTAAGGATAGATTGATTAAGGCAAAACAATGGGGTTTCTCCGATAAATACCTTGCCGGAATTTTTAAAGTATCTGAAGAGCAGGTTCGTAAGCAAAGGTTGTCTTGCGGTATAACTGCCGGTTATGAAGCTGTGCCGGTAAGTGGGGTTAAAAATGCCCAGTATTACTATTCGACTTACAATAATAAAGATTGCGTAGGTGTTTCCAGCAAAAGAAAAGTTATGATTTTAGGCGGCGGGCCTAACAGGATAGGCCAGGGTATAGAATTTGATTACACCTGTGTCCATGCAGCTTTCGCGCTTAGAGACCATGGATATGAATCTATTATGGTCAACTGCAATCCCGAGACTGTTTCTACGGATTACGACACTTCCGATAAACTTTACTTTGAGCCTTTAACAGTCGAGGACGTACTCGCGATTTATGAAAAAGAAAAACCTCAAGGGGTAATAGTGCAATTTGGCGGCCAGACCCCTCTAAATATAGCCCAACAGCTCAAGGATAACGGGGTAAAAATTTTAGGTACAAGCCCGGAAAGTATCAGGTTCGCCGAAGACAGAGAACATTTTAAAGAAAAAATGACCGAGCTGGGCATACCTCAACCTGAAAGCGGCATTGCCCGTTCGCTTGAGGAAGCAGTCGCAGTTGCTTCAAGAATCGGGTACCCGTTGATGGTAAGGCCGTCCTTTGTTTTAGGCGGCCGCGGCATGGAAATAGTTTACGACGAAAGTATGCTGGTTAAATATGTTAAGGAAGCCATTGACGTGACTCCGGAATACCCCATGCTCATAGATAGATTTCTGGAACAAGCTATTGAAGTTGAAGTCGACGCTTTGTGTGACGGCCAGCAAACTTTTGTGGCCTCTATCATGGAGCATATAGAGCTGGCCGGTATCCATTCCGGGGATTCAGCCTGCGCAATACCGACTCGGACGCTTAGCCTCAAGCATAAAGAAGTTATAGAAGAATACACCGATAGGATAGCAAGGGTTTTGGAAACCGTAGGCCTGATAAATATACAGTATGCTATTTGCGGTGATAAAGTATATATATTGGAAGCAAACCCCAGAGCTTCCCGGACAGTGCCGCTGGTTTCAAAAGTAACCGGGATACCCATTGCCCGTATAGCGACAGATATTATGCTGGGTAAAAAAATAAAAGATTTCAAACAACTTAAAAAGCAGACTTTTAATTATGTAGGCGTCAAGGAGGCAGTGTTTCCTTTTAATATGTTTCCTGAAGTAGACCCTTTGTTAGGACCGGAGATGAAAGCAACCGGGGAAGTTATGGGTATGGCTGCTACCTTCGGCCTGGCTTTTTATAAAGCCCAGGAAGCAGCAGGCTTAAAACTTCCTACCCAGGGTAATGTATTGCTTACAGTTACCGACAAAGATAAACAAAGCCTTTTGCCGGTGGCAAAAAAGTTAAACAGCCTGGGTTTTAAGATTTACGCGACTTCAGGTACCGGGCTTTTCCTGAAAGGGGAAGGCATTGAAACTATCGAAATAAAAAAGATTCATGAAGGAAGGCCCAATATCGCAGATGCTATCAAAAACAAAGAGTTACAGCTTATCATAAACACTCCTGCCGGCAGGATGTCCAAACACGATGACAGCTATATCCGGATAATGGCCATACAGCATAAAGTTTCTTACATCACAACTATGGCAGCTGCCCGGGCAAGCGTTGAAGGGATAGAGGCGGTTAAGAATGGGAATCTTGAGCCTAAGGCTATACAGGATTATTACAAGAGCAATAAAGAAAAGCTTTAAGCCGTAAGCTCTTTATGTATTATTCGAAAGTTATGTTTACAGCCTACTCTATAGCCGTGTCATTCATCGTTAGAGGGTTGTGCCTGCCTACCGGTAGGCAGGTAGCTTGAAACGGCTGTCGTTGAACGTCAACTGTCTCTATTCATGAGATTTTATTAACGCAGCCGGCAAACGAATAACGATACGAGTTACGCAACCGTATACCGTTTGACAATACAAAATATGTAAACATATCTCTACAATTTTACACTATGGTGAACTGAATGAATTAACCGGAAAATGGGAAAACTGAAAATCAAAGCGCGCAATAAGCCAAGAGCATAAAAGGGAAGGGGTGTGATGTTAAACAAAAAACAGATCAGTGCGTTGATTGAAAATAAAAAGCTAATAGAAAATTTTATAGCTCTGGATAAACAACTTACTCCCAACGGGTTTGATTTAACTGCCGGAGGGATTTTTGTGTTTGAAGGATCCGGCGCGCTTGATTTTTCTAATTCTCAAAGAGTAGTCCCGGCCGCGAAAGAACTTAAACCTATGAAGGATTCTGTAACGGATTCTTACGGCTGGTGGGAACTCCCAAAAGGTGCATATAAAGTAAAGACAAATGAAACCGTTAATTTGCCCAACGACCTTACTGCTTTAGCATTTACCCGCACTTCTCTTTTACGCATGGGGGCATTTACCCAGCATGGGGTTTGGGACGCGGGTTTTCGGGGCAAAGGCGAATTTATTTTGATTGTAGAAAATGGCGCAGGTGTCAGGATAAAAGAAAATGCCCGCCTGGCTCAACTGGTGTTTTTCCCGGTAGAAGAAACCCAGGGTTACAGTGGTGTGTATAAAGGTTTAGTTTAAGGGGATGATGGCCGAAGGCAAATTCGATTACCAAAGCTTTTCTCAAGAACAAGAAGGCTTGGATTTTGGCAAGATGAAGAAATGCCCTTATTGTTCTAAGCCGATTCCTGAGGATGCAATAAGTTGTTATTATTGCGGCAAACTTATCGACGATAATGATTCAGCCCGGCCGGCATGGTTTGTATGGACAGCCATTATTCTTGTTGTATCGTTTTTCTTGTTTTTCCTCTTGTTTCTTTAAAAACAGATGAAAGTTCTGCAGGTTTCCACAAAAAAGAAAACAGAGTTTATAGACATTACCACTGACATCTTAAGAGTAATTTCTGGGAAAGGGGCTAAATCAGGGTTATGTTGTGTTTTTTGTCCTCACACCACCGCGGCTTTGACCATAAATGAAAATGCTGACCCTGCGGTTATCCAAGATATATTAGCTTATCTTGGCAAAGCAATCCCTTCCGGGAAAAATTTCTCGCATCAGGAAGGTAATTCAGACGCTCATATAAAAAGTTCGCTTTTTGGAAACAGCCTTATGGTTATAATCAAAGGCGGACAGCTTAAGCTAGGCACTTGGCAAGGAATTTATTTCTGCGAGTTTGACGGCCCACGAACAAGGCAAGTTTATGTAAAAACAATAGACACCGGCCGCCGTGCCTGCTTTGCCGAAGATTTGTCAAGGCGGGGATAACTATACAGAATTTTGCGGAACCAGCATTTTTTAAAAAGAGTTTATTGCTTTAAGTTTCAGATTTGAAATTTGTTTAGGATTTAGAATTTAGAGATTAGAGCTTTTTCTGGAGATAGTTTAAAGGTAGAAGATATGCCCGAATTACCGGAAGTTGAGACAATAAAGCGTGAATTGGGAAAAGCGGTTTTAGGTAAAAAAATCACAAAAGTTTTTGTGATTAATCCGAAGGTGATCAAAGAACCTTCCCCCGCAAAATTTCAGAAAGCTATAACCGGGGCAACGATAAAAAGTATTTTAAGAAAAGCAAAATTACTGGTTATCGAACTATCGAACAGAAAGTTTTTGACGATTCATCTAAAAATGGCTGGGCAATTAATTTATCCGGGCAAGGGCTCTAAATCAACAAGGATTGCCTTTAAACTTTCTAACGGCAAAACATTAGATTTTAATGACGGCAGGTTGTTCGCAGAATTGCGGATAGTTGACGATTGGAAAGAATTAAAATTTATCAAAACACTGGGCCCGGAACCGTTTGGGATATCATTGGGTGAGTTTAAAGAGATGGTTAGCTCAAGAAAAACAAAAATAAAGCCTTTATTGTTAGACCAAAAGTTTATCTCCGGAATCGGGAATATTTACGCTAACGAAGCGCTGTTTCGTGCGAAAATTAATCCGGCACGGCCCGCAAATAGTTTGTCTGCCGAAGAAACAAAGCTGTTACTGGACGAACTCAAGAAAACCCTTAAAGAAGCTATACGATGTAAAGGCTCTTCCGTAGACCAGTATTTACAGCTTTCTGGCGCCCGGGGCAGCTACGCAAAATATCATAAAGTTTATGACAGAAAAGATGAACCCTGTCTTAGATGTAAAACCCATATCAAGCGAATCCGTTTAGCCGGACGAGGTACATATTTCTGCCCGCGCTGCCAGAAATAATCCGTAACAAATGAAGAAAGGCTCAATATACAAAAATTTATTTGAATCCTCATCTGTGCCGGCACGGGGAGGGTGCGTTTTATTAGAAACCCTCTCAAGCGACAAAGAGAATAAAAAATCTTTTTGGTTTGATGAGCCCTTGGACGTATTGACATTTAATAACGGAGACAGCCCAAAAGAGCTTTTCAAAAAAATTGAGAGTTATTTAGCCAAAGGGTTCTGGATGGCCGGATACTTTACTTATGAGTTCGGTTATTTTCTGGAAAAGTCTTTAAGCGCTTTTTGCCGCGGGAGTAATTTCCCGCTTGTTTGGCTGGGGGTGTTTAGGGCCCCGGAGGTTTTTTCCGGAAAAAGTTTTTCCTTCGGCAGCGCCTGCCAGAAAAAATCGCCGCCTAATCTGTATACGATAAAAAACATAAAGCCGGATATCGGCCCAAGAGAATATTTTGCAAAGATAAGGCAGATAAAAAAATACCTGTGCCAAGGCCTGACGTACCAGGTAAATTTTACCTTTAAGATTAGATTCGATTTTACCGGATGCGCTGCAGCTCTTTATTCGGACTTAAGAAAGAACCAGCCAACTGCTTACACCGCTTTTGTAGATACCGGCTCGCGGCAGGTTCTTTCTTTTTCCCCCGAGCTCTTTTTTCGTCAGGATAAAAAAACTCTTCTGGCCCGCCCCATGAAAGGAACCATGAAAAGAGGGCCAAGTTATTCCAAAGACAAACAGCATAGGAGGGAGTTATTGGAAAGCGGTAAGGACAGAGCCGAGAATGTTATGATAGTAGATCTGCTTAGAAATGACCTGGGAAGAGTTGCGGCCAAGGTAAGCGTTCCCAACCTTTTCCAGATAGAAAAACATAAAACGCTTTATCAAATGACATCTACTATATCCGCAAGCTTGCGCGAAAGAGTAGAAACACAGAAGCTATTTGCCTCGCTTTTCCCCTGCGGTTCGGTTACCGGAGCGCCAAAAATTAAAACTATGGAGATAATAAGAGAGCTTGAAGGGAAAACGCGGGGTGTCTATACCGGCGCCATAGGATACATATCTCCCGAGAGTAAAGCTTGCTTTAATGTGGCCATAAGGACTTTAGAAATACACAAAGGCCGCGGTGAGCTGGGCGTAGGCGCAGGCATAGTGTATGATTCTGTATCTTGCCGGGAATACGAAGAAACTCTCCTAAAAGCGAAATTTTTTACCGATAACAACAGGCGTTTTTGTTTGATTGAAAGCCTTCTGCTGGATAGAGGAAAGTATTGGCTTCTGGAGGAACATTTAAAGAGGCTGGCTAAATCCTGCCGGTATTTTGGTATTCAATACGATTCTAAGGAGTTAACAAGAAAGCTGCGGGCAGAAATAAAACCCGGCAGATATAAAATCCGCGTTTTAATAGCCAAAGACGGACGCCTGAAAATAGAAAGTAAACCTTTCATTAAAGCTAAGCCACCGGCAAGAGTTTTGGTAAGCTCAAAGATCATCGATCCCGAGAACATTTTTTTATACCACAAGACCTCTTACCGGCACCGATATAACGGGCAAAGAAGAAGAGCTGTCAATAAAGGATTTGATGAAACGTTATTCATTAATGAAAAAGGAGAATTTACAGAAGGAGCTATAAATAATATTTTCATTTCCTGCGCAAACCTCTTGTATACGCCGCCTGTTTCCTGCGGGCTTCTGCCCGGGGTGTTAAGACAACACCTCTTACTTTCTGGCCGGGCCAAAGAGAAAGTGCTACGTTACGAAGATGTGTTTGGTGCCGACAAGGTATATTTAGGCAATTCCGTACAGGGCTTAAGGCAAGTTTCAAGGATAGATTTTAAAGATGAGGAACTGCGAAAGAAATTGAGAAAAAACCAGCCTCTGGTAAAATGAGTTATAATGAAGCAAGCGGCCAAAAATATCAAAGCTAGGGTTAAAGAAGTAAAAAAGCTTAAATCCGATGTGTTTCTGCTAAGATTTACATCTTCTTATATAAGTTCCAACTCTTATCCGGGGCAGTTTCTCCACCTTAAAATAAAACCTGTTCTTTTGAGGCGCCCTTTGAGTATTCACAGAGTCCAGGGTAAAGATGTTTTTATTCTTTTTAGAGTCAGGGGTAAAGGTACGGAAGCGCTATCGAGGCTAAAGCCCGGAGCGGCTCTGGATATAATTGGCCCTCTCGGCAAAGGATTTTACGTCCCGCGTCCTGCGTCTAACGTTCAACATATTCTTATAGCCGGCGGCCTCGGTGTGGCGCCGTTAGTTTTTTTAGCAAAAAAACTAACGGAAACCAAAGACCCAAAACCAAAAAATCAAAATTTAATACTACTGGGAGCAAAGACAAAAAAGGAAGTATTGTGCGAGAAAGAATTTAAGGATTTAGGCTGTAAGGTTTATGTTGCTACCGAAGACGGTTCCAGAGGCCACAAAAGTACCGTTGTCGCCTTACTGAAAGGTATTTTACGACATACGACATGCGACCTGCGATATACGATATATGCCTGCGGCCCCAAGGAAATGTTTTACGAAATCCATAAAATTATAAAAAAGTATCCCGGGATAAATTGCCAGGTATCTTTTGAACAATTTATGGGCTGTGGCTTGGGAGTTTGCCACGGCTGTGTAATCGAGACAAAAAAGGGATATAAAAAAGTTTGCAAAGACGGCCCGGTGTTTAATTTGAGAGATATCTTTTGAAAACAGCTAAGCCAATGAAAAATCATAAATCCGAAAATCTAAAACCTAAACAAACCCTATGAATTCGTTTAGGGCGTATAATTCTTAAGATATATTCACATATTTTGTGTAAAGGCGAACGGTATACGGTTGCGTAACTCGTATCGTTATTCGTTTGCCGGCTGTGTTAATAAAATCTTAGGAATGGAGACGATTAACGTTCAACGACAGCCGTTTCAAGCTGCCGGCCTACCGGTAGGCCGGCGCAACTCTCTAACGATGAATGATACGGCTATAGAGCAGGCTGTAAACATAACTTTCGAATAATACATTTAGGGCTTAGAATTTAGATATTTAGTTTTACTATTTAATAAGGAGAGGATATGTGGTATTTATATTTAATTTTAGGGTTCGGTGCCGGAATTTTTAGCGGGTTTTTAGGCATAGGCGGCGGGGCGCTTGTAATCCCGGCTTTGGTTTGCCTGTTCGGGTTTACCCAGCATCAGGCCCAGGGAACAACCTTGGCTATGATGATTCCTCCTATAGGCCTGCTGGCCGCTCTAAAGTATTACTATGCCGGCAATGTTAAAGTTAATGCGGCGGGGCTTATGTGTGTGGGTTTTTTTCTGGGGGGATTCCTCGGGGCAAGCATTGTCCAGAAAGTTCCCGAGCCCGTATTAAAGAAGATTTTTGGCTGTTTGCTATTGCTGATTTCTGTAAAGCTTATTTTCAGCAAATAATTTTAGGCATTTCAGGATACCTTTATCAATGCCGCACCGAGTAAAAGAAAGACGCCAAGGCTTCCCCGGTTCAAAAAACGCCTTGATTGGCTATTGCATTTATTTATAATAAGTATTAAGCTTATAGGGAAAGAATATTAATCTATGGAGTTAAAAGTAAAAATAGGTAAATTAAAGCTTAGGAATCCAATAATTTGCGCTTCGGGGACTTTTGGGTCTTCAGATGAATTAAAGGGTTTGGCGGATTATGCCAGCATTGGAGCGGTAACTGCTAAAACCATAACCCTTAATCCTTGTCCGGGTAACTGTCCGCCAAGAATTTATGAAACCGGTTGCGGGGTTATAAATTCAGTGGGCCTTGAAGGCAAAGGCCTGGAGAACTTTATCGCCGAAGATCTGCCAAGGCTTAGTAAGGTAAAGACAGAATTTATCTTGAGTATCGGCGGGTTTTCTATTAATGAATACAAAACAATGGTTAAAAGGCTTTCCCAAGAGAAGGCCGTTGAAGCGATTGAGCTTAATTTATCCTGTCCCAATATCAAGCGCAAAAAGATAATTTCTCAAAGCAGAAAAGATACTTATGAAACCATAAAGATTTTGCGCGGACTGACTAAAAAAACACTTATAGCAAAGATTACGCCCGAAGTTACAGACATAAAAGAAATAGCTGTTGCTGCCTGCGCCGCCGGAGCAGATGCTATTTCTACAGTGAATACTTTTTTCGGCCTGGCTGTCAATATACAGACAGGCGCACCATATCTGGGCAATTGCTATGGGGGTTATTCTGGAAGAGCAATTAAACCTATGGCTTTATATAGAGTATGGAAAGTTTCAAGGGCCGTAAAAATACCGGTTATTGGCGGCGGGGGCATAGAGACTGCCGATGACGCTCTGGAGTTTATCATTGCTGGGGCCACCGCCATTAGCTTGGGAACGGTTAATTTTATCGACCCTGCAGCATCGGTTAAAATCCTAAGGGGGATAAAAAACTATTTAAAAAAGAAAAAGATAAACAACATCAACCAACTAAGAGGCAGCCTCGATGCTTAAGTGGAAAAAATTGATTGTAGCTCTGGATTTAGAAGATAAAGGCAAAATCTATAATGCCGTACGTAAGCTTTCCCCCAAGGGGGTTAAGTTTAAAATCGGCTCCATAGCTTTTACCAAATTCGGCCCGGCTTTGGTAAAAACAATTATCGGCAAAGGTATTGATGTGTTTTTGGATTTGAAACTATACGATATCCCCAACACAATGAAGGAGGCCTCTAAAACCTATGTGCAAATGGGCTGCTGGGCTTTTACCGTCCACATAAAGTCTGGCCCAAAAGCCTTAAGGGAAGTAAAAAAAGAAATAACCGCGGCAGCCAGAAAACTAAAAGTTAGAAGGCCGTTAGTGCTGGGAGTTACTGAGCTGACAAGTGAAGCTGCCGATAGAAAATCTGTTTTATCTCTAGCCCGGGCAGCTAAAGCTTGTGGCTTAGACGGAGTCATCGCTTCAGCTAAAGAAGCTGCTTTAATAAAAAGAAACTGTAAGCTTAAAGTGATAACTCCCGGCATACGCGCTCCTGAAGGAGCAAGGGGTGACCAGAGGAGAGTGGCTACGGCTAATTTTGCGTTTGCTCAAGGCGCCGATTATGTAGTAGTGGGCCGGCCGATAATAAGCCAAAAAGATTACTTAAAGGCGGCCAAAGGCATTCTGGCAAGCTGAATTTACTGGAGGTAGGTTTTTATGAAAAAGGCCCCAAAAAGATAAAATTTGATTTTTTGATGTGGGGCTATATAATTGATTTTCTTGACTGCTTTACCCGCGAACCAAAAAGCTATCGCTATAAGAACAAGGATAAATAACTTTCGGTTCGGGGTTTCATTCCGCCAAAGGGAAGTTTTAAAAAAGCAGTTACCGTTGTAAGCCGGCGGGACTTCATATAAAATAAAAATAGGGGGAGTTACTATTATGGATGCCAAATTAGATAGCCTGATAGATAAGATAAAGAAAGAAGGTATTGACGAGGCAAAGAAAGCTTCCGATGACATATTGCGCCAGGCTGGACAGCAGGCCGACCAGATAAAAATTCAGGCTAAGGCCGAAGCGGACGCCATTCTCGCAAAAGCAAAAACAGATTCGGAAAAATTGAAGGCTAACGCTCAAGATGCCCTGCGCCAAGCTGCCCGGGATCTTATGCTGTCAGTGAAAAATGAACTTAAAGCTTTGTTTGACGGAGTTTTTAAAACCAAAATATCCGGTGAATTGAAACCGGAGTTTATGGCTAAACTTATCACAAAGACTACCGAAAACTGGCAACAAGATAAAAAGCCGGCGGCCGAGGTAATTGTTAGCGAAGCTGACAAAAAGGAATTAGAAAAGATTCTGTCCTCTCAACTGAAAGAAAATCTTAAAAAAGGCATAGAGATAAAAGTGAATAAATACATAGACAAAGGATTCCGCATAGGTATAAAAGGCAAAGACGTGTATTATGATTTTACTGAAGCAAGTATATTGGAGGCCTTAGGAGAATTTATAAATCCTGCCATAGCAGAGATTCTAAACTCTAAGAATGGATAAGCACTATTATTTTATTGCACAATTACCCACGCTTATTTTCGGGCAGGCTCCCCAGATAGACAGGCAGTATTTTTTGTCCGAAGCCGAAAAGTGGTTAAGCAACAAAGACTTTATTTTTATATCGCAGATTCATATTTCTGATTGTGAGCCCAGCCTTCGGGACAACATTTATCTAAGGAAATATAAAGAGTTTGAGCTGGATTTACGCCAGGCTCTGGTTAGTTTCAGAAAAAAGATTCAGGATTATCGCTTAAGAGGCCAACTGAATGAGGCTCTTTCTGGATCTTCGCCTCTAGAAATCGAAAAGAAACTCTTGAAGCTGCGCTGGGATTTTGTGGATAATCTACAAACTGATAATAATTTTAACTTGGGGTATCTAACCTATTATTTTTTGAAACTGCAGATTTTAGAAAAGTTTTTTGTTTTCAACAAGGAAAAAGGAAGAGAGAATTTCAACTCTTTATGTGAGGTTAAATGACGAACGAACGTGTTGGTTATATCCAGTCAATACAGGGAAACATGATAACTGTTCATTTTGAAGAAGATGTTCTTCAAAATGAAGTGGGTTATGTTATATGCGGTAAAGAGAAGCTGATGGCTGAGGTCATTCGAATAAGTGATAATACAGCTTACATGCAGGTTTTTGAAGATACAAAAGGGGTAAAGGTTGGAGACCGAATTGAGTTCTCTTTAACAATGCTTTCGGTTAAGCTCGGCCCCGGCCTTCTTGGCCAGGTGTATGACGGATTGCAGAATCCCCTTCCGGAACTTGCCAAAAAATTTGGGTTTTTTCTGCCCAGGGGTATTCAACTGGATGCTTTGAATAGTGGGGCTAAATGGCATTTTTTCCCTCTAATCAAAACAGGGAAGAAAACTGTAAGCAGTGCAGAGCCGCTCGGGTATGTCCAGGAAGGCATATTTAAGCATTACATAATGGTGCCCTTTGATTTAACCGGAGAATATAGTGTTGAAAAAATTGCCTCCGAAGGCGATTACACCATAAAAGATACTATAGCTATCTTGCGGGATTCCCGGGGAAACAACATTAAGGTTGGCATGGCCTTTGACTGGCCGATAAAAATTCCCATAAAAGCGTACCGGCAGAAGCTTACTCCGAAAGAACCATTGACTACCAAAATACGTATTATCGATACATTTTTCCCTGTAGCAAAAGGGGGAACCTACTGCATACCCGGCCCTTTTGGAGCCGGCAAGACCGTTTTGCAGCAGCTAACCAGCCGTTATGCCGATGTTGATGTTGTTATACTCGCCGCCTGCGGAGAAAGGGCAGGGGAGGTAGTTGAGACCTTGCGTAAATTCCCCGAACTTAATGATCCCCGTACGGGGAAATCTCTTATGGAGCGCACAATTATAATATGTAACACTTCCTCTATGCCGGTAGCTGCAAGAGACGCTTCTGTTTATACCGCTGCGACTCTGGGTGAATACTATCGCCAGATGGGATTAAATGTTTTACTCTTGGCCGACTCCACTTCCCGCTGGGCTCAAGCTATGAGGGAAGTTTCTGGCCGGCTTGAAGAGATTCCCGGAGAAGAAGCTTACCCGGCGTATCTTGAATCCCGCATAGCCGAGTTCTACGAGCGTTCAGGGTTGGTAGAGCTTTTCCTAGGAGAAAAGGGAAGCCTTACTATTGGCGGTACAGTGAGCCCTGCCGGCGGCAACTTTGATGAACCGGTGACTCAGGCTACCTTAAAAGTAGTGGGTGCTTTTCACGGGCTTTCCCGGGATAGAGCTAACGCCAGGAGGTTTCCTTCAATAGATCCTTTAGAGAGCTGGTCGCGCTATCCCAGTTTTATAGCTCCGGAAGTGATTAAAGATGCCAGAGAAATGTTGATTAAAGGTAATGAAGTGGGGCAGATGATGAAGGTTATCGGGGAAGAAGGCACGTCAATGGATGATTTTATAATATATTTGAAGGCCGAATTTTTAGACAGTGTTTACTTGCAGCAAAACGGGTTTGATAAGGTTGATGCGGCCACAGGCCTTGCGCGCCAGGAATATGTATTCGGCAAAATTTATTCTGTTCTGAATAAAAAGCTTAATTTTGATACAAAAGATAATGCCCGCAAGGCGTTCCACGCTCTACGTCAATTATTTGTAGACTGGAACTATAAAGAATGGGAATCTCAGGAGTTTAAGGAACAGGAAAGAAAGATAGAAGAATTTCTTGATACACAGATGAGCGCAGAGGACAAAGGGCGCTGATAATTGCGGATAGTATTTTTATCTGTGATTGTTTGCAATAGGGAGCTGTATATATCTGCACATAGGAGCGAAGAGATAAATGAGGAAAGTTCACAGTAAAATATTAAGCATTAACGGAAATGTTATTACGGTAAAGGCCGATGGCGTAAGCTATGAAGAATTAGCCCTGGTTAAAAGTGCTCGAGGTTCTTCCCTGGCACAGGTCATAAAACTTGAAGCGGACATAGTATCTTTACAAGTTTTTTCCGGCAGCCGCGGCATTTCTACCAATGACGAAGTTACATTTTCAGGTTTTCCCATGAGGGTTGGTTTTTCTGAAAATATGCTGGGTAGAATTTTTGACGGCAGCGGCAGGCCCCGGGATAAGGGGCCGGATTTAAGCGAAAACCTTATTGAGATAACCGGGCCTTCGGTTAATCCCGCCAAGAGGATTATTCCCGAAAGGATGATTCGCACCAATATACCGATGATAGATGTTTTTAACTCTCTGGTTGTTTCCCAGAAGCTGCCGATATTTTCTATTTCCGGAGAGCCTTACAATGAACTTCTGGCCCGCATAGCCCTTCAGGCCGAAGTTGATATGATTGTCTTAGGCGGCATAGGCCTTAAATATGACCAATACATGTTTTTTAAAAAAGCTTTAGATGACGGCGGCGCCTTGTCTCGTTCCGTATTTTTTGTACATACTGCCTCAGACCCTATAGTTGAAGGTTTGATGGTTCCGGATTTATGCCTGGCGGTAGCTGAAAAATTTGCACTGGTAGGCAAAGATGTCCTGGTGCTTCTAAGCGATATGACAAATTTTTCGGACGCCTTAAAGGAAATAGCCATTACTATGGAACAGGTTCCTTCTAACAGGGGCTATCCTGGCGATTTATACAGCCAATTAGCCCGGAGGTACGAGAAAGCCGTTGATTTTGAAGGTGCCGGCTCGGTAACTATTTTAGCGGTTACTACTATGCCCGGAGATGATGTTACGCATCCTGTTCCGGATAATACTGGCTATATTACCGAGGGGCAGTTCTATTTAAGAGGAGCCAGGATAGAACCTTTTGGTTCTTTGAGCCGTCTTAAACAGCAGGTCAATGATAAGACCCGCAAGGACCACAGGGCCATAATGGATGGTATGATACAGCTGTATGCCCAATATAAAGAAGCCGAAGAAAAACGTTCAATGGGCTTCCGTATGACCGCCTGGGATAAAAAATTGCTTAAGTACGGCAAGCTATTTGAAGCTCACATGATGGATTTATCAGTCAATATTTCTTTGGAAAAGGCTCTTGATAACGGCTGGAAAATCCTCTCGGAATGTTTTCTACCTCAGGAGACAAGCTTTCGTACTGACTTAGTCCAGGAATTCTGGCCGGCTAAGGCTCCAGGCGCCAATCCTCAAGCAGCGGAATCTTCGGAGGACCTTTCTGGTGAATCCTCTCAAGAACAGGATTATGAAGAATGAATCCGAAGAGCTCACGGGTTTATGGCCTAAGAGATTCCCGCAAGACTTTTTAATAATAGCATGGCTAAAATCAGGCTGACCAAAAACGAATTAAAACACCAGAAGGAAGAGCTTAAAAGGTTTAATCGCTACCTTCCCATGCTGCAGCTTAAAGAAAAACAGCTTAAGCTGGAAATAGTAAAAGTTCACCAGGCGATTAAAGAATTAGCCCAGGATATAGAAAATTTCAGAAATAAAGTTGTGGGCTGGGTTGACGTATTTGCTGAAGACGTAAAACTTTCTGATTTTTGCAGCCTTAAAAAGATAAATACTATTTCCGGAAATGTAGCGGGAATAGATATGCCGGTTTTTAAAGGAGTCGAATTTAAAGAATCCCAATATGACTTATTTAATATGCCTCTTTGGGTGGATGCGGGTATTGGAGCTCTTAAGGAGATGATAACTTTGAAGGCTAAGCTGGAGGTTTATCATAAGCAACTGGAAATTCTGAAAGAAGAATTACACATAGCTTCCCAGAGGGTGAATCTTTTTGAAAAAGTAAAAATTCCTCTGGCCCAGGAAAATATCAGAGTTATACAGATATATTTAGGCGAGCTCCAGACTGCCGAAGTCGTGAGGGGTAAAATTGCCAAAGCTAAAATAAACCGCAGGAAGCAAATGGCCGTTCCTGTTTGAATTAGTTATAGCGATGATTGTTAGAATGAAAAAAATAACAGTTATGGTTGCTGAAAAAGACGCTAACAGCGCCGTAGGACGGCTGCGCAAACTTGGCCTGGTGCATGTTGAGCCTATGCAGCCACCGCATGCGGATTATATCGATACTTTAAACCGCAGGATTCCCATGGTTGATAAAATTCTGACGTTGCTTGGAAGCAGTAAGGCTCCCCAGAAGGATTTAGATAATTCTAAAGCCGTCTTGATAGCAAAAAAAATATTAGCTTTAAGCGGGCAGAGGCAAGAGCTCGCTTCTCAGATAGAAAATTTAAAAAAGAGGCTGGATTGGTTCCGGGAATGGGGTGATGTTTCCTACGGAGCTCTGCAGCGGCTGAAGAAAGAAGGCGTTTTCATAAAGCTTTATTACGGGCCCAAAAGCAGTCTTAAACAAATAGATACCGGAAAACTTGTTTATGTTTTGTCCCGGGAGAAAGGAGGCCTTCGCCTGGCGCTGGTAACCAGAGATGCGCAAGAGGCGCTAAATCTTCCCGAAGTTCATGTGCCCAATATAGATAAAAACGCATTACAGAAAATGATATATATACTGGCTGCTGACTTTAAAGAAATTGACAAGCAGATAGACGATTTTAGAATTTATGCCAGGTACTTCTCCCGCGTAAAAACAGAATTCCACAAGAGGCTCGATTTTTGCCATGTACGGTTTGGCATGGTCAATAAACAGGGTATTTACTGTTTGAAAGGTTTTTGCCCCAGCGAAGACGTGCCCGCGATAAATGAGGCGGCTATCCAGCATGGATGGGCATTGTTGGTGGAGGAGCCTGATGAACCCCAGGAGGTTCCTACATTGATAAGAAATCCCCGCTGGGTGAGGATTATAGACCCGGTATTTAAGTTTATGGGAACGGTTCCCGGCTATAAAGAATTTGATATAAGTTTCTGGTTTCTTCTCTTTTTCAGTCTTTTCTTTGCTATGCTTATAGGAGATGCCGGTTACGGAATAATTTTTCTTTTTATTACTCTTTATGCCAGAAAAAAATTTCCCAGGGCGCCTTCAGAACCCTTTTTTTTAATAGGTGTGTTAAGCTTAGCCACTATTGCCTGGGGTGCTATAACCGGCACATGGTTTGGCTGTGAAAAAATAGCGCAACTGCCGGTTTTTAAAGCAGTAGTTGTTAATAAGATAAGCTCGGCCTCAACTACAAACCAGAGCTTCATGATGGGGCTTTGTTTTGTGATAGGAGTTATACACCTGACAATAGCCCACGCTAAGTTAGCGCTGTCTTTAATAAATTCTCTGAAAGCTCTGGCTCAGGTGGGCTGGATCTGTATACTTTGGGGAGTCTTTTTCGTAGCCAACTCGCTTGTTTTAGGAAGCCGCCTACCTGGGCTTTCTCTCTGGCTGCTCTCAATTGGGCTGATTCTGGCAGTATTGTTTTCTAATCCCCAAAAGAATATGCTCAAAGGGGCCCTAATATCTTTAGGTAACCTGCCTTTAAGCGTTATAAGTTCATTTTCGGATATAGTTTCATACTTAAGATTGTTTGCTGTAGGTTATGCTTCGGCTATAGTTGCCTCAAGCTTTAATAATATGGCGTTGGCTTCAGGTATCAATAGCGTAGTTGCAGGGTTTATGGCCGCGCTTATTCTTGTTTTGGGCCACACACTAAATATAACCTTAGGATTTATGGCGGTGATTGTTCACGGAATGCGTTTAAACATGCTTGAATTTTCCGGCCATTTAGGTATGGAGTGGTCCGGAAAAGAATACAAGCCGTTTAAAGAATAAGGATAGAGGTATCGTTTATATACAAAAAATTATTTTATAAATCAGGAGGTGTATATGGTAGAAGGTCTAGGAGATATGAATTTTTCTTTAACTCTTTCGGCAATAGGCTCAGCTATGGGAACAGGGGTCGCGGGTATGGCGGCGATAGGCGCCTGGAAGAAGGCCTTTATCCAGAATAAAGTGGCTCCTTTTATTTTGATAGCTTTTGTGGGAGCTCCGCTGTCTCAAACCATTTACGGGATGATTTTACGTAACGCTATACAAGCGGCAAAGCTTCCTTCAGACGCATATATCTACCAGATGATTATAGGCTGTCTTGGCGGGCTTGCCATGGGGCTTTCGGCTTTTTTTCAGGGTAAAGCCGCCGCAAAAGCTTCTGATGCCTTAGCTGAGACAGGTAAAGGCTTTGGAAACTACATCATGGTTCTGGGCGTAATTGAAACTGTAGCTTTGTTTGTTATGGTTTTTTGTATGACCGCTTTGCCCAAGGGATAAATTAGTGTCTTTGAGTTCAGGTCTGGCCAGTCCGCCGGGCGAAGTTATAGGGTTGATTTTTCAAAAAAATTTGGTATCATTGAGCGTATTCGCCAAGGGCTTATTGACAGTGAGGAACCTCTGGATTATAATTTATTTTGATACTAATACAGAGGTTCGATAATGAAGAAACACAAAAAACAGCAAGCGAGACAATTACGTCAGCGAGGATGGTCTGTTAGGTCCATTACGAAAGAGTTGGGGTGTTCAAAAAGTTCTGTAAGCAGGTGGGTTAGAGACGTAGCTCTTACAGAGGTTCAAATAGCAAAGCTACGTAATAATCAAGATAGGGCACGCGCGAAAGCCGCAAATCATCCCAACAGCCCAAAGCAATTCTGGCTATGTAAACGACAGGCAATTGAGCGAGATGCGGCCGCCCAAATACCGGCGAATTGTTCTTTAAAGACATTGTGTATTGTTGGAAGCGCATTGTATTGGGCTGAAGGATATAAGGCGGGGGTGAATATGGTTAATTTTAGCAATTCAGACCCCCAGATGATTAAATTAATGATGCGTTTCTTTCGTGAGGTCTGCGGTGTTTCTAGCTCTAAGTTTCGAGGGGCTCTTCATTTGCATCCGCATTTAGACGAAAACAAAGCAAGGAAATTTTGGGCACAAGCCAGTGGTATACCACTTAAACAGTTTCATAAAACACAATTTGCTGTAAGCAAGGTTTGTAAAAATAAAAGAGATACGTTACCTTTAGGAACATTTAGAATTGTTATAGCAGATACAAGCCTTAGATCAAAAATTAACGGCTGGATTAAAGGCCTTGGAATTTGGGCAAATAAACGGGCGGTTGGCGCAGCGGAAGCGCATCTGACTTACATTCAGAGGGTCGTAGGTTCAAATCCTACACCGCCCACCATTTTCGTATAACGTATAGCGTATATAATGCTTCGTATTGAGAATTTAAGAAAGGCATTATCGCATTGCGATATACGAAATACGATACACTCTATACGAATTTAAAATGGATTTAGAAACTTTAAGACATTCTTGTTCGCATATCATGGCTTCGGCAGTAAAAAAAATATACCCCGAAGCTAAACTAGGCATTGGCCCGTCTATCGAGAATGGGTTTTACTATGATTTCTATATTCCTCAAGGAGTAAAGGAAGAAGATCTATCTAGGATAGAGGAACTGATGAGAGAAGAGGTTTCTGCGGACTATCCTTTTGTGCATGAAGAATGGCCTAAAGACAAGGCCTTGGATTTTTTTAAAAGCCATGGTGAAGCTTATAAGGTAGAACTAATTAAAGAATTAGCCCAGGAAAAGGTTTCTATTTATAAGCACGCCGGTTACGTTGATTTATGCCGCGGCCCGCATGTTGGCTCTACTGGTAAGGTTAAGCATTTTAAGATTCTATCAACTTCGGGGGCATACTGGCGGGGCATGGAAAGCAATGCCCAGCTGGTGCGTATTTACGGCACAGCTTTTGAAACGGCTAAAGAGCTTAGGATTTACCTGGATAATTTGCAGGAGGCAAAAAAAAGGGACCACCGCAAATTGGGTAAAGAACTGGGGTTATTTGATATTTATCACAACCAGGCTGGTGCCGGCCTGGCTTTTTATCTCCACAAAGGAGCAGTGCTTAAAAGAATAATAGAAGACTGGGAGATAAAAGAACATTTGAAAAGGGGTTATCAACTGGTTTCGACACCTCACATTATGGATAAAAAACTATGGGTAAAAAGCGGGCACCTGGAGTACTACGAAGACTATATGTATCCCATCAAGAAAGATAACCAGGAGTTCATTTTGAAGCCTATGAATTGCCCCGGCCACATACTGATTTACAAATCTCAATTAAGAAGCTGGAGAGACCTTCCTCTGCGCCTTTTTGAATTAGGCACAGTTTACAGGTATGAAAAAAGCGGGGTTTTGCACGGTTTACTACGGGTGAGAGGTTTTACCCAGGACGACGCGCATATTTTTTGCCGCAAAGACGATTTATATTCAGAAATAGAAGGCGTTTTAGACTTTGTTAAAACGGCAATGGAGAAGTTCGGCTTTTCCGAGTTTGTAGCCGAACTAAGCACTCGGCCCGATAAGTTTATTGGCGACGAAGAAGACTGGAAGATGTCTGAGTCGATATTAGAAGATGTTTTAAAGAAGAAAAATTTTTCTTACAAAATAAACAAAGGAGACGGGGCCTTTTACGGGCCAAAAATTGATATTAAATTAACAGATGCCTTGAATAGGCAATGGCAATGTGCTACTGTTCAGCTGGATTATAGTATACCTAAGCGGTTTAATTTAACCTATCGTTCTCCCGATGGGGGGCAGGAAAGGGTAGTAATGATCCATCGGGTTATTCTGGGCAGTTTGGAAAGATTTATTGCTACCATTATAGAGCATTATGCCGGTAAGTTTCCTCTATGGCTTGCTCCGGTACAGGTAAGTGTTTTAAGCGTAACCCAGGATCAGAAAGAATACGCCCTGAAAATAAAACAATCTTTAGAAGACAAAGGTTATAGGGCCGAAGCTGACTTAAGGGATGAAACGTTACAAAAAAAAATAAGAGATAAAGAACTTTCAAAAATACCTTACATGGTCATTGTCGGGAAAAAAGAACAAGCCGAGGGCAAAGTTTCTTTACGCGCTCAGGGAATGAAAAATATGGGCGCTATGGGCTTGGCTGATTTTTTTCATATTCTAAAAGAGGGTTGCAACAAAAAGGAGTCTCTTTAAATAAGGAGGTAATTGTACGTGAAATATGTCAGAGTGAATCAAAGGATTCTTGCCAAGACCTTACGGGTGATAGGCCCCGAAGGAGAACAGTTAGGGGTTTTCCCTCGCGACATAGGCTTAAAAAAAGCTGAGGAGCAAGGTTTGGATTTAGTTGAAGTTGCTCCTCAGGCAAATCCTCCGGTTTGCCGTATAATCGACTTCTCAAAATATAAATATGAACAGGAAAAAAGAGAAAAAGAAGTAAAGAAACACCAGAAACAGCTGCAGCTTAAAGAGCTGAGGATAAGCCCCAGAATTGATGAACATGATTATGAGGTAAAGCTTAAGCATGCGAAAGAATTTCTGGGCAAGCATCATAAAGTGCGTGTAAGAATGTTTTTCCGGGGGCGCGAGATAGCGCATAAAGAAATAGGCAGAAGGGTTATTGATAAGATGATTAAAGATGTGGAAAGTGTTGGAAGAGTTGACCGCGAGCCTCATATGTTAGGCAAAACCCTTGTTCTCATTTTAAGCCCTAAATAACAGCAAGGCTGTCAGACTAAAAAATAAATGCAGCAAGAAAGTTTGTGATATAATTATAAATAAATTCCAGCAGGGTATATGAATTCTGGTTTCCTCCCGTGATTATACAAAAACCTGCGGAAGATAGAAGCCGCAAGCTGCGCAAAAAGGAGATAGTATGCCAAAACTGAAAACAAAAAAATCTGTATCTAAGAGAGTAAAGATAACAAAGAAAAAGAAAATCGTGAGGTCTAAAGCCGGCAGGAGGCATCTTCTCAGTTGCAAGAAAACCAAACGCAAAAGAGACCTGCGCAGGCAGTGTCAGGTTTCCAGCGCCGAGAGGAAGATGGTAAGAGAAGCGATGCCTTACTCAGCTTAGGAAAGACTAGGTGTTTCGAAACAGCAGGCACAATTTTAGTAAAATACATACAAGGAGAAACTATGAAGACAAAGCATTCTGTAGCGGCAAGAAAAAGAAAGAAGAAAGTGTTAGAGCAAGCCAAAGGTTTTTGGGGGGAGAGGTCTACTAAATATCGTAGAGCCATTGAAACTTTGCGCCGGGCATACTCCTATGCCTATCGGGACAGACGGGCAAAAAAAAGAGAGTTTAGGTCGCTCTGGATTACCAGAATCGGAGCCGCCGCAATGGCCAGAGGTATTTCTTACAGAGAGCTCATCCACGGGCTAAAAGAGAAAAAAATCATTCTTTCGCGGGATATTCTGGCTAAATTAGGAGCCGAGCACCCGCAGGTGTTTGATAAAATTGTAGAAGTAATTAAATCCAAGTGACTTAATTCCGGCTTAAGCGCCTGAAACCAAATTTATTATGAAGCACATAGTTATTATTGGCTCCGGCAAAACAGGTAGAGAGTTGGCTTTAGAGCTCTCCGGTGATGCTAATGTTGTTGTAGTCGATAAAAGCTTAAAAAACCTGGACATCTTAGGAGATGATTTTAACGGGAAAAAAATCTGGGCTGACGCTTTAGATATCAATACTCTGGAGAAAGCCGGGGTTAAAGATGCCGATGCGGTATATGTTATTACCGGCAATGACAATCTTAATCTTGTAGTTGGCAAGGTAACAAAGAGAAAATACGGCACAAAAAAAGTAATCCTGCAGGTCAATGATACTATGAAAAAGAAGATTTTTAAGGAAGAAGGATTGACTATTGTTAATCGCACATATCTGATTGTGGAAGTATTACGTAAATGTATTGCTTAAGCGCATACTGTGTTATGAGAAAGATAGTGCGTAGTTGTAAATTTATAAGCAGGTTTGGAGGAGACAAGGAATGTATGTAGTAATTGCTGGAGCCGGAAGGCTGGGAAGCGTTCTGGCTAAAAAGCTGCGAGAAGATAACCACCAAGTTTGTCTTATAGACCGGAATGAAAATCTATGCAATCAGCTGGCCAGTGAAATGAGCAATATTATGCTTATCTGCGGAGATGCGACTTATCCCGAGATACTAAAAGAAGCTAAAATAGAAAAAGCCGACGTTTGCGTGAGTGCGGCTTCCAATGATGAAGATAATACCATAATTTGTTATCTCGCCAAGGAATTATTCGGAGTAAAAAGGACCGTTGCCAGAGTGAATGATCCCAAGCACATACCTTTATATAAGTATATGGAGGTTGATAACCCTATAGATTCTACTTCGATAATTGCCAGGATAGTTGAAGAAGAGGCATCTTTTACGGATGTTATGAGCCTTTTCAGCATAAAAAAAGGCAGGCTTTCTATTGTCCGCGTGGACATACCAGAGGCTTCTCCGGTAGCCAATAAAGCTGTAAAGGATATAACCTTGCCCCAGAATTCGGTCTTAGTTTCGGTCCTGAGAGGGCCGGATATTATTATTCCTTACGGGTCTACCGTTATTCTTCCCGGCGATGAAGTAATCGCAGCCACTCTTATTGATGTAGAAAAAGACCTTGTTAAGGCTTTAATAGGAAAAATATGATGAAAGCTTTCCAGTTGGGCCAGAATGGGATAAAGATTACACTAGGGATTATTACCGAGATTCTATTTTGTGCGTTTCTTTTAGGCCTTGGGTATATGCTTTCTTTTGTGTTTTAACTGCACTGTGTCGGCCGGCTATTTAAATCCGCGCAAGCAAGGGCGGTGGCTGCTAAATCCATAAAATAATGATTATTTCTCCCGACAGAAAAGATTTTTCTTCCATACTGAATATTTTGGGCAGGCTTGTTTTGGGATTAAGCTTTTTCATGCTGATACCATTAGTTACAGCGGCCCTGAAACGTGAGGTTTCCCCTTTTTTTGATTTTCTTATTGGTTTTGGAATATGCGGAGCATTGGGGTTTGGGCTGATGCTTTTATTTCCCATGAAAAAAGAAGCTGGATGGATTCATGCTTTTTTTACCGTCAGTTTTGGCTGGCTGATTTTTTCTTTGCTGGGAGCTGTGCCTTTGCATCTATCAGGGCATTTTGCTTCATATATAGACGCTTGGTTTGAGTCAATGAGCGGATTCGCTACAACAGGGCTGGTGTTAATCCAGGATTTAGACCACTTATCATTTGCTCACAATATGTGGCGGCATTTAACTATGTTTATCGGAGGCCAGGGTATAATTTTAGCCAGCCTTTCTATACTAACCAGGGCACGTTCAGTAGCTTTAGGCTTTTATATAGGAGAGGCACGGCAGGAAAAAATTTTACCTAATGTAGTAGACACTTCTAGGTTTATATGGAAAGTAAGTTTTGTGTATATGGTGCTGGGGGTAGCGGCATTTTTCGCTATACTTTATAACCAGGGGATGAAGTGGGATAAATCTTTTTTCCACGCGCTTTGGATTTTTTTTGCTGCTTTTGATACCGGAGGCTTTGCGCCCCAAGCGCAAAATATTGCCTATTATCATTCACCGCTGATGGAGGCAGCAACTGTAGTGTTTATGGTCTTGGGGGCTATAAATTTCAACTTGCATTTTTGGCTCTGGAACAGAAGCAAAAAAGAAATCTTCAAAAACTTTGAAATAAAAACTTTCATGCTAAGCCTTTTTGGCCTAACCGGAATCTTATATTTTTCTCTACGCTTTTGTGGAACTGGAGAAATACTTTTTCGCAAAGGCTTTTATCAGCTGGTTTCGGCACATACCGGCTGCGGGTTTACGAATCTTAACAGTTTAGGATTAAATCATTTTCCCATACTGGGGGTTTTGGCGCTAATTTTCGCTATGATGGTGGGAGGAGGAGTGTGTTCGACTACCGGAGGCATAAAATTGATGCGCCTGGGGATAATTTTTAAAACTTTTTTTACAGAGATAAAACGTTGGATGATGCCGTTTCGGTCTGTTTACAAAGACCGGTTTCATCATTTGCAGGATTTGGTTTTTTCCAGTAAAAGAGTCAAAGAAGCTTTTATATATTCGGCCTTTTTCCTTCTTACTTATTTGGCCGGCGCTCTGGTTGCTATAGTTTTGGGGTACCCTGCTTCTTTGTCTTTATTTGAATCAGTTTCCGCTACTGCTAATGTAGGGCTTTCAGTGGGGATTACTAATCCCACCATGCCGTTGCTTCTAAAGATAGTGTATATCTTTCAAATGTGGGCAGGAAGGCTTGAATTTATATCAATATTTGTTTCTATAGGGTTTTTGCTTTCGCTTTTTAAGAAATAACGTCTATATTCTATGAAAAAGTTTATTTTTTTGCTATTAATTTTTCTTTTGCCGGCAATCGTTTCAGCCAAAATAGTTTCCTTGGAGGAGCTGCTTAAAACCCCCGAGAATTTTGACGGTAAATACCTTCAGGTAGAAGGAGAGGTTATCGGCGAGTCTTTGAGCCAGGGTGACGGAGCATGGGTGAATATTTCTTCTTCAGGGTATCATATGGGAATTTTTTTCTCACGGCCTCAGATAATAAAAGCCATACACTCTTGGGGCGGATATTGCCGAAAAGGAGATGTTATCCGGGTAAAAGGAAAATTTTTTAAACAATGTCAGCAGCATCAATTAACCGATATTCATGCGCAGAGCATAAAGGTGATAGAGAAGGGGTATAAATTCCCTGAAACAGTTTCTTTAACTAAGATAAAAGCTTCCGGCATTGCAGTTGTGATCTGCCTTGCGGCCGCTTTAGTTTACATTGTGAGAGAGAAATATGGAAGAAAAAATTAAACAATTATTCCAGGAATTTAATAACCGTCTAAAGGCCGATAATGATGCTAAGAGCCTAGAAGAAATTAAGACCGATTTTCTGGGGCGTAAGTCTTCTTTGGCCAAGCTTTTTTCTCAAATTCCTTCTTTGTCTAAAGAAGAAAAGGCTGTTTATGGCAAAGCCCTTAATGTTTTAAAAAACAAGATGACTGTATTATTGGAGCAAAAACTTTCTACTGGCCAAATGACAGAACCTAAGACCGATCTAACTTTTCCTTCCAGGATTCCTGATACTGGTTCTTTGCATGTATTGACTAAAGTCAACCGGCAGATATGTTCTATTTTTGAAAATATAGGATTTTCTGTTATTGAGGGAACCGAGATTGAAGACGAATGGCACAATTTTGAAGCTTTAAATATACCTTTAGACCATCCTTCCAGGGATGCTTTTGATACCTTTTATTTGGATATTCCGGAGTCAAAAAAAGGCAAATATCTATTAAGAAGCCATACCTCGCCTTCTCAAATTCGAGTAATGAAGAATGCCAAGCCGCCCTTGGCGGTAATTTCTCCCGGCAGAGTCTACAGGCCCGATGAAGTTGATGCTACGCACTCTTTTATGTTTCATCAGATAGAGGGCTTTGCTGTGGCTGAAAGCCTGGATTTTTCCCATTTAAAAGGCGTACTTCTGCAGTTCGCGCATACTTTTTTTTCTCCCGATGTATCCTTAAGATTCAGGCCGCATTTTTTTCCTTTCACCGAACCTTCGGCTGAGGTGGATATTTCCTGTATTATATGCAGAAATAAAAAGTCATTTGTGCAAACTGATAAATCCTGCCTACTGGCAGGCAGGCGCAAACCGCAAACCGCTAAATGCAGCGTGTGTAAGGGCAAAGGCTGGCTTGAAATTTTAGGCTGCGGCATGATACACCCGGATGTTTTAAAAGCCTGCGGGATAAGTCCCAAAAAATATCGGGGATTTGCTTTCGGCATGGGCGTAGAGAGAATAGCAATGCTTAAGTACGGGGTAGACGATATACGGCTTTTTTATGAAAACGATGTCAGGTTTTTAGATCAATTTTGATATCGCAGATGTTCACAGACACTAAAGAACGCCGATGATTACAAATGTTGTTTTTTATCTGTGGCTGTCTGCAATATTTGTCTGCGGCCATCAGTGTGAAGGAGTGGAAGCGACGTATGAGGTTTAGTTTAAATTTTATAAAAGAATTTTTAGATATCAAAATAGAGCCCGAAAGGCTGTCTCAAGTTTTGACTATGGCTGGCATGGAAGTTGAGAGTTTGCAAAAACTAGGCAGCGACTGGGTTTTTGATATAGAAGTTACTACTAACCGCTACGATTGGCTTTCGATTACGGGCATTAGCCGGGAGATAGCGGCAGTTTTAGGCAAGAAATTAAAGCTCAAAGAACCGCCTGCTTTAACCGGTAAAATTTATAAGGCTCGTTCAATAAAGATAGAAGACAGCCAGGATTGCCCTTACTATATAGCCAAAGTACTGCGGCAGGCCAAGGTTGCTCCAGGCGACCTAAAAGTGCAGCAGTTTCTTGCTAATTGTGGTTTAACTTCGGTAAACAATGTAGTAGATATAACTAATTATTGCATGCTCAAATGGGGTAATCCCCTGCATGCTTTTGATGAAGATAAGATAGAAGGCAATGTTTGTGTGCGACGGGCCAGAAAAGGAGAGATATTCCTGGGCATTGACGATAAGGAGAGAGAATTAACCGGCCAGAATCTTGTTATTGCTGATGATAAAAAAGTTATTGCTTTGGCAGGAGTTATGGGGTCAAAAAATACAGAAGTTACCAGCCAGACTAAAAATGTTTTTTTAGAAGCGGCTGTTTTCTCTCCTCTTACGGTACGGCGGTCGCGCCGTGCGGCCGGCCTTGATACGGAAGCTTCCTACCGGTTCGAGAGAATGGTGTCTTCAGACAATTTAGAGTGTGCTTGCCGAGAGGCCGCATTCCTTATGGTAAAAAAATGTTCCGGAATTTACGCAGGCGGTTGCTTTTCGGGGAAAAAACCGGCGGCGAAAAGGAAAGAAATAATTTTGGATTTGGATAAGCTTTCAGGTTATCTAGGTCTTATGTATCCAAAAGCAAAGGTGAAAAAGATTCTTGTTTCCTTGGGGTGCAGGGTTCGAGAAGTTTCGAGCAAGGTTTTTTCGATTATGCCTCCACGGTTGAGGTTTGACATTGGAAAAGAAGTCGATGTTTACGAGGAAGTATCCCGTATTTTTGGGTATGACAAGATACCGTCCAGGATACCATTTCTGCCAGCGTCAGCTTGTGCCAAAATTCAAGCCGGCGGCCAACAGAGTTATTGTTTTAATAACAAGCTAAAGGATTATGCGGCTTTGCTTGGGTTTAAGGAGATAGTGACCTACAGTGTTGAATCCAAAGAAGATCTCGCCCGGCTTCAAGAAGAGGCGACTGTGCGAATTATAAATCCCCTACGCAAGCAGGAAGCCAGCCTGCGCCCAAGTTTACTTTCCGGTATGCTGGGGTGCCTCCGGCATAATTTCAACAGGGGCATGAATGAATTAAAGTTTTTTGAATTAGCCGATACCTACGGGCTGGGAAAAAGCGGGTTTTTGGAAATCCCGTCGCTGGCTTTGGCTTTTGGAGGAAATAACCAGGATTTTTTTCTGCTTAAAGGTTCCGTAGAATTATTAATGAAGTTTTTGAATATAGAAGGCTATTACTTCAAAGAGGCCGAGATGGATAATTTTACCAATTCTTTAGCGCTATGCGTTGGAGAAGATGTTCTGGGATTTGTGGGGAAGTTAGACCAAGCGGTAAAAAAAGACTTTGATCTAAAAGGGGAAGTATTTTTTTGCCAAATTAACGCAGGTTCTTTACAGAAAAAAAGTTCACAAGCGTTTTTTAAACAGTTCAGCGCTTATCCTGTTGTGAGCCGAGATATAAGCATTGCTTTGTGCCGCGATGTAAGGTTTAAGGAAATAGAAAAAATCATTCGCAGCAAAGTAAATTATTTAAGCGATTTACAAGTTGTAGATGTATATAAAGACAAAAATATACCTTCAAATCAATCTGCGTTTACCTTAAGGATTTTTTACCAATCTCCAGAAAAAACCCTTTCTTCTGAGGAGGTAGATTTTTTTCATAATGATATCAGGAAGGCGTTAAGCTCTTACAAGGGTGTGGTGCTACGCTGAGGTTGAGTTTGGTTTAGCGAAAACGTTTTCGCAGTGCTCCGGGGCTTTCTTGAAAATACAGAAAACAAATGTTACAATAAAGATGAAAGTAACCCTGCCTGTCGCGTTGGCAGGTAAGAGCGCTACAGCTAATAACAGACTCAAGGGAGCTGAATTCTCTTTTCCCGTAAAGGGTTAAGATGAAGCCCCCACTTGTATGAGGAAAGGACTGATAGCGTCAACCTGTGACGGACTCATGGCGGGGTTTTATTTTAATGAGATCAGCATTTTTCGGAAAAAATGCTAGATCGAATTTCCCGCCCTTGGAAGTATTTATTCAGCGGGATTCTGCTTTTGCGGAAAAACCCCCTTCATTTTACAAACTAAAGAAATATGCATAAAGAGATCCCCTTAGCCCTTCGAATGCGGCCCCAAAACTTGGAAGAGTTTGTCGGCCAGAACCATATTTTATCTACCGGGAAAATATTGAAAAGGGCAATTTTTGCCCGCCGGCTGCCTTCTTTGATTGCCTGGGGCCCGCCAGGAAGCGGCAAAACTAGTTTAGGCCTGGTAATATCTAAAGAGCTGGCTTCCGACTTCGAATATCTTAATGCTGCTTTTTCCTCGGTGGGTGAGGTAAAAAAAGTTCTTGCCAAAGCAAAAAAAAATTTGTCCGAGACCGGCCGTAAAACAACTATTTTTATAGATGAATTCCACAGGTTTAATAAATTACAGCAGGAGGCTTTGGTTCCCGATACTGAAACCGGCAGTATAACCTTAGTAGGTGCGACCATTCATAACCCTTCCTATTACTTGATACCTTCTCTTATTTCCCGTTCCATTGTTGTGCAATTTAAGCCTTTGAGCCAGGCAGATATTGTAGAGTTGCTCAAAAAGGCCTGCCGGGATAAGGAACGAGGCATAGGGAGTTTTGATCTCAAAATAAAAGATGAGGCTCTAAATTATATTGCTGAAGTTTGCGGCGGAGACGCCAGAAGTGCTTTGAATGCCCTGGAAATAGGAGTTTTAAGTTCTAAGGTTTTACCTGGCGAAAGAGTAGTTTTTGACTTAGACTTGGCAAAAAACAGCGTTCAAAAGAAAGTTCTTTATGATAAGGCAGGCGGCTACCATTATGATACCATATCGGCCTTTATAAAATCAATTCGAGGCAGCGATGTTGATGGCGCCTTATACTGGCTGGCAAAGATGCTTAAGGCTGGTGAGGACCCCAGGTTTATTGCCCGGCGCCTGATTATTCTAGCCTCTGAAGATATCGGCAATGCCAATCCTTTTGCGCTTGTGCTGGCGGCTAACTGTTTTAAGGCTGTTGAGGTTATCGGGATGCCCGAGTCCGGCTTGATTTTAGCCCAAACAGTTATCTATCTGGCAGCTTCCTTGAAGTCTAATTCTGCTTGTCTGGCTATAAAGAAAGCGTTAAGCAGTGTAGAAGATGAAGCGGTTAAGGAAGTCCCCGATCATATAAAGACTCACTCCAAAGATTACAAGTATCCTCATGATTTTGGAGGTTTCATTAAGCAGGATTACGGTGTAAGCCGGAAATACTATTACCCCAAAGACGTTGGTTCAGAAAAAAAACTTAAGGAATTTCTTGAATCGCTCAATAAGGCTATGCCGTCCAAGTGAAGGGGTAAAAACCAAGAGAAGTTTTTTGCTTGTTTTTTATGGTGATTATGGTAAAGTTTAAAGCAATAGCTATGTATTTGAGGCAAAAATGATTAAAGAGATATCATCTCCAAAACTAAAAGATCCAATTTTTATTGCTGCTTGGCCAGGAATGGGTGAAGTAGCATATAGAAGCGCTCTTTTTCTGAAAGAGGCCTTAAGCTTTAAAGTATTTGCTAAGCTGGAGACCGGACAATTTTTCAAGCCGGCAGCCGTTGTAGTTAATAAAGGAATACTTGATATACCTACAGCCCCCGCAGGATTTTTCTATTATTATAAAGGGAAAAACTCTCCTGATATAATCCTTTTATTGGGTGAGGTCCAGCCCCCTTTAGAATACGCTGAAGCCTTTTCTTTGCATATTATTAATTTTATAAAGAAATACAAAGCTAAAACCATCTGCACTTTCGCTGCCAAACCGGAACCGCTTGAGCATCGCAGTGAATCTAAAATATGGGCGTCTGCCACCACCAGCAGCCTTTTGGCAGAGCTTGAAAAGATAGGTGCGAAAACGTTACCTTCGGGACAAATCAGCGGCCTTAACGGCATAATACTTGGGGTAGGAAAAAAGAAAAAAATCTCAGGATTTTGCCTTTTGGGCGAAATACCATTTTATATGGTTCAGATAGAAAACCCCAAAGCTACTGCCGGGATATTGCAGGTTTTAAGTAAATATTTCAAGCTCAATTTGAATCTTGACTCTATAATCCAAAGAAGCAAATTTATAGAAGAAGAGATAGATAAGCTTATAAGTTACCTTAAAGGAGAATCTCCTCAGCCCGGCCCCAGCCCCTTAAGCGAAGAGGATATAGATAAAATAAAAAAGGATCTAGCCGCCTATACCAAGCTTCCTCAGTCAGCCCGGGAAAAAATAGAGGATTTATTCAAAAAAACTGAGAAAGATATTGGAGTGGCTAATCAGCTTAAGGGTGAGCTTGATCATTGGAATGTATACAAAGAGTATGAGGATAAATTCTTAGGCCTGTTTAAAAAACGAGGCAGAAGAAATGAGACTCATTAATATAGGCTTTGTGTTTAGAAAGTAATCCTTCCCCAGTTTTTAAAAACCTCGTTTTGCGTAAAACTGCTTAAAAATGAAAAATTACTCCGGCAAATATCCATTAGATGTTCAACAGGTAAAAGAACTTGACCGTGCGGCAAAGAAAATCGGTTTTAGCGAAAGAGAGCTAATAGAAAATGCTTCAAGCAACCTTTTCTGTATTATTGAGAGCCTGAGATTAGGCAAAAAAGCCTTGGTTGTTTCGGGAAGGGGTAACAACGGAGCAGACGTGTTAAGCTGTGCCAGGAAAATGGCCTCCCGGGGCATGGAGGAAGAGATAGCTGTCTTGGAAGAGAGGCCATTAAAGGAAGAAGCCTTTTGGCAGAAGCGGGCGCTTGAGGGCTGTGGTATAAAAATAAACTCTATTAAAAAAGATAATACCCGGCTTTTAAGAGAGATGCTTAATACCTGTGATTTTATTCTTGAAGGTATTTTCGGAATAGGGCTCAAAGGTAAGGCTGATGCATTTTCTCAGGAAGTTATAGGCATAATAAACTCAAGCGGGAAAAAAATAATTTCCTGTGATGTCCCCAGCGGCCTTTCGGCTCAGGAAGGCACTATCCAGGGGGAAAGCATCAGAGCGGATTATACTATAACTTTTATCGGCGCCAAGAAAGGATTTTTTTTAAACAAGGGGCCCAAAATGTGCGGCGAGATATTCGTGGCGGATATTGGCGTATCACGCGAAATCCTAGAGAGAATAATTGATGACGGATAATTGATAATTTAGAAAACCAGTTTAGAAAATGGAGAAGCGCGATAATGAGAATAAGCTGGATGGGGCACTCCTGTTTTTTAATTGAAACCAAATCAGGCTTTAAGGTTATTACCGACCCTTATGAATCGGGCAGCTATGGCGGTGCCTTAAGATATAAACCTGTAAATGTTCGTCCTGATATAGTAACAATTTCTCATTCCCACTTAGACCATTGTTATATAGAAAATTTTAAATGTTTATGTATAATCAACTCTGCCGGTATAAATAATATAGAAAACATAAAGGTTGAAGGTATTGATTCTTATCACGATAAGGTCTGCGGCCGGCAAAGAGGGAAAAATATAATTTTTGTAATCGAAGCCGAAGGCTTAAAGATTGCTCACTTTGGAGACCTAGGAACTCTGGATTTAGATTATTCCAGGCTAAAAGGAATCGATGTGGCTTTTGTACCTGTGGGGGGAACCTTTACAATAGATGCCCCCGAAGCCGTAAAATTAATCGAAAATATTTCTCCCCGGATTTCAATACCAATGCACTACAAGACACCCGAAATTGATTTTGATATTTCCGGAGTCGAGGAATTCTTAAAAGGCAGAGATTATCAGCAGGAGAGATACTTAGAGCTTTCATCTGAAAACGTAAATACTTTCAAAAAAGTGGTGGTTTTAGACTATCAAAAATAGCCGGTCCCGGTTTTGGCGAATCCAGCAGGCCGTATTCACTGACATTTGCATAAATCAGCGCCGAAGTAGTAAAAGCTATCATTTATGACATACGAAGAACGGTCTTACCGTGATACAATCAAAGCAAATTATAAGTTAGAGATAGGTTTCCAAGAAAGCGATCTTCTTATCTGCTCAAAGGAGGAAATAGACCAGGAGTCAGCCAAGAAGGTTCTCGTTAATTGCTACGAAGTTATTGAAAATTATGCAAAGTCCAACCCCGAATTTTTAACCTCCCTTTCCCCTCTTAGGGAAAATAAAAACGCTGCGGTTATCATCCAAAAAATGCTTGCTGCTTCCAGGATTGCCAATATAGGCCCATTTGCTTCAGTTGCCGGCGCTATTGCCGAAGAAACAGGGTTAAGGCTAAGTTTGTTTTCTCAGGAGATAATCATAGAAAACGGAGGAGATATATTCTTAAAGATCAACGAGGACAAAATAATAGGAGTCTATGCCGGAAGATGTTTTGAACCGGAGGTTATAAAACTGAAAATAAAAAGCAGAGACTGTTCTTTTGGCCTTGCTTCTTCTTCGGCTCATATTGGGCACAGCCTTAATTTCGGCAGGGCAGATTTAGTGACGGTTTTATCCAGCGGGGCAACTGTCGCTGATGCTTTAGCGACATCTTTGTCTAATCAGATCAAGCAGAGAAAAGATATAAAAGAAGTGTTTTCTTGCATTACAACAAACCCTTTTGTGGAAGGTTTACTTATTATTTTTGAAGGTGAAATATTTCTTTGGGGAAATTTAGAACTGGCCTAACTTAAAAACCGCATTTATTGTAGCCTCATTTTTTAGATTAATTGGTGCGCGGGGGGGGACTTGAACCCCCATGATATTGCTACCATTAGGCCCTCAACCTAACGTGTCTGCCAATTCCACCACCCGCGCGGCAAGAATAAAGCTGTAAAAACCTTAGCCAGAGATAAAATGTATAATTCTGGAGATGTGTTTATATATTTTGTGTAAAGGCAAACGGTATACGGTTGCGTAACTCGTATCGTTATTTGTTTGCCGGCTGCGTTAATAAAATCTTATGAATAGAGATGATTAACGTTCAACGACAGCCGTTTCCAGCTACCTGCCTACCGGTAGGCAGGTACAACCCTCTAACGGTAAATGATACGGTTATAGAGTAGACTGTAAACTTAACTTTTGAATAATACAGATAAAAGTATACTCTATTTTTCTTTGGAATGCAAAAGGAAAAAGCCCGCGGCATAAGAATGAGGCTCCCAAAAGGTGCTTAAAATTAGGTGCGTTTATCAAAAATGTACTTACTTTCCGGAAACTTTTTGGCTAAGCCCTTCATTTCTGCTCCAAGAGAGCTTATTTGAGCGGTATGAGTAAATGTCCGGTTAAGATTAGAAACAATGCCTATGGATATGGTAGGAAAACTAAATTTGTGAATTTGTCCGTCTCTTCCCTTTGACTCTATATATCCTTTTGCCCTTTCTTCTTCTTCAAAAAATTTAGGCGAAACTTTATCAAAATCAATAACTATCTTTTTGGCTATGCCCTCGGCGAGCTCCAGGCTTGTAATAATAACGAAATCGTCTCCCCCTATGTGGCCGATAAAATCGTTTACGGATCCTTTAAGATGTATGGCATCTATTAAAATTCTGGCTGTTGTTTTTATGACGGTATCTCCTTGTTCAAAGCCATAGTGGTCGTTAAGTGCTTTGAAGTTGTCTATATCGATATAGAGAACGGAAAATTTATTATTTTTTTCTATTTGCTCGCTCAATTCTTTATTTATTGATACGTTTCCCGGCAGCCGGGTCAGAGGATTAGCATCTAAATTGGCTCCGGAGCGGCGTATCAACATTCTTACCCTGGCAATAAGCTCCTGCGGAGAAAAAGGTTTAAGCATATAATCATCTGCCCCTGATTCTAAGCCGAAAACTTTATCTTCTATTTCTCCTTTGCCGGTAAGCATCAATATCGGAACATTCATCAGGAGGGTGTCTTTGCGTATTGCCTTGCATATTTGGGGCCCCTGGATATCGGGCAGCATGTAGTCGAGAACCAGAAGATTTGGAGAGTCGGTTCTCAGTTTTTCCATAGCTTCTTTTCCGTCAGAAGCCGTAATAACTTCGAACTGCTCCTTAAGAGTTGCATCTATCAGTTCCAAAATGTCAGGGTCATCATCGACGACCAAAATTTTTAATTCGCGCATTTTAATGTAAAATAAAAAACTGTGCCTTTATTTATTTCAGACTCAACCCATATTTTCTCTTTATGTGTTTCAATTATTCTTTTAACCAGAGAAAGGCCCAGGCCCGTACCCTTCACTTTGCTGCTTTCCGGATTAGCGGCCCGGAAGAATTCCTGAAATATCTTCCCCGAATCTTCTTTCGACATCCCATAGCCGGTATCAGCGATAGATACCGTAGTTTCATTTGCTCCCTTTTCACATTTTACGGTAATTTTCCCTTTTTCCGGGGTAAATTTTATAGCATTATTTATTATATTTATCAATACCCTCTCTATAAGGTTCTTGTCCATAAAAACATTTATTTTTTCGGGCAGGCTTACCGATAATTGAAGGTTTTTTTCTTCTATCTGAGGTGAAAGAAAGTCTGTTACCTCTTTGATAAGTCTTACTATATCAAAAGTAGATATTTTTAATTCCATTTTTCCTGATTCAATTCTTGAAATGTCAAGAAGAGTATTAACTATTTCCATAAGTTTATTTACATTTTCATCTATTTTCAGCAATCTTTGTTTTGCTTCTTGCGGCAGTTTTCCGAAGCGTTCGTCAGCAAGCAGGGAAGAAAAACCTTTTACGGAGGTAAGGGGTGTTCTTAATTCATGAGATACGCTTGAAATAAAATCCGATTTCGCTTTGCTTATCACCTCTATTTCCCTCAAACTTTTTACCAGCTCATTGGTGCGTTCCTTGATCTTTTTTTCCAGGTCGTCTTTTACTACATATAAGTTTTCAAAAAGGCGGATATTTTCAAGGCATTGGCCCAGGTACATGCAGATTATCAGGAAAGCCTCTCTTTGAGATTTTTTTATTTCAGCTGAATTAGTTAATTCAGAAACGATAAGCATCGCGTACACTTCTTCCTGAGTTTTTAAAGGGGCTATTAGAGTATTCTTTAAACCGCTGCTGAGAGCAAGTTGTTTATATATTTCAGAATCTTGATTTACGATAAGGGAATCTTTCATGATATCCTTTTTGTACTGGAGTATACTTTTTATTGCCTCTATTTCCGCGGCCTCGAAGCCTATGTTTACTTTTTCCTCTAGGGTCTTAAAGTCCAGTATCAGGCTTTTTCTAAAATCAAGAGCAGCTATGACTTTTTCATCTACCTGAAGGAGCAGCTTGTCTTTGTCAAGGATATGTATTGAGGAAAGAATGAGGTTTTCTACCAAAGTAAGTTTATTAAGTTCACTCTCTATCTCTTGCTGGTAAAGTTTTACTTCCATATCGCTTTTGATTATTAATTTAGCCTGCTGATCCAGGTCGTTGATTGTGGCATTGAGATGATTTCTTTCTTTCGTGAGGAATAAAATAGCCTTATTTTTTCTTACTATATGCATTACGAGCATCAGTATGGTAATAAAAAATAAAACTATGGTTCCGCCAAGCGGTTCAAGAAAGAAAAATATTTTTTCCATAACTATTGCCAAAAAGTAAGCAAGGTATTACCTGAGTCTATCCCTATAGAGTTAGTTTCCCTTGAGGAACGCATGGAATAATCGCAATACATCCCAATAACGGAAAAATTTTTACCCAGCGATTTCTTTATTAATTTTACCACCGTATAAGAATTATCCTTAATGATTTCTTTTTGTAATAGAGAGCCTACTATGATTACCAATCCCTGGTTTTTAGCTACCAGGGGGGAAAGCTGAGATTCTATTTGATTTTGCAGCAGGCCGGTATCAAGAAACATTATGTGGCCGGTATCTTTTTCTTTTAAGTTTCCTACACAAGCGAGAGAGCCGTCTGCTAAAGAATCCAGCACTCTTATTACGTCAAATTTTTCCCCGTTTTTTATGCCCAGGGGGTAAAGGGAAAATAGCTTATTATCTTGGAATTGTTCGAATTTTTCCTCTAAATACTTCCGATATATGTTTATGGCCGGTTCATTATTGATTTCTATAACTAAATTTCTTGCAGGAGCGGCTTTGGTTATAACAAAAGGTTTTCCCAAGGGCAGATATCCCCCCAAAGACAAAGATGTTGTGTCTAAGCCTTTAACTATAATATTTACAGCACCTTCTATTATGTCGTTGTTCACTATTTGCCAGGTGTTGGAAGAATACTTTTTTGTGAAGCCGCCACCGGCGAGAGTAAATATTTCTCCCAAAAAGAGCCTTAAACCGCTTAAATATGGAACAGGATTGATTCCCGGCCCAAGAAAAGAGAGGAGAGAGAAATTTTTTTTACGTATCTTTCTGAATGCGAGCCTGAGAAATGATTCGATTTCCTTGGAAGGTTTTTCTTCCATAAAGCTTTCTTCAAATGAGACATCTTGTCCGCTCATACAGCAAACTACAATTCCTTCCTGGGCAAGGGTATCTTCAAAAACAAGGAATGGAGACTGTATGCCTAAAATTTTTTCCGGTTTTAAAGTAAGGTTTAAAGTTGCTAAAATATTTGAAGGGTTGTAATGAGGGGTAAAAAATACGAATAGGAAACCAATACTTTTAGAAAAACTGCTCTTTATTTTTAGAGAAACCTCTTTTGCGGCTTCTTCCGATTTTCTTTTACTGAAAGCTATTGCAAAGTCATCTTTTTCCATAGATAGATGGTATGTCTAAAAAACTAGTTGCTGTCGAAAGCTTCTACTTGTGCGATAGGATAGCCTGCCTAGTTTGATAAAGACTATGTTTTACTTTAGTTGAAGAAATCAATACGGATGATAATGGCCATCATGTAATAGCCATATCCGCTAAACTTCTTTATTTCACTTTACCACGAAGGGTAGCTAAAATCAATATATCCGGCGTTTTAGCCGTAATGCCAAATTTATATTCAGCCAAAACGCCCGGGGATTTATAAAATCGCTATTTCATAACGCTAAAAGCCTACATTATCAGTGAGGAAGTTTCTTGACATTTCCGTGACTATATGCTATATACTAATTACCCTAAAAATAAATGGAAATCTTTGCGAGAGCGAGTCTTATAGATTTAATTTTTATAATTTTTTGCGTCAGAATCCTTTATATTTCTGTTGTTCGGGGTTCTGTCTGTGAATTCTTTAAACTACTGGGTTTGCTAGCTGGTAGTTTCTTCGCCTTTCAATATTATATCATTGCCGCCGACAACATAAAAACCCAGGTTTCATTCTTAACCGGAAGCTATCTGTACGCAGCTGTTTTCTCTTTGATTTTTACGGCGGCAGTTTTAATATTCAGTGCCTTAAGGGCTATTATTTGTTTTTTGTTTAAAAAAGAAGAGATCCCCCGTAGTCATAGATGGCTTTCTTTTGCTCTGGGAGCGGCAAGAGCGTTATTATTTTCGAGCATTTTAATCTTTATTTTATCTCTTCTTCCCTTTTGTTCCCAGCGCACAAGCTTTTTTATGACAAATAATTTGTTTAGAAAAGCGGCTCCCCAGGTATATTTATTTTTGAGCAAGATTTACAAGGATATTTACCCGCAGGCGCAATTAAATAAGGAGGTAGAAACACATTATGAAGCTAAAGAGTCTTTATCAGGAAATAATAAAGAAAGGCATTGAGGCCGATGTTCGCAGCCGCCCGGCTATAGAAAAAGCGCTAAAAGAAAAGGAGAAGGAGTACGAAAAACTTTGCGCCAAAGAAAAAGAGTTTTTTGACCAGGACAGCCTCTTTAATCCTTTTGCCGACAGCCGCCTGCTTTGGGGAGACCCCCAGGATCAGATAAGGTCTATGATCGTAGGAGTTGATGTTGACGCGGGAGAGTTAGTACTCGCGGACAGGCTTAGAGAAAAAGGGGAAAAGATTGACCTGGTAGCTTCTCATCATCCCCAGGGGGCTGCTTATGCGCGGTTTTATGAAGTGATGGATTTGCAAGTAGATGTTTTTTCGGATGAAGGCGTGGCGGTAAGTGTTTGCGAAAACCTTCTTAAAGAGAGAAAAGCTCAGGTTGCCAGAAGGGTTAGCGCGGCTAATCATTCCAGAAGCGTCGATGCAGCTAGGCTTCTGGGATTGAACTTTATGTGCATGCACACTCCGTGTGACAATCTTGCCTACCAGTATTTGTGCCGGGAACTGGACAAAAATAAACCGCAATCTCTTGGCCAAGTCCTGGAAATTCTTTACGAAATACCGGAGTATCAGCATGCTGCCAAAAGTAATAACCCGCCTCAATTAGCTATAGGCAGCAAAAATTCCCGCTGTAAGAATATACATCTTGAATTCACCGGAGGGACCGAAGGCCCGCAAGGGATCTATAAGGAACTTTCTGCCAGAGGCGTAGACACTATAATAGCGATGCATCAGTCGGAGGAGCATTTCAAGAAGTGTAAAGAGTTTAACATCAATGTTATCTTTGCTTCTCATATCGCTTCAGATAATTTAGGCATCAATTTGATGCTTGATCATTTAGAGAAAAAAGAAAAACTTCATATTTACGAATTTTCAGGATTTAAACGGTTTACCCATAAACGCAAATGATCACAGATAAAAAGTAGTGGATGATCACTGATGAAGTCTGTGTTCGTCTGCAGTATTAATCTGCGCTAATCTGCGGTTTACGAAGAGAAAAATGATTCCTCAGAAATTTATAGAAGAAGTTCAGTCACGGACAGATATCGTGGAGGTGGTGTCTGAGTATGTATCCTTGAAAAAATCCGGAAGGAATTTTAAAGGCTTATGCCCTTTTCATGGAGAAAAAACCCCCTCTTTTATGGTCAGCCCTCAAAAACAGATATTCCATTGTTTTGGCTGTTCAGAAGGTGGAGGCGTTTTTCAATTTCTCAGCCTGATTGAAAAAGTTAATTTTCCGGAAGCCGTGGAAATGCTGGCCAAGCGCTTGGGCCTTGAAATACCATACCAAAAAGGCCCAAGAGCCAAGAGTAAAGAAACTTTTTATAAAGTTTTACAAGAAGCCGCTGTTTTTTACCATAAAACTCTAAAAGACGGCTCACGATGCAAACAAATAGTTGAATATTTGAAAAGCAGAGGAATAGCCCGGGAAACTATGGACACATTTCTTTTGGGTTATGCTCCCGGCGGAAATTCTTTAATACAGCACCTGAGGAAACTCGGTTTTACTTTGGAAGAGATGGATAAAGTAGCTTTGGTGCGCGGGAGTAGGAACGGATTTAAAGACTTATTTTCCGATAGAATTACATTTCCGGTATTTGATGTTCGTTCCCGGGTTGTTGGATTTGGGGCTAGGCTCTGGCGAAATGTGCCCGAAGCTCCTAAATATATAAATTCTTTAGAAAATGTCATATATGCTAAAAGAGACAATCTTTTTGGGCTTAATCTGTCAAAAGATGAAATTGTCCGCAAAGGCTCGGCGATAGTGGTTGAGGGTTATCTGGACATGATTGTTCCCTTTATGAGGGGAGTTAAGAATATAGCTGCCTCTCTGGGGACAGCACTTACTGTTGAACAAATAAGACTTCTGAAACGTTATACTTCTTCAGTTGTGCTTATGTATGACTCAGATTCGGCCGGCAGAAATGCTGCTCTACGCTCAATAGATTTGTTGCTCGAAAACGGTTTAAAAGCAGAAGTGGCATGTGTTCCTTCCGGGCATGATCCGGATTCCCTGGCTTTTAAAAAAGGAAAAGAAACTTTTTCAAAAGTGATAGATGAGAGCCGGGATTTTTTTACCTACAAACTGGAAGTTTTAAAGCAAACGCATGATTCTACCAGTATAGAGGGGAAAACCAAAATTGCCAAAGACATGCTAACCACGATAGACAAGCTTCAAAGTGAAATCGAAAAATATGAATATATAAAAAAGTTATCACAGGCCTTAGGAATAAAAGAAGAAATCGCCATAGCTGAATTTCGCAGTTTTTTCCCTAAGGATAATCGTTTCGCACAGCGGAAAGCTTCGAGGTCTGATTCCGGCGCTCCCGTAAGCCGGCTTTCTCAGGAAATATTTGTCCCTTTTACTGAAAAAATTTTGCTAAAATGCATGCTTACTAACCCAAAAGCGTTTCTTATTGTTAAGAAAAACCTGAGAGAGAAGAATTTCACTTCAGCTCTAGTTCGCAAGACAGTCGCTTTTCTTTTTAAACTTGAATTAGAAAAAGAGGCAGTTTCTCCACAGTCTTTTTTAAGGCTTATCGACGATAAAAGCATAAGCGGCTTTGTTTCTAAAATTTTGATGGATGATGATGTGCCTTTAGACAAAAACGTGTTTAAAGAAAGCATTTTAAAGCTTTGCAAAAAGGCTGCTTTGGAGGAGAAGAAAACTTTACAGGAGAAGATCCGCCTGGCCGAAAAAGAAGGCGATAACGAAAGAGTTAAAGAGTTGTTGAGTGAATATAGCCGTTTATGATATTAGAAGTTTGCTAATATAATTAAGAGTGAGGTATTAGAAAATGGTTAAGAAGAAACTTTTAGAAAGAAGTATTGGGCAGTTAATTGATTTAGGAAAAAAGAAGGGTTATCTTACTTATGATGAAATAAATCACTTTCTCTCGGAAGAAGTAATTACGGCTCAGGACTTAGACAGTATATTTGAGAAATTAGACAGCAAAGATATAAGTGTGCTGGAAGCTAAAGAGGTTTCAGAATGGGAAAAGGAGAAGAAAAAACAAACGACTTCTACCACTCAGCCGATAGATGATCCGGTGAAGATGTATCTTAAACAAATGGGCCAGATTCCTCTGCTTTCCCGTGAGGAAGAAATTACTCTTGCCAAGAAAATTGAAGACGCCGAAGAAATCCTGCGGGAAGAAGTCTTCTCTACCGGGATATCAAAAGACGCGTTTGTAAAAATATCCAAACAACTGATAAGCGAAGAGCTCAACCCCGATGATTTTGTAAAGGGAGAGATAAAAAACAAAGAAAAGGAAATTAAAAGGATACAGAAGCTTTACGGGAAACTGTCCCGTACTAAAAAAATCGAAAGCCAGAAAAAAACTTTAAAAGAATTTAATTTCACAATCGGTATTATAGAGCAGATTATAGCTAAAACTAAAGAAATCGTCCGTCAGGCTGTAGCGCTGAAGAAAAAAGAAGATAGAATAAAAGGCCGCGGCAAAGCAAAAGAAAGTCAGAGGAGGCAGCTTTCTCGGGAAAGAAAACGACTGGTCAAAAAACTTGGTTTTGGCCAACAGGAGCCCAAAGACAAGATGCGTGCCACAATGGATAAGGCCCGTGCTTATAATCAAGCAAAACGCACGCTGGCAGAAGCAAACCTGAGGCTGGTTGTCAGTATAGCAAAAAAGTATGTGAATCGTGGCCTATCCTTTCTGGATTTAATACAGGAAGGGAATATCGGGCTGATTAAGGCTGTAGAAAAGTTTGAATATAAAAGAGGGTATAAGTTTTCTACTTATGCTACTTGGTGGATACGCCAGGCTATAACCAGAGCTATAGCTGATCAGGCGCGTACCATAAGGATTCCTGTGCATATGACAGAAACGATTAATAAAATAATAAGGATATCGCGGCTTTTTATACAGGAAAAAGGTAAGGAGCCTACGCCGGAAGAGTTAGCCAAAGAATTAAGGCTGCCGGTAGTAAAAATAAAAGATATTATTAAAGTTTCCCAACAGCCCATCTCAATTCATACTCCTATCGGGGACGACGGAGACACATCTTTCGGAGATTTCATAGAAGACAAAAAAGCGGTTTCACCGGCTAATGCCACAGTTTTTTCTATGTTAAAAGAAGAACTTGAACAGGCTATGGAAAGCTTGACTGACAGAGAAAAAAATATTCTTACTTTACGTTTTGGGCTTGAGGACGGCAGTCCCAAGACTTTGGAGGAGGTTGGGACCATTTTCAAAGTAACTCGTGAACGCATAAGGCAGATTGAAGCAAAAGCGCTTAAAAAGTTAAGGCATCCCAGCCGTTCGCGCAGGCTCCAAAGTTTTCTTGAGGCCTCAATGTTCAGGGGGAAATTCAAACCTTCTTGATCCAATTGTTAGGAAAGCCCTGTTTTGATGGATTTTTAAAATGGTGATGGTATAATTAAAATTTCTTGGGAAAAATCATTATTTCAAAGGCGGATTTATGGCTGATACTAAAAATGTAGAATACGTAGCGAGATTGGCGAAAATAGAGATAACCGATGACGAGAAAGAATCGTTAGGCGGCCAGCTTACCAAGATCATTAAATACATCGATAAGCTAAAGACCTTAAATACTGATGGTATAGAGCCTATGAGAGGTTTGCATCCGGAAACAAATGCTTTCAGAGAAGATAAGGCAATTCTTTCTTCTTGCCGGAAAGCAATTATTGAAAATTCTCCTTCCTCGCAAGACGGTTATTTTAAAGTTCCCAATATTATTTAGGCCGGGGCGTTAGTTTTTAACACATGCTTTTTAAGAGAATTTAAGAATGAATATTGATAAAGAAGCAAGGCAGATAGCAGAGAATATTTACAGCAAAAAAACCTCAAAAGAAGAGGTCTTTAGGTTTTTTCATTCCCGGGCAAAAAAAGTGGATTCTTATTTAAAGAGTTTTGTGGAAATGTATGACAATTTTACTCCAGTCAATGGGGATTCTTCTTTAGGCGGGCTACCAATTGCCATCAAAGATAATATCTGTATTGAAGGTAAAAGAATTACTTGCGCTTCAAAGATATTGTCAACGCATGTCTCTGCCTACGATTCGGAAGTTGTACGCCGCTTAAAAAAAGCAGGGCTTATAATTTTTGGTACTACCAACATGGACGAATTCGCTTTCGGTTCTTCTACGGAAAATTCCTGTTATGGCCCGACCCGAAACCCTTGGGACACTTCAAGAGTAGCTGGCGGCTCTTCCGGCGGGTCCGCCGCTGCGGTAGCGGCTAGGCTGGTTCCTTTTGCTCTGGGTTCAGATACAGGAGGTTCCATACGCCAGCCTTGTGCTTTTTGCGGAGTAGTAGGGTTTAAACCTACCTACGGCCGTGTTTCCCGTTATGGACTGGTTGCTTTTGGTTCAAGTCTTGACCAGATAGGCCCCATAACTACGAGTATTGCCGATAGCGCCCATCTTTTAAATATAATCTGCGGCTTTGACCGGCGGGATTCGACCAGCGTTAAAAAAGATGTACCTGATTTTACCAAAAGCCTGTCTTCTGAAGGGAAGAAGTTCACTATAGGAATCCCGCAGGAATATTTCGGAGCCGGCCTCAATGAAGAAATCCGCGCTGCCATAGAAAAAGTTATTTCATTGTATAAAAAAAATAACATAAAAATAGCGGAGGTGAGCCTACCCCATACCGAATATGCCGTAGCTGCCTATTACATAATCGCTTCTTCAGAAGCGAGCTCCAACCTGCAAAGATTTGATGGGATTAAGTACGGCCTGCGCGAGCCGTCCAGAAATTTGGAAGAGTTATATTGCCGGACCAGAAAGATCGGTTTTGGTGATGAGGTAAAAAGGCGTATTTTTCTGGGAACGTACAGTTTATCCAGCGGCTACTACGAAGCATATTATATTAAGGCCCTTAAAGCTAGGCGCCTTATAAGGAATGATTTTAACGAAGTGTTTAAGTCGGTAGACGCCATTCTTACTCCGACTACGCCTACCCCGGCTTTTAAGATTGGCGAAAAAAAAGATGACCCTTTGAGTATGTATTTGTCCGATATTTATACTATTTCTGTTAATTTAGCCGGCATACCCGCGGTTTCTCTGCCTTGCGGTTTTACCAAAAGCAATTTACCGATAAGTTTTCAGCTTATAGGAAAAGAATTTGATGAAGAGACACTTCTAAGCTTGGGTTCTACTTATCAGAGCTGTACCGATTTTCATAAAAAAGTACCACCATTAAGGTAGAAAACAAAAAGCAGAGAACAAGTTAAATATAAAAGGAGACATAAGGTTTTACCTGTGATTATCTGTTTACAAGAGAAAAACAATGAATGATTTTGAGACAATCATAGGCTTGGAAGTCCATGCTCAGTTAAGCACCGAGTCTAAAATATTTTGTTCTTGTTCGACTGAGTTTAACAGCCCGCCCAATACTAATATTTGTCCTGTATGCTGCGGGTATCCGGGGGTCCTGCCGGTTTTTAATCAAAAAGTATTAGAGTTAGCCGTAAGGGTAAGCATTGCTTTGGGGTGCAGGATAAACCGGACGATTTATTTTGAAAGGAAAAACTATTTTTATCCGGACTTACCCAAAAACTACCAAATCTCCCAGTATAAAATGCCCTTGGGCCAAGGCGGGCACCTGGCATTGCCTGAGGGCAGAGAAATAAGGATAAACCGTGTTCATATGGAGGAAGACGCTGGTAAATTAATACACAAAGAAGGTTATTCCCTGGTTGATTTTAACCGCACCGGCATGCCGCTGCTTGAGATTGTTTCCGAACCGGACATCAAAAGTCCGCAGGAAGCGTTTGAGTATTTAAACCAGCTTAAACTGATTTTAAAATATATTGGAGCCTCTGATTGCGATATGGAAAAGGGGTCCCTACGCTGTGATGCCAATATTTCTTTGCGGCCGGCCGGGCAAACTGAGTTTGGGACGAAAGTGGAATTAAAAAATATGAATACTTTTAGAGGGGTAAGAGCGGCCTTGGAATATGAGGTTAAAAGGCAAACCGCTGCTTTAAACAGGGGAGAAGCTATTATCCAGGAAACCCGCCTATGGGATAGCCAAAAGATGGCTTCGGCCATTATGCGTACCAAGGAAGAAGCCCACGATTACCGTTATTTTCCTGAACCGGATCTTGTTGATTTTTTTATCTCAGATGAGTGCATAGATAAAGAAAAATCTTTTGTAGGGGAGATGCCATTAGAAAAACAAAAGAGATTCCGGTCAGATTACGGGCTGACTGAGAAAGATATTGATGTATATTTGCTGAATCCCCGTCTTGCTTTATTTTTTGAAGAGGTTGTGCGGTATTATTCTAACCCCAGAGAAGTTTCAAACTGGGTTTTAGGCCCTCTGCTGGAGCAGGTTAATGCACTGAAAAGTAATTTCGAAACGGTAAAAATATCTGCCGCTAATTTTTCTAAAGTAGTAAAATATTTCCATGAGGGCAAGCTGAACAATTTAACAGCCAAGAAGGCGCTGGCTTTAAGTATAGAAACGAATGAAGATATTGATGAAATAATCCTCAGCCAAAATTTAGCCCAGGTTTCAAGCCAGGAAGAATTGGCAGTATTTGTAAAGGAGTCTATTGAGCAAAATCCAAAAGCGGTAACCGAATATTATCAGGGGAAAAAGGAATCTTTGCAGTTTCTTATGGGCCAGGTTATGAAAAAAACCCGCGGCAAGGCAAACCCGAAAATAGCCAAAGAACTTTTGGAGGAAGTTTTAAAAAATAACAGGCCTTAGAGGCAATATTTAGAGAGGAGGATACTGAATATGCGAAAAAGATTTTTTGGTTTCGCCGTAATTTTAGGGATAGCGGCCATTTCTTATCAAGCAGGTATGTCATTTGCAAAACAAAAAGATGATCTATACAAAGAACTCGAAATATTTTCCGAAAGCTTAGCGGTTGTAGAAGAAAAGTATGTAGAGGACAAAAAAGCTCAGGATTTAATTTATGGGGCCATGGAAGGTTTGATGGCTTCCCTTGATTCTTACAGCCAGTTTCTAACCCCTGAGGATTATGCCAATCTTCTTGTTGAAACAGAGGGGAAATTCGGAGGTTTAGGCATAGAGATTACGATGAGAGATGGACTCCTTACCGTAGTTTCTCCCATAGAAGATACTCCGGCTTGGAAGGCCGGGGTTAAAGCCGGAGACATTATAGTGAAAATTGAGGGCGAGCTGACTAGAGGAATAACCCTTAATGAAGCAGTTAAGAAAATGCGCGGCAAGCCCGGCACAGATGTCACTATAACAGTCTTGAGAGAAAAACCCCGAAAAATTGAAGATATAAAAATCACCCGGGGTATAATCAAAATAGAAGATATCAAGCGAGCCGTTATTCTAAAAGATGATATAGCTTATCTGAGGATATCGGAATTCAGGGAAACCACAGCTAAGGATTTATCCAAAGCTTTAACTAGGCTTAATAAAGCGGGCATGAAAGCTTTAATCGTCGATGTTAGAAATAATCCCGGAGGGCTTTTAAGCTCCGCAGTGGATGTTTCCAGCATCTTTCTTCCTTCCGGGAAAGTGATTGTTTCAACCAAATCCCGAAGTGAAGACGAAAAGATATACAGCGCAGATAGCAAAAATAATAAACATACCCAGATTCCGATAGTGGTGCTTATAAACAAAGGAAGTGCTTCGGGAAGTGAAATTCTTGCCGCGGCCTTGAGGGAAAACGACCGGGCTATCCTCCTTGGGGAAAAAACTTTTGGCAAGGGGTCGGTCCAAACAATAATACCTTTATCTGACGGTTCAGCTCTAAGAGTAACGACTTCTAAATATTACACTCCTGCCGGAAAAAGTATACACGAGAAAGGCATAGACCCTGATATAGAGGTCACCAAAGAGGTCTCAGACGAAGAGAAAGAGGATGTTTTTAAAGAGTTGGAGGCAAAAAAAGAAGAATTTGATTATAAAAAAGATTATCAGATAGTAAGAGCGTTGGATTTGATTAAAGGTATCCAGGTGTTAAAAGCAGCCAAGTAGCGTGATTCTAAAATTTAAATATTAAATAATGTATTCCTGCTTTATTTTACAAAGCATATTTACCGTATCTCAATGCCTGTAGGAATATAATAGAACTATGTTGAAATACACAGAAATAGGTTATTAATTTGAATCTATATGTATACTCTTGGAATAGAAACTTCTTGTGATGAAACCTCTTGTGCTATCCTTAAAGATTATCGTGTCCTTGCTAATATAACTCTTTCATCGCTGCGCGAGCATAAGAAATATGGAGGGGTTATCCCTGAGATAGCCACCCGGGCCCATTTAAAAAATATCGATAAGATCGTTTCAACTGCAGAGAAAAAATCAGGGGTCTCTCTTAAAAAAATAAATCTTATTACTGCTACTTATCGTCCGGGCTTAATAGGAGCTTTGGTGGTAGGGTTGAATTTCGCTAAGGCCTTGTCTTTGGCTTTAAGAAAACCTTTTCTGGGAGTGGATCATCTGCATGCCCATCTTTTCGCTCCTTTTTTGAATAACAAAAATACTGTAACTTTTCCTTTTCTGGGAGTAGTTATTTCAGGCGGGCATACAGATTTATATCTGGTTGAAGATTTTAGCAAGCCCAGGCTTATCGGCAGGACTAAAGATGATGCCTGCGGAGAAGTTTATGATAAAATAGCCGTGCATTATGGCTTAGGATACCCGGGAGGCCCTGTCATCGATAGGCTTTATCAGCATGCCTGCCGAGAAGATTTCAACTTTAAGTGTGGAAAGTCAGGCTTTGATTTGAGCTTTAGCGGCATCAAAACAGCTTTAATTTATAAAAAAAGAGATTTAGAAAAGGAAAACGCTTTTAATCACAAAGCAAAAATCGGTTTGATCTCTTCTTTCCAGCACACAGTGGCACAGGCCATTACTAAGACTATCATAGAGGCGGCCGATAAGTATAAAATTTCTAAGGTGGTGATAGGAGGAGGGGTGGCCGCCAACACTTATTTACGAAAAATGCTTAAAAAGAAAGAGGATGAAGGGCTTTCTTTCTTGATTTCTCCCAAAGAATATTCCGGGGACAATGCCGCGGCAGTTGCGGGATTGGGTTTTTACCTGTATAATACATTAGGGGTCAGAAGCCGTTTAAATTTAGAAGCAGGAGGCAGCTAAATGCCTAATATACTTTCTACTACTTTACGATTAATTATTGCTTTTATTTTGGGAGGCATCATAGGCCTGGAACGCGAAAAAAAAGGCGGCGGGGCAGGTTTCAGGACTCATATATTAGTGTGTATGGGCTCGGCTCTTATAATGTTGACCTCTCTTTATGTGCACGGCGTTTACCAGGGCCAAGGCTCTATTGACCCTGCGCGTATCGCTGCAGGTGTAGTAACTGGCATAGGATTTTTAGGAGCCGGAACAATTATTAGGAGCAGGGAGGGTGTCAAAGGCTTGACAACAGCCGCAAGTGTTTGGGTGAGCTCGGGCATAGGCCTGGCAATAGGCTGCGGGTATATAAGTGGAGCGATTATCGTAACCTTGCTTTCTTATCTTTCCCTTTCCGTTTTAAAAAAAGTAGAGAAAAATATTCTTTAATATGGTTTTCTGTTTTAAAAATAGCCAGTAGATATAATATTAGGGGGTGTAATGATGGCCAAAAGAAGGATGGATGAGAAAGTCCTTGATGTTGATGCCGCCATGCAGGGAAGCCTGGTTTTTTCCGACCCTGTAAATTTGAGGATTAACGGTAAGTTTGAAGGAAATCTTACTACCAAAGGCAATCTGATTATAGGTTCCAGCGCTGAGGTTAAGGCTGATATTATTGGAGAGGCAGTTACTGTTGCCGGAAACGTAAAAGGTAATATCAGGGCCAGCGAAATTTTAAGACTTGTTTCTACCGCTCAAGTTGTTGGAGACATCCAGGCTCCCAAGCTCTCCATTGAAGAAGGTGCCGTATTTAACGGTAAGAGCCGGATGCTTGAATCTCAAATATCTCTTTCAGAGCTTTCCGATTACCTGTCAATCGAGGAGGGAAAGATCATGGAATGGGTTGACGGAGGCAAGATTCCGGTTGAAAAAGAAGGCAATAAGCTCTTGTTTGACCGTAAACAAGTAGAAGAGTGGATAGCTACCAGAACTTGATAAGAATACCGCTTGAACTTATTCCGCCGAGTATTGTTGTGCCTTTTAAGTCAGCTTGCGGCTTAAAATAAACATTGCCTTGATATAAAAATACTGTAAAATATATTTTCTTAAAAGAATTAAGTAATAGAAATAAAAGTATTAGAAGTAAAAATGAAAGAAAAACTTTTAGCTACCCGGGAAGCTTCGCATATCCTGGGAATCCCCGAAAAAGAAATAATCGCTTTGGCAAACAACAACATTATCCCTCATTTTAAAGTTGCCGGAGAATTCCTGCGTTTCAGGAGGGAAGATGTTCTAAAAATCCGCCCGGCGATAAAGAAGAAATACAATATTCCTGAAAAACAGCACCGTAATTTAGAAAAGCTGCGAGAGTTCATATATTTTCATGATTTCTACATTGTATCTACGGTTATCATAGTCGTTCTGCTCTGGATAATTATAAAAGATATAGCTTTTAAGGCCTGACAGATAGACTTTCTTAACAGGTTAAGCCTTCCTTGCCGGCATAAAACAAAAAACATTGCTTTAATTTCAAGAGTTGGTAGAATCAAGAAAGATGAGGCTTGAAAATTTTAAAGTCTGTTAAATAAAATATTCTACAATATTCAACGGTGGTATCATTCAGAAGGAGGTTTGATGGTAAGTTTCGATGATTTTTCAAAATTAGACTTAAAAATAGGCAAAGTAATCGAGGTAAACCCTCATCCCGATGCGGAAAAACTATATGTTCTAAAAGTTGATATTGGAGAAAAAGTAGTTACTTTGGTGGCTGGGATCAAGCCTTTTTATGAGCAGGATTCTTTGCTGGGTAAACAGGTGGTGGTGCTGGCCAATCTTGAACCGAAAACTCTCAGGGGTATAGTTTCCGAAGGCATGCTTTTAGCGGCCCGCTCAAAGGATGATTTGGGACTATTAACCTGCGATAAGAAAGTTGACCCCGGCAGCAAAATAGGATAAATCCGGGCCATTTTGGGAGTATGATAACAGCATTTATAAAGATAAAGACCAAAGGGAACGATGATATTATCAATATTACCCCTCAAATACAGGCTCTCATCGCCCAAAACCACATAGAAAGCGGGATTATTTTTCTGTCAGTCATAGGTTCAACTGCAGCCTTGACTACTATGGAATATGAGCCCGGTTTGGTAAAAGATCTAAGCCAGTCTTTTGAGCGCCTGTTGCCCTTTCGCAAAGATTATGCTCATAATGCTGCATGGAGTGATGACAATGGCCATTCGCATTTACGCAGCACTTTTTTAAAAACTAATTTTTTTGTTTCCGTTTCTGAAAGTAATCTTGATTTAGGTACCTGGCAGCAAATAGTATTGGTTGATTTCGACACACGTTCTAGAGAAAGAACAGTTGTTGCTAAGATAATCATCTAATTAATTCGGTTGTCGGTTTTAGGTTTGCGGTTTTCGAAAAAAAAGAAAATCCGAAAACCGAACGCCGTTAACCGCAAACCGAAAAATATGGATTTAAAAAAAAATATTGAAGAGTACACTTTAGTTTTTCTTGATTTAGAAACTACCGGCTTAGATTTTGTTATGGGAGATGCAATTTGTGAGATAGGTGCGGTAAAAATGGAAAAACGCCGGACGATTCAGACATTTCACAGCCTGGTTAATCCCGGAAAACTTATGCCCAAGGAGGCTTACCAGGTGCATAAAATTTCTGATGAAGAACTTAAAAATGCACCTGCTTTTAAAGAAATTGCCGATAACCTGATTAAATTCTTAAAAGGATCCATTATCTGTGCATATAATGCCGGTTTTGATGTAGGGTTTATTAAACACTATCTTAAAAAAAACAACTATGAAGCCCCGGATGTTCCGGCTGTTGACATACTCTCGATGGCCAGAGGTTTGTTGGAACTGACCAGATATAATCTTGAGTCAGTTGCCCGCTATTTTAATTTAGATTGCAGTGGTGGATTCCATAGGGCGATAGATGATTCTCTTTTTGCCGCTAAAATTTTCTATAAGCTTATAGATGTTTTTAAGCAAAAGGGGATTGAAACTTTAGAGGAGCTTGTATCTCTTTGCGGGTTAGATAATGACATTTTTCAGGCCCAAGAAAATAAGAAAATAGGCGTCTTGCGTCAGGTTATTGATTCCGAAGGTGTAATTAAAGCAAGATGCTTTTCTTGTGCGCGGAGGGTTGAAGAGGCGCTGCTTAAACCGCTGCAGGTCACACAAGAAAAAAAAGGTTTTTACCTGTGCTATCAGGATAAGGATTCGAAAGTTTTGAGGATAAGCCTAAGGCAAATCCTGAATTTACACACGGAACCTTCCGATGCATAATTTTCTATGCATAAAGGAATAATTTGGTAAAATACAGAGTGTGCCGAATTTAAGAGCAAAGCCCTCTCGGGCTATTCATAGAGATGGCCCTAAAGCCCGGCGTATCTTGCGAGGGGTTAAAATATTCTAAGCTTTCAGGTTTCTGTTTCGGATGATGAAGATGCAGATGTGGCTATTTTGGAAGATTACAATAGCCTGCCAGCGAAGCTATTAGGAGATATTAAACCCGCAGAAGGTATTTATAAATTATGAAAGCTCCAATAAAATTACGCAAGGAGGATAATATGGATGATATCTTGGAGATTTTAGAAAGTAATGCCAGGATTTCTTTTGAAGACCTGAAAAAATTAACCGGCAAGAGTATCAAAGAAATAGAAAAAGCAGTAAAGAGTTACGAAAAAAAAGGAATTATCGTAAAATATAAAGCTATTATTAATAAAACAAAACTCAAAAATGAACAGAACGTCGTAGCGCTTATAGAAGTTAGAATAGCACCGCAGAAAGATGTAGGTTTCGATCTTATCGCTGAAAGGATTTACCGTTTTCCGGAAGTAAAAAATTGCTATCTTTTGTCGGGTACGTATGATTTGCTGTTAGAGGTCTCCGGCAAAGATATACAGACTGTGGCTGGATTTGTTTCCGAAAAGCTGGCTCCTTTGAGTTCGGTAAAAGCTACGGCTACACATTTTATGCTTAAAAAATATAAAGAAGACGGGATAATTTTAACAAAAAAAGACAAAAACCAAAGATTGCCGATAACCTATTAAAGGAGTGCCGGTTACAGTAACGCCATAGCACTGGTGAGAAAAATTAACTGGTGCACTGGTGGCTGGTGTACAGGCACAGAAATAATATGATTGCTAAACACATAAAAAAAGTTTCTCCTTCGGGAATCAGGGAATTCTTTGACCTGGTGCTGGGCATGCCGGAGGTTATTTCCCTGGGTGTAGGCGAGCCGGATTTTATAACCCCTTGGAGAATCAGGGAAAAAGCTATTACTGCTCTTGAAGAAGGCTTGACTTCTTATACTTCTAACAGCGGTTTACTTAGCCTTCGTCAGGGGATTTCTGAATTTCTAAATTCTAAATACTCGCTTAACTATAAACCGGAAAATGAAATTTTAATAACTACCGGTGTCAGTGAAGGGCTTGACCTTGCTTTGCGTGCCATAGTAGAGCCAAAAGACGTGGTTTTAGTAATAAGCCCTCATTACGTAGCTTATCCGGCTTTAGCACAAATTGCCGGAGCAAAAGTGCAGTATCTAATTACTGACGAAAAAAGTGATTTTAAGATAGATTTAAAGCAGCTAAAGAACGCCCTATCTGTAAAACCTAAAGCTATTATCTTGAACAATCCTTCAAACCCGACTGGGGTTCATTATTCTGGTTCGGAGCTCGCAAAGATTTGGCGTCTGATAGCTTTAAGCGGGGCGCTTGTTATAAGCGATGAAGTTTATGATGAGTTGACCTACGATTTTAAGCATGTACCTTTTACTGCTTTAGATAAAAAAGCCAAACGTAAAACGATTCTGCTTAATGGGTTTTCCAAAGGGTATGCGATGACAGGGTTTAGGGTGGGGTATGTATGTGCTGACAAGGAAATTATTTCTGCCATGACTAAAATCCATTCTTTTTCAATGATGTGTGTCCCTATTGTTTCGCAAGTTGCCGCGATAGAAGCTCTGCGGGCTCAGAGAGAAGTCGCGGATATGCGGAGCCAATATAAAAGAAGAAGAGACTTTGTAGTTAAGGAATTAAACCGCCTGGGATTCTATACTCCAAAGCCTCAAGGCGCTTTTTATTGTTTCCCTTCCCTGAAAAAATTCCATGTTAATTGCCTGGATTTTGCGAAGAAGCTTTTATTTCAGGAAAAAGTCGCTGTCGTTCCGGGAAAAGCTTTTGGCGACGAATTTGATACGCATATAAGGATATCTTACGCCAACACTCTGGACAATTTAAAAGAAGCGATAATCCGCATAGAGAGATTTATAAAAGCTCTTAAATAGATAGTATCTTAAAAAGCAAATCTTTTAAAAATGCTGCAAACTAAAAAGATAAGGATAGGCAGAAAAAATATCGCAGCTTATTGTATGCCTCTGGGGAAAAAGAAGCTGATAATTCTAAAAGGCAGGCGCGGTTATGTGATGTGCGGCTATCTAAACTTAAAAGCTGCCGACAGCTTTAAAGATACGGCGGTTTTAATCAAAGGTGTTTCTACCATCAAGCAGGCTTTGAGTTCCAACGTGTATTCAGCCAGCCGTAAAGCTAAAAGCCTGGGAATAAAGGAAGGCCAGGATATTAAAAGTGTGCTTAAAATCATTTCATAAATTAATAATAGTTTTATTACTGGTGAGTTTCTATTCCTGTTCTGCTTCGAACAGGTGTCTTTATCAGCAGGAAAGCCTTACGGATTTTAGCAGGAACTATCAGAATTTAACCGCCAGTTATCAACAGGCGCTTGCTCTTAATCCGGATGATGCCAAATTAAGGCTCGAGCTAGCCCAGTTCTACTATAATTTTAGAGATTATCAAAAAGCAAAAGATATTCTCATTGGTTTTGATAATCCTGTAGCCAGCCACCTTCTTGCTAAAACATACGCCCGTCTAAAAGAATACGACTTTGCTATGGCTCTTTTTGAGCAGATTAAACTCCAACCGCAAGATTCAGAATACCTTTATCTTTACGGGGATGTCTTGGAGAATAAAAACCTTTTCCCTAAAGCTTTAAAAATCTATGCTAAAATTCAAGGCCGGTTTAAACAAAAAGCCCAAAAGAGAATAAAATTTATAAAGACAAATAGTGAGGGTAAAATCCCGCCCCAGGTAGAGGAACTGGATAAATCTTCCCAGGAATTTATTCAGAAAATAGAAGACGAAGCTGCTCTAATGCTTCTTGTGGATGAAGAAACCAGAATAACAGAAGAGAATACATCTATTTCTTCAATTCATGTTGTAGAAAAGGTTTTAAAAGAACGGGGCAAAAGCCTTGCTGAAGTTGAGGTTGGGTATGATTCTACTTATCAGAGAGTAGAATTGGAGTTTGCCCGCACTATCACCAAAGACGGCAAAGTTGTATATGCCGGAGGAGAAAACATCAGAGATGTCAGCAGGTATCTTAACTTTCCTCTATACAGTAATTCCCGGGCATTTATTGTCTCTATGCCAGCAGTCGACGTAGGCGCTATTATAGAGTATAAACTAAAAATTTATTCTTCTAAACTTGTCAACGAAAAAGACTTTAGCTTTATTTATCGTTTGCGGGAAGCCTACCCCATATTTAAAGCCTCTTTCCGGCTTATAGTCCCTAAGAAAACCCAGCCTAGATTCAAATTTTTTAACCCGGGATATGCTAAAGAAATTAATCTTGAGCCGGTTATGAGCCAGGATGCCGATAATAATATATATAGCTGGGAATTCAAGGAAGTAAAATCCATCATTCCTGAATACGCTATGCCGCCGGAGTCTATGATTAATCCTGCATTTGCGGTTTCAAGCTTTTCTTCTTGGGGCCAGATTTATACCTGGTGGAAATCTTTGTATAAGGGGAAATTAGATTTAGGCAAAGATGCTTTAGCGGCTGTAGAAGGTTTGATAAAAGGCAAAGCGGATGATTATCAAAAAGCCAAGAGCATTTATGAATTCGTGGCCCAAAATATTCGCTATGTGGCAATAGAATACGGAGACAGCGGCTACGAACCTCATTCGGCCCAGGAAGTGTTTACTAACCGTTATGGCGACTGCAAAGACCAGGCTATTTTACTGGTAGCTATGTTGAAAAAAGCCGGCCTTTCGGCTTATCCCGTATTGATTCCTACCCGGCAAGTTTATCCGGCAGAAGAAAGTTTTCCTTCTTTAAACTTTAATCATGCCATTTGTGCTGTGCAGATTGAGGGTAAACTTATATTTATGGATCCTACCGCCGAAACAACTTCTTTTGGCCGGATACCTTCCTCAGATCAGGACAGGAAAGTTTTAGTCTTTTTCGATGATACCTGGGAAATGCTTGTTACACCACAAAGTAGCGATAATGTTATTCGTTACGGCATGGATATAAAAATTTCACTGGAGGAAAACGCTGACATTACCAGAAGTGTTATAAGCGAGGGATTTTTTGCTGCTTCTTACCGCTGGTATGTAAAATATACACATCCTGAAATAATAAAAGAGAATATCCAGAAAAAAATGATGGAGATATCTTCTCTTTCGCAGTTAAAGGATTACAAAATTGAAAATATAGAAGGTTTAGACTCTAACCCCAGGCTTATTTATAATTTCTTTGCCGACAAATTTTTTAATCCGGCGGGTAAACTGCGGATAGTCCCGGTTTTGGATCAGGTATATCTGGATTATAAATTGATAAGCAAAGAGGAAAGAAATTATCCCATAGATTTTGAAGGATTGTACACTAAGTCGGCTGATATCAATATAGTGCTGCCCGAGAATGTAACTATAAAATATTTGCCAAGTCAGGTAATTTCAGACAACCCCTGGTTTAAGCTTACTGTTTCCTGCCGGCAAGCCGCAGGAATTATTAATTTTAAGCAGGAATTCGTTGTGAAGAAGCCGATTGTAGAGCAGAAAGACTATCAAAAGTTCAAAAAATATCTTGAAGAAGCGATATATCTCTTGCGTGAAGAAATCATCCTAGAGAAAACGCAGATGGCCACAGATGAAAAATCGCAGATGATCACAGAATAATACCTGTGTCAATCTGCGGTATCTAATCTGCGATCATCAGCGTGCAGGAGCGAAGCGACAGAATGAGAAGGAAAGACTTCGAAATAAAATTTTATGAAAGCATACTTAAAGAATGCCCGAATTTTGTAAATGTCCTGATTTCTTTGGGAGATTCCTATACCCGCAAAGGCTTTTATCAGGAAGGCCTTGCCGTTGATAGAAAACTCGCCGAGCTTAAACCCGATGATCCTTTTGTGCATTATAATTTAGCCTGCAGCCTTTCCCTTCTCGATTGCCCTCAGGAAGCTTTAAAAGAACTTAAACGGGCGGTTCTGATAGGATACGAAGAGTTTTCTTATATGCTCAGGGATCCTGATTTGGAAAAAGTGAGAGAACTAACCGAGTTCAAAATATTTTTCAGTAAGCTAAATAAGCTTCGTAAATGATTTCCCGGCCCACTAACCCGCATATTTTACTGGGTAACCAGGATATAGAGATAAGCTTTATGAATAGGAGAAAATATTTAAGAATATCGACAGTATTGCCGGTAGAGTTTGTCGTCCAGGACGAGAATGGTAAACAGATTACCCCCTGGCTGCAGGGGTTTACTCGTGATATAGCCAAAGCCGGAATATGCCTGGTAGCCAATGATTTATGGTGGGGTTTTTGGGATAGGCTCAAGGATCCGTCCAGTTTGCTATTGAAGATTCATCTTCCATTTGGGCACAGGACAATAGAAACCCAGGCGACCGTTGCCTGGATGCAGGCGAAACAACAGGATTCTTACAAAGTATATAAGGCAGGTTTGGAATTTAAAGATATACCGAAAAATAAAGCAGCACTGCTTTTCAATTTTGCGATAGCGAAGAAATATGTGCCCAGGGTTTTAATAGCCTCGTTACTGCTATTGGCCATAGTATCGTCGGCACTATTTTTAGAAACCCGTTCGCTTAATCGCCAGAACCACGAGTTGATTAGTGATTACATCGATATTATTCAAAAAAGCTCTTCTTTAGACGAAACCTTCCTGGATCAGCAGTCAGAAAGTTTATTTTATAAAGAACGTATAGAAGAAATAGCTTCCCGCATAAAGCTTCTGGATGAAAATATACTCAGCAAGAAGGAAGAATATGACCGGGTTTCAAGGCAGAGCAGGAAGTCTGACCTGGCACATGACCTGGAACAGAGAATTTTTTCTCTTGAATCCGAGCTTTCCCGCCTAAAGAAAGAAAACGATTTTTTTAGAGCACAGAAGAAAAAAAGAGAAGAAACAGCCGTTTTTGCCGGCCGCAAGGCTCGGGAGTTAGAAAAAGCCAGAAGCGCTGTTTCGGGAAAGATCTTAAAGGGGATGTTTGGCTGGATAAGGAACCGCCAGGATTTATCCACCGGTTTAGTCATAAGTTACGAAGGAGACGCCAGCTTAGAGGAAGCTTGTTTTACTTACGATCAGGCGCTGGCTGCTATAGTTTTTTCCTGCCAGGGTCATTTGAGAGAGGCTTCCAGGATACTTGATTTTTACCTTGCAAGGGTTAACCATGGCCAGGATATTTATAACGCGTATTTTTCAAACGGCCAGGTATTCGAATATGTTATACATAGCGGGCCCAACGCCTGGATTGGCCTGGCGGCTTTATGTTATACCAAAGAAAGCGGAGATGACAGGTATATTGCTATAGCACAAAAGGTGGCAGGATTCTTGTTATCGATGATGGATTCTGAATGCGGCCTTAAAGGCGGGCCTATGCACGATTGGTATTCCACAGAGCACAATCTTGATGCTTACGCTTTTTTTGAATTATTCTACGAGCTAAGCGGTGACTATGAATACCGCCGCGCCGCGGATAAAATAAAGTCGTGGATTGAGCGCTATTGTTATACCGATTTTCACCTTCCGGTTAAACGGGGCAAAGGAGATTCTACGATAGCAACTGATACCTATGCCTGGTCCATCGCGGCTTTCGGCCCCAAGACGCTCTATGAATTAAACATGGACCCCGAGGTAATTCTTGATTTTGCCGTCAAACATTGCGAGGTTACTGCTATATTCAAACGGGGACAGCAGGAATTTAAAATACAGGGGTTTGATTTCGCTAAAGCCAAGAATATTCCCAGGGGGGGCGTTGTTTCCGGAGAATGGACATCTCAAATGATTTTATCTTTCGAGATAATGGCAGAATATTTTAAAGATATAAATCCCGCGAAGTCTAAAATATATTTTACCAAAGCCAGGTTTTATACAGATCAGCTCGGGCAGATGATAATCACTTCTCTTTCGGCATCGGGTAAGCAGGACCCTTGTCTTCCTTATGCGACAAGCCCTTTCATAGATACCGGGCACGGCTGGCGCACACCTAAAGGCGATAAGACGGGTTCGCTTTCTTCCACGGCTTATTTTCTCTTGGCTTCTTATGGATATAACCCCTTAAAAGCCGAATTTTTAGAAGTTTCTTTGTTCCGGGAATATACAGATAATTTTTATGAAAAAACCCGTTTAGCAAGGGTAAAGGACAACGGTCAATGATAACAAAAGAAAGCGAAAAAAAATTTAAAGCAGGATTTGTGGCGGTGTTAGGCCGGCCGAATACAGGAAAATCTACTTTGATGAATGCTTTAGTAGGAGAGAAAGTAAGTATCATTTCTCCCATTCCTCAAACTACCCGGCATCAGATACGAGGTATATTAAATTTAGAAGGAGCTCAAATAGTATTTGTGGATACTCCCGGGATGCACTCTTTCAAGGACCATCTGGCTGAGCATCTCAATGTTATTTCCAAACGCTCGATAGAAGGTAGCGATATTATTGTGTATGTTGTTGATGTTTCTCGGCGCATCGGCAAAGAAGAATCCCGCTTAATGGATATTATCAGTACTCAAAATATCCCTGTAATCATGGTTTTAAATAAAATAGACCTAAAATCCGTATATCTAAATAGCTACATTGAAGCTTGGCAAAAAAAGGCGGATGAAAAAGTTGGTAAAAAACCTTCAGCACAGTTTATTCCGGTTTCAGCCAAGACCGGCAAGAATATAGATGAGCTTAGAGCGGCTTTACTTGAAAATCTTCCGCAATCAGGCCCATTCTATGATACAGATACTCTGACCGATTTTCCTATACAGTTTAGAATAGCCGATATTGTCAGGGAAAAGCTTTTTCTGGCCTTGGACAGGGAACTGCCCCATTCAGTAGCAGTAGAGGTATCAGCCATAAAAGACAGGAAAAAGGTGGTGCATATAGAAGTAACAATATATGTGCAGAGAAATTCTCAGAAAAAGATAGTAATTGGCAAGCAGGGCCGTGGCCTTAAAGCAATAGGCACCTTGGCTCGTTCAGAAATAGAGAAGATTTACGATAAGAAAGTATATCTTGAGATATGGGTAAAGGTTCTTAGTGATTGGCAGCACCGGCCAAGAATTTTGAAAGAATTAGGCTACTGGTGGGTTTAGTGGTTGTATTTACTATGCGTTCTTCTGCTTTACAATTTCTCCCAGGGTTCTACTTCGCCCTTCTTTTTTCTGAATATAGGATGCACCTTTATTCTTTTAGTATTTTTAAACAAGCGATACCTAACCGCATCTCTTTTTCTTAACTTAGCCAGTAAATGGCTGAATTCATATTTTATTTGTCCGCTTGTTACGGTAATAGAACTCTTTTTAGATATAGAACAGGCCTTGCGGCAGGAGAAATTAAAACCTCTTTTTTTGGATTCTTTGAATATTTCATAAAGATAGTAATTTATAGCGCCAACGGGGTTTTTCTGACTCTTAAAACGCAGAAGCTGGGGGTGTTTTTTATAACCTTTGGTTTTATTTTGCAGCACTTTTTTTGCCAGCAAAGCCTCCCGCCAGAGCGCAAGCAGCCCTTTTGTGTCTAAGTATTTTGGATGTATTGACCAAAGCCTCATTTATCTTTTAATCCAGATTCTTCCCGGAATAATATCTTAAATCCACGCATTTGCCCTGGCGGCAGCCAACTTCCTGCTTTTTGGGTGTAACGTCGCAATCCCACAGGCATTTTTCGCATACATCACTGTATTTCTCAATTTCTATTTTAATTGAAGTTAAATATTTACTGTTATCGAATTTATGGCTGCGTATAAAATCACACCCAAAGGGGCACCCTATAATCAAACTCTCATCCACAAAGCATTCTCCATCAGTTTCACAGCTTTGGCATTCACTGATCAGGCTTTTTATCTCTTTTTTCAGCTTCTTGCATTCGGTGTTTTTCTGCTGGGCAAATAAGCAGTTATTAAAGAAGACACTTATTGCTATCAAGAAAGTAATTGTAGTTATTTTTCTCATTACCGCTTCTTTATTTCTGACACCCGAAATCAGCCCTTCGACTCATTTCATTCGCTCAGGGTAAACCGCTTTAGCTGCAGGGGAGCTTGCTCTGAGTAAGCGACTTGACAAAGCCAAGGAGCGCGCCGAATGAGCCGGCTGCCTGCCCGCCATAGCTTTACGCGAAGGCGGGGATTGAGTTGTTATACATTAATCAATTCCGATTCTATTGCACCTAACCTAATGGGGTTTTCAATATCATTATCCCAGGTTTTAGGATTATTATCAATATATTCACGTATTCTATTCAATGATTTATCGTTACGGATAATGTGGTCATGATATCTACGTTGCCATATTTTTATACCTGGCCTATTTTGTAATTTATTTATTTGTTTTGTTGTCTGGTATTTGAAAAATGCCATAACCTGGCCCAATTTTGTAGGGGCGAGGTTTCCTCGCCCGATACTATACCCAATTATTTTGTTATCATCATTGTCGTGGTTTTTTAACGGGCGGGGTGACCCCGCCCCTACAATATTTATAATTGTATGGATATGGTTGGGCATTATTATATATTTATCCAATTCGATGTTTTTAAAATGTTCGGGTATTTGCAACCATGATTTTTTAACAATTCTGCCGAATTCGTTTAATATTATTTGATTATTTTTAATCGATGCGAATATTTCTTTGCGGTTTTGTGTGCAGATGGTTACAAAATAATAGCCTGTTTGTGAATAATCATATTTTTTTAATCTAGTCAGTTTCCGTTTTGGAAATTTATCCATTATTATTTCGTTGGCCTAACACAAAAATTAGCTATTGAAACTTTCCCGACCGAAGGCCGGGATTAGCTGAACTATGTCCGAGGCGCTTCGGGTTAAAAGTTACGAAACAAAGTTGAGTAAGATTTAACCCGATATTCAGGCGCCCGGACACAAATTCTTTATAAAATAGCAACTTCGACGGCCCAATGTTACGATATCCTCAACCAGCCGGCGGCTTAGGTCGGCTGGATTGAGCTGTTATAGGTTTATTTATTTTTCAATTTTTCTTATTTCATCATTTATTCTATTTAGTGCTACTCCAGCACTTATGCGTATTTTTTTTAGCTTTTCTTTTTTTAATTTTACAGAAGAAACATTGACAATCTGGTCTCTAGTGATTAACAACCCCTTATGTGCTATTTTGTTGCGTTCAGGAACTAAGCTTTTTAATCTTTTGATTAAAATTTTGTTGTCATTATTTTTTTCAAATTTATCTATCAATGTTCCTAAGGAATCTTTTTTAACCCATTTTTCGCTGTATTTGTAGGGTATTTTCCCCTTCATTGTTTTTCTGATTCTGCTATTTACTTTTTGTATATACATGCGAAGAAATTCCTCAATGTATTGAAATTTGGCAAGAGTTGCGGTTATGTCATCAATGTATTTTCTCATATTTTATTACCTATGAATTAACAATATCTATAAATATGTAATGCAAACCAAGCGACCTGATCACCTCTTTTGCATGCCTCATCTTTTGACCATTTCCACTCTTCTTTAGCTTGATGATAACCGGCTAGATAGGCATTCTCAACAAGAGTTTTGTCAGACGACGATAAAGGTTCTTTCTCCATCTGTCCATTCGCTTCTTTTTGATAGATTTGGAATGCCAGATCAACTTTTCGCACAGGTACATCACGGAAGCCCTTTTCAAACGCGGACTTATCAGGGAAGAATTTTCGGTCTTCTTCGGATAAATGTAGATACCAATTTTCTATTGTGGATTCTTTGATCTTTCGTTCCGCCGGACTTTCGCCAAAGCTTAATAACACTTTAGATATCTTTCCCCAAAAATTCATTTTATTCTTCCCCTATTTATTATTTACCTATAACACAAAAATCAACTAACGGAGTTTTCCCAGAAAAACCCAATACCAATATAAAGTTTGGTATTGGGCAAAATGTAGTTAAAATAAAGCTATTATCAATATACCCCCAATAATACATAAATTCAAGCTTGTTAGAAAGCCCGAAAGTATTGTTTGAAATCCGGGCGGTTTTAGAATACAATAAACATTCAACTCCAGGAGGTTAATAGATATGAGTGTTTCAAGGCTTATCAAAACCCGCCGCTCAATACGTAAATTTAGAAAGAAAACCATTGCCAAGAGGTTAATTGATGAAATCTTAGAAGCCGGCCGCTGGGCACCTTCAGGATTGAATAATCAACCCTGGAAATTTCTGGTTTTAGATAAGGCCAAGAAAGACTCATTGGCTGAGTTTACTCATTACAGCAGTGTTATAAAAGAAGCGGATAAAGCCATCCTGGTGTTTTTGGATAAAAAGGCTTCTTATAACCGAGAAAAAGATTTAATGGCCATCGGTGCCTGTATTCAGAACATGCTTCTTTATATTCACTTTCAAAAGTTAGGTGCTTGCTGGCTGGGTGAAATTCTCAATCAGAAAGATGAATTACGCAGGTATTTCAAAATTCCTAAGAATTTAGAGCTTGAGGCAGTAATTGCTTTAGGTTACCCATCTGTTTTTCCAAAGAGGACAAAGAGAAAACAACTAAGAAGTTTGATTGAAAAAAGATGAGAGGGTCTGTATTTGAGAAATATTTGATGTTGGCAAAGAGCCGGATAAATTCGTGACGATT